>NZ_JAILXP010000566.1 GCF_020740895.1 Streptomyces sp. UNOB3_S3 | reverse complement strand
CCCCTCGACGACGCGGTGGCCCGGCTGGAGCGGGCGGTCGACGGGCTGGAGGGCCGGCATCCGGACTGGTGGCACTTCCTGACCGAGACGGAGGCCGTGCGGAACACCGCCGCCCGGGTCGTCCAGGAGATCCGCGAGGAGCGGGGCCGCGGCGAGAACCGCTGACCTATGCTGCCCGCATGCCTCGTTACGAATACCGCTGCAAGGCCTGCGGCGACACCTTCGAGCTGACCCGCCCCATGGCCGAGTCCTCCGCCCCGGCCACCTGCCCCACCGGGCACACGGACACCGTCAAGCTGCTGTCGACCGTCGCCATGACCGGTTCCGCCGCCCCCACCTCTGCCCCGCGCCCGAGCGGGGGCGGCGGAGGCGGCGGGTGCTGTGGGGGCGGTTGCTGCGGCTGAGCCGCACTACAGGCGGCGGGCCAGCGTCAGGCCGTCCGCGACCGTGAGCATCACCGACTCCATCCGCTTGTCCGCGAGCGCGTGCGCGTTGAACTCCCGTACGTCCGCCCCCGGTCCGCTGGTCACCGCCGGGTCGACGACCGAGCCGAAGAACAGGACGTTGTCCGCGATCAGCAGCCCGCCCGGGCGGAGCCGGGGCACGAGCTCCTCCCAGTAGGCGATGTAGCCGTCCTTGTTCGCGTCGAGGAACGCGAGGTCGATGTGCGGCTCGGCGGGCATGGCGCGCAGCGAGTCCAGCGCGGGGGCGATCCGCAGGTCGATCCGGTCGGCGACCCCCGCCTCGGCCCACGCCGTACGGGCGTGGGCCGTCCACTCCTCCGAGATGTCCAGGGCGATCAGCCTGCCGTCGGCGGGCAGCGCCTGGGCCATGGCGAGGGCCGACAGCCCGGTGAAGGTGCCGACCTCGACGATGTGCCGGGCACCCGTGAGGCGGACGAGGAACGCGAGCAGCGGCGCCTGTTCCTCGGCCACCTGCTTGATCGCGTCCTGGGGGAACAGGGCCCGGGTGGATTCGACCAGGGCCCGCTGGACGGGGACGAGCGGCGGATTGTGGGCCAGGACGTACGAGTAGAGCTCGGCGGTGAGCGGAGGGCTCTTGGTCTCGGACACGCGATCTCCTCGGCTACGAAAGATGGTTGGACCACCAAGTGACGCGCCCCCGAGACTAGCGCTCCCGCCGCCGCCCTCCCAGGAACGCCCGGACGATCTCCTCCCCCGCCGCGACCCCCCGGGTCTCCAGCGCGGTGACGTGCGGCGCGGTCCAGCCCACGTCGGACAGCTCGCCGTGGCCCGGCCGCCAGGCGCGGTCGGCGGCCAGCAGCAGATCGGCGTCCAGGAGGGAGTCCCCGGCGGCGAGCACCTCGGCCGCCCCGGTGCGCCGGGCGACCTCCGCGACCGCCGCGCTCTTGGTGAGCGGCTTGGGCACGGCGTAGACCTTGCGGCCCTGGAGCGAGACCGTCCAGCCCCGCTCACCGGCCCAGTCCGTCAGCTCCGCCAGCCAGCCGGCGGGCAGCAGCGGCCGGTTGACGACGAGGTAGGAGAAGAGGTCCGCCGCCGTGCTCGCCCTGAGCAGCCACGCCGGGTCGGCGACGCGCAGCAGGTGGGCGTGGACCTCGGCGAGCGGGGCGCACTCGGCGGCCAGCGAGCGGTCCACCCGGGCCCGCCAGCCGGCGTCGGGCTCGCCCGCCACCAGCAGCTCGCCGCCGTTGGCGCAGATGGCGAACTCCGGCGCGGGGCCGGGCAGCCGGATCCGTTCGTACTGCTCACGGGTGCGGGTGGTGGTGGGAACGAACGTGACGGTACGGGCCAGCTCGGCGAGGAGCCCGGCGGCCGTCTCCGTCATATAGGACAGCGGCTTGCTCTCGTACGTCTCCACGCACAGCAGGCGCGGGGCCTCGGCGTCCGGCATGGACAGGCTGAGCGCGGCGGTGGAGTAGATCAGGGTGCGGTCGAGGTCGCTGGCGACGAGAGTGCTCACAGCCCGGCCACCGACTTGCCGTCGGCGCCGGTGGCGCAGCGGGTGTAGTGGGGGTGGATCAGCCCGACGCAGCGGTACGGCAGGCCGTCCACCTCCTCCACGGGCACACCGCGCTGTTCGGCCAGGAGCCGTACGTGGTCCAGGTCGGCGCCCGCGCCGCGGGCGGCCAGGACCTTCCAGGGCACGCGGCGCAGCAGGACGCGCGTGGTCTCGCCGACGCCGGGCTTGACGAGGTTGACGTCGTCGATGCCGTACTCCTCGCTGATCCGCTCGACGGCCGCCCAGCCGGCCCAGGTGGGGGTGCGGTCGGCCGTCGCGAGCTCCTCGGCGGCGCGGGTCACGGCCGTGTGGAGGCCGGGGTCGGCGAAGCGCGCGGCGACGGTGTCGACGAAGGCCCGGGAGACGTCGGCGCCGGCGAGCTCGCGGTAGAACTTCGCGCCGTGGTAGTCGCCCGGCCCGACGAGGTCGTCGCGCAGCACGGTGCGGGATATCAGGCCGGAGACGGTGGAGTTGAGGCAGGCGGAGGGGATGAGGAAGTCGTCACGGGTGCCGTAGGTGGTCACGCAGTGGCCGGGGTCGGCGAGCACGGCGAGGCGGGGGTCGAAGCCCGGGAAGTCCCGCAGGGCAGCGGTGAGTTCCCGGGTGATGGCGCCCTTGCCGGTCCAGCCGTCGACGAAGACGACGTCGGCCGGGTCGTGGTGCTCGGCCAGCCAGCGCAGGGCGTTGGGGTCGATGCCCTTGCCGCGCACGATGGAGACGGCGTAGTGCGGCAGGTCCAGGCCGTGGGCGTGCCGGGCCCAGCGGCGCATCAGCACGCCCACGGGCGTACCGGCGCGGGCCAGCGACACCAGGACCGGGCGCGGGGAGCGTTCGGCGAGGACGGCCTCGGTGACCGTGCCGACGGCGAGGGCGATGCGGTGCGCGGAGGCGTCGAGGGCGGAGCGGTAGAGGGCCTGGTAGCGCTCGCTGGGCTGGTACTCCACGGGCAGCGACTCGGCGTAGTGCGCGCCGCCGCTCTGGATGGCCTCCTCCCGCTCCTCGGTGGGCGCTTCGAGCCGCACGGTGGAGAGGTCCCGCAGGAGCCAGCCGACGTCCTCGGGGTCGTACGAGGAGAACGCGGGTCCGCGGAGGGGGTCGGGGAGCATGGGTGG
>NZ_JAILXP010000565.1 GCF_020740895.1 Streptomyces sp. UNOB3_S3 | reverse complement strand
GTCGTCCCACAGGCGCCGCAGGGCGGGCACGGCCCAGCGGCGCCAGACCTGGGGCCAGCGGCCGAGGCGGCCGAAGACGACGACGAGGACGAGGGCGACCAGGACGTAGTAGCCGTAGACGACCCAGACGGCGAGCATGCCCTCCTCCCGCCAGGAGTCGGGCGTGAGGGCGAACAGCGGCCAGATCCAGTAGTGGCCGAGGTAGCCGTTCCACAGCAGCGACCACAGCAGCCAGCCGCACAGCAGGGAGATCACCGCGCTGCTGAGGAGCTGCCGGCCGGGAATCCGGTCGGGCTCCTCCGGCGGCCGGGGCCGGTGGCCGAAGGTCCACACGCCGGGCGCGGCGTCCGGGCGCGGGGTGCGCAGCCAGGACAGGAACGGGGCGCCCGCGGTGCCGCCGGCCGGTGGCTCGGCCTCCGGGCGCGGCGGCACGACCTCGACGGGCGGTGCCACGGCCGCCTCGACGGGGAGCGGCATGCCGGCCGGCTCGACGGGGAGCGGCGCGGGCGGCTCCCCGGGCGGGCCCGCCTGGCGCGGCATGCGGCCCCCCCGCGCGCCGGGCGGCTCCATGCCGCCTCCCGTGGTCTCCTCGGTGTCCCTCACTGCCCCTCGCCCCCAGCCGGCCGTCGCGCCGCGCGTGCCTGAAGTCTCCGACCGGCCCAATCTAGTGGGACACCATGTCCGATACGGACAACGGGACGCGCGCACTTCTCCCGATCGGAACATGCCGCGCTCCCGCCGCCGCACCTAGCCTGCGACCAAAAGCCCGTACTTTCCCCCTGGAGCTCGTCATGACCGAACTGTCCGGAGGCGCCGCCCTCCCCCAGGAGCGCCGCGTCGTCACCGCGATCCCCGGCCCCAAGTCGCTCGAGCTCCAGGCCCGCCGCCTCGACGCGGTCGCGGGCGGTGTGGGCTCCGTCCTGCCGGTGTTCACCACGCGCGCGGGCGGCGGCGTCATCGAGGACGTCGACGGCAACTCCCTCATCGACTTCGGCTCCGGCATCGCCGTGACCTCGGTCGGCGCCAGCGCCGAGGCCGTGGTGCGCCGCGCCTCCGCGCAGCTCGCCGACTTCACCCACACCTGTTTCATGGTGACCCCCTACGAGGGTTACGTGGAGGTCTGCGAGCAGCTCGCCGAGCTGACCCCGGGCGACCACGCCAAGAAGTCCGCGCTGTTCAACTCGGGCGCCGAGGCCGTCGAGAACGCGGTCAAGATCGCCCGTGCGTACACCAAGCGCCAGGCCGTCGTCGTCTTCGACCACGGCTACCACGGCCGCACCAACCTGACGATGGCGCTCACGGCCAAGAACATGCCGTACAAGCACGGCTTCGGCCCGTTCGCGCCCGAGGTCTACCGCGTGCCGGTGGCGTACGGCTACCGCTGGCCGACCGGCCCGGAGAACTGCGGCCCCGAGGCCGCCGCCCAGGCCATCGACCAGATCACCAAGCAGATCGGCGCCGAGAACGTCGCCGCGATCATCATCGAGCCGGTGCTGGGCGAGGGCGGCTTCATCGAGCCGGCCAAGGGCTTCCTCCCGGCGATCGTGAAGTTCGCCAACGACAACGGCATCGTCTTCGTCGCGGACGAGATCCAGTCCGGCTTCTGCCGCACCGGCCAGTGGTTCGCCTGCGAGGACGAGGGCATCGTCCCGGACCTGATCACCACCGCCAAGGGCATCGCCGGCGGTCTGCCGCTGGCCGCCGTCACCGGCCGCGCGGAGATCATGGACGCGCCGCACGCGGGCGGTCTGGGCGGCACCTACGGCGGCAACCCGGTGGCCTGTGCCGGTGCCCTGGGCGCCATCGAGACCATGCGCGAGCTGGACCTCAACGGCAAGGCCAAGCGCATCGAGGAGGTCATGAAGGGCCGCCTCACCGCCATGCAGGAGAAGTTCCCGGTCATCGGCGACATCCGCGGCCGCGGTGCGATGATCGCGATCGAGCTGGTCAAGGACCCGGCGACCAAGGAGCCGAACCCGGAGGCCGCCGGCGCGCTCGCCAAGGCCTGCCACGCCGAGGGCCTGCTGGTCCTCACCTGCGGCACCTACGGCAACGTGCTGCGCTTCCTGCCGCCGCTGGTCATCGGCGAGGACCTGCTCAACGAGGGCCTCGACATCATCGAGGGCGCGTTCGCCCGTCTGTGAGCCGGCTGTCGCCCCGCCACGGGCTTCTTGTGAGCTCCCTGTGAGCCGGTGAAGAACCTGTGCGGGGCGGGTGGTGGACGGGTGATCCGACTATCGGATCGCCCGGCCCCTGCCGTACGGTTTCTTCAGATGAGTGAAACACCCCGTCCGCAGGGGACTGCGGACGAAACCGTGCCGTCGCTTCCCCGGCGCCGGCCCGGCCGTGCCTTCGCGCACAGCACTGGAGCCCTCGGCTCCGGACATCCTCACCGATCGGACGGTCGCCCGCCCCATACCCCCCGGGGCGCGCGGTCCACCGGCCGGACCGGCGGCCCTGGAACTTCCCCCCCTGTTCCGGGGCCGTCGGCGTACGCGCGATACGCGCTCCCGGCGGTGTGCGCCGTCCTCTTCGCCCTCGTCACCTGGCAGGTCGCCGCGCACGGGCCGCTGCGCGCGCTCGACGAGCGGCTCGGGCACGCGGTCGTGGGCACCGGCGCCGTGCCGTCGGGGCCCGCCGAACTGCTGGCGGATCTGGGCGACACGGTGGTGGCGGTGCCGGTTCTTCTGGTGGCCGTCGTCTCCTCCGTCCTGCGTCACCGCCGGTGGCGAGCGCCGCTGGGTGCCGCCCTCGCGATGGTTGCGGTGCCCGCTCTTGTCGTCCCGCTGAAGTGGTGGATCGGGCGGGCGGGGCCGCCGGCCATGGGGGCCGGGCCGCATGACGGGTTCTTTCCTTCCGGTCATGCGGCGACGGCGGCTGTCGCCTGCGGGGCGGCGGCGTTGTTGGTCTTTCGGACGTGGTGGTGGGTGGTGCCCTATGTGCTGCTCAACCTTGGGGTGGGGCTCGGGTTGGTGCGGCAGGGGTATCACTGGCCGCTGGATGTGGTCGGTGCGTGGTCCTTGGCCGGCGTGGTCCTGTGGGTGCAGGCCCGTGGGTGGTTTGTGCCCACCCTCCCCCGGCTACCGCTGGGAG
>NZ_JAILXP010000564.1 GCF_020740895.1 Streptomyces sp. UNOB3_S3 | reverse complement strand
CGGCCGTGGGGGGACGTTCGTCCCGGACCTGTTCCGTGATGGTCATGTGGGGAGAGCGTCCTTCGGGCCGTGCATCGAACGTGTTCGGTTGGTCAAGCGTTTTCGTCCCATAATCGGGCCTTCATGCCGTGGTTCGCACATCCGGTCCGGCCACCGCCTCCCTCCACCCGCCTGGAGGGCGGATACCCCGCGGGGGTAGGGTGCCGGGAGGTCAACGGGCTTGTGGAGGCGGGCGATGCGCGAACGGCGGAGGGTCGCCGCGTGGTGCGGCCGGCTGCTGCTGTTCGCCGCGTTGCTGCTCGGCATCGTGACGATGCACACACTCGGGCACCCGCGTGACCACGGGCCGGCGGCGGGGGCGCACGCGATGGCGTCGGTCGGGCACGCCATGCCGGGTGCGGGCCACGCTTCCGTTCCGGCAGCGTCCATCCCCCACGGCGGCGGTCACGGCGGCATGGATCCGCTGTCCGTATGCCTCGCCGTGCTCGGCGCGGGCTGGGCCGCGGCCTTCCTGCTCTCCCTGGGCGCCTTCCTCCGCGACCGGACCGGTACGGGCCCGGTGGCCGCCCGCGCGTGGTTCTCGCGCGCGCTGTGGCCGGTCCCGCCCCCGCCCCGGCAGAAGGCCCTCGCCCGGTTGTCGGTGCTGCGCGTATAGGGGCGCGTTCCGCTGCCCGCCTCGTCGGCGGCAGCGCACGCGCTCCTCATCACGCACACCCACCGACACCACAGAGGTGCACTCCCATGCGCACAACCACCCGCCGCGCCGTGCTCGGCGCGGGGATCGCCGCTGCCGGAACCGGCCTGCTGGCCGCCTGCTCGAAGGGCACCGGCGACGGCCCTTCGCCCTCCTCCTCCGCCACCCCCGCCGGGTTCGTCTCCCCCGACGGCCGTGAGGTGGCCGCCGCCGAGGCCCGGCGCGGTACGGGGCCGGTCCGCCGGGTACGGCTCACCGCGACTCCCGCGCGGCTGGACCTGGGGGGCGGCCGTACGGTCGCGAGCTGGGCCTACGGCGACGCGCTGCCCGGCCGGGAGGTCCGCGTCACGGCCGGCGACACCCTCGCGCTCACCCTCGCCAACCACCTGCCCGTGCCCACGTCCGTGCACTGGCACGGACTGGCGCTGCGCAACGACATGGACGGCGTCCCGGGGCTGACGCAGCGCCCGGTCGCGGCGGGGGCGTCGCACGACTACCGCTTCACGGTCGCGCACCCGGGCACGTACTGGCTGCACCCGCACTCCGGCACCCAGCAGGACCGGGGGCTGTACGCGCCGCTGATCGTGGAGGACCCCAAGGAGCCCCTGAAGTACGACAAGGAGTGGGTCGTCGTGCTCGACGACTGGGTCGACGGGGTCGACGGCAGCACTCCGGACGCGGTGCTCGCGGAGCTCGCCAAGGGCATGGGCATGGGCGGCATGGACCACGGCGGCGGGGGCATGGACCACGGCGGGGGCCACGACATGCCGGGCATGTCGCACATGTCGATGACGACGGCGTCCTCCGCCCCCTCCCCCACCGGCCCGCCCCGGATGCTGATGGGCGCCACCAGCGACGTCCTCGGCGGTGACGCCGGCGATGTCGCCTACCCGTACTACCTGGTCAACGGGCGGACGCCGGAGGATCCGGAGACCTTCACCGCGAAGCCCGGCGACCGGGTCCGGATCCGGCTGATCAACGCGGGCGGTGACACCGCCTTCCGGGTCGCCCTCGGCGATCACCGGATGACCGTCACCCATACGGATGGTTTCCCCGTCGAGCACATACAGACGGACGCACTCCTGCTCGGTATGGGAGAGCGCTACGACGTCCTGGTGGAGGTGAAGGACGGCGTCTTCCCGCTCACCGCCCTGGCCGAGGGCAAGAAGCGCACCGCGCTGGCCCTGCTGCGGACGGGCGGCGGCTCGGCGCCCGGGGCGGACGTACGCCCCCGGGAGCTGGAGGGCGCCCCGCTGACCGCGGACCGGCTGAAGGCCGCCGGCGACGTCGCGCTCAAGGAGCGCCGGCCGGACCGCACGATCACGCTGAAGCTGACGGGCTCGATGGCGAAGTACGACTGGGCGATCAACGGGCGGACGTACTCGCCCTCGTACCGCCATCCGGTGGCGGCGGGCGAGCGGGTCCGGCTCGCCTTCGTCAACGCCACCACGATGTGGCACCCCATGCATCTGCACGGGCACACGTTCGCGCTGCCGGGCGGCGGGGCGCGCAAGGACACGGCCATCGTGCTGCCGGGCAAGCGGCTGGAGGTCGACTTCGACGCGGACAACCCGGGGCTGTGGATGATCCACTGCCACAACGTCTACCACGCGGAGTCGGGAATGATGACGGTCCTCGGCTACCGCGCGTAGCGGAAAGACGGAACAGAAAGACGGAAAGGGGGAGGGCCCACGCCGGGCCCTCCCCTCTCACCGGTTCGCCCGGCTCAGACCGCCAGCGGAACCTGGGTGCCGGGCGCGGTCCCCTGGTAGTGGTCGACGATCTTGTTGAGCTCGCTCTGGTAGTACAGCGGCCACAGCCCGAAGAGGAAGATGAGCAGCAGGCCGAGACCGCCGCTGCAGCTGGGCTGGAGACCGGCGGCGCGCTGGGCGTCGGCTATCCGCTTGCCGGTGTTGAAGATGGACACGAACGGCGGGATCACCAGGATGCCGCCGAACAGGAGGGTGAGCAGGCTGCCGCCCGGGCTGATCTTGCGGCGGCTGTCGAACTCCGCCATCTCCTTATGGATCTTGTAGTACCAGACCAGGGTGTAGATCCCGAGGGTGATGATCGGCAGACCCAGCCAGACGCCGAAGACGTTGCGGCGCTTCATGGCCAGGCCGTAGTGGGACGCGCCCTGCGGCTGGCCGTAGGGCGCCGGGGGCTGGGCGGCGGCCGGGTAGCCGTAGCCGGACTGCTGACCGTGCTGGCCGTAGGGCTGCGGCTGACCGCCGTAGGGCTGCTGACCCCCGTAGGGCGACTGGCCGCCGTACGCCTGCTGACCCCCGTAGGGCTGCTGCTGCCCGCCGTAAGACTGCTGGCCGCCATAAGGCTGCTGCTGCCCGCCGTAGGGCTGCTGCTGCGGGTGACCGCCCTGGTACGGGCCGGGGGCTGGCTCTTATACA
>NZ_JAILXP010000563.1 GCF_020740895.1 Streptomyces sp. UNOB3_S3 | reverse complement strand
ACGGAACCCCGCGCGGGAGGCGCCCGTCACAGGAACGTGCGGCCCTCGCCCCGGTACGTGGGGACCGTGTCCACCACCCTGTCGCCCTCGACGAGATGGAGCTCCGCGAACCGTTCGCACAGCTCGCCCGCCTTGGCGTGCCGGAACCACACCCTGTCGCCGATCAGCAGATCGTCGGCCGGGTGCCCCAGCAGCGGGGTCTGCACCTCGCCGGCGCCCTCCCGGTCCGCCAGCCGCAGCCCCGCCGGGAGGTACGGCACGGGCAGCCGGTCCCGTCCGGCCGCGCCCGACGCGGGGTAGCCGCCGCCCAGGACCGTCACCACGCCCACCCCGGGCCGGCGCACCACGGGCAGGGCGAACAGCGCGGCGGGGCGGGCGGTGAAGGACGAGTAGCCGTCGAACAGGCGTGGCGCGTACAGCCCCGACCCGGCGGCGATCTCCGTCACCGCGTCCTCGGCCGCCGTGTACTGCACACTGCCGGTCCCGCCGCCGTTGACGAACTCCAGCTCCGCCACCTCCCGTACGGCCCGCACGGCCTCCGCGCGCAGGGCCGCGACCCGTTCCCGGGCGACGGACTGCATCAGTCGGATCGCCCGGGACCGCAGTGGCCGCCCGGCCACCGTGTCACCCACGCCCGCCACATGTGCCTCATAGGCCATCAGACCCACCAGGCGGAAGCCCGGACGGCGGTCGACGGCCCGGGCCAGCTTTGCCAGTTCGCCCGGATCGCTCACCGGAGAGCGCAATGCACCGATCCGTACCCGGCCGACCGGAAGGCGCAGCGAGACGTCCAACTCCAGGCAGACCCGGACCTCCTCACGCCCCGTCCGGGCCGCCTCCACGACCGCCAGCTGCGCCGGGTCGTCCACCATCACCGTCACGGCGGCGGCGAGCTTGGGGTCCGAGGTCAGTTCCGCGAGGGCCGCGCGGTCCGCCGACGGATAGGCGACCAGTACGTCCGGAATCCCCGAACGCGCCAGCCACAGCGCCTCGGCGAGGGTGTAGGCCAGCACGCCCGCGAAGCCCTCCCGGGCCAGCACCCGCTCCAGCAGTGCCCGGCACCGTACGGACTTGCTCGCCACTCGTACCGGTTTGCCCCCCGCCCGCCGCACCAGATCGGCGGCATTGGCATCGAACGCCCCGGTATCGACCACCGCGAGGGGAGCGTCCAGATGGGCGGTGGCCCGGTCGTAACGCGCTCTGTCGGACGACATGGCGGGCAGCCTGCCAGAGCGGGATTCCGCTGACCAGGGGTCGGCCCGGGCGAATGGCACCCGTCGTGTCGCGCACCGTAAAGTGGCGCGCACACCACGGCCTTGGGCCGGCGGCGGATGTGGCGGATGTCCGACATACGGCGGTACGACCGGTCGGCTCGCGAGGGGGAGCGCAGGTTGAGCACCGAAGCGGAACCCATGCCGCCGCCTGCCTGGTCCTCGGGCTGGGCCTCATAGCCGGGGCCGTGACCGGGAGTTGCCTGGCCGCGGGCCAGGGCGACGGCTCGGCCGCCGAGGCCGCCTACACGCGCGGCGCCACGCTCTGGCGCGGCCTCCCCGTCGACCGGATCTTCCCGGCCGCCCTCCAGCGGGACGCGGCCGGGCCCGGCGGCGCCACGCGCGAGTGGACCCGGCTGGGCGTCGCCCCCGACGGCGGCTGCGCCGGCGCCTTCGATCCCCTCCTCGCCACCGCCCTGGCCCCCGTCGGCTGTGCCCGGCTGCTGCGTGCCACCTACGCCGATGTCACGTCGTCGCACGTGACCACCGTCGGCCTGCTCGTCACCGACGCCGACGCCGCCGGCATGCGCGCCCTGCGGCGCCGGTTCGCCGACGAACACCTCGACGAGCGCGCCGACCTGATGCCCCGCCCCCTCGCGCTCCGGGACACCCCCGCCGCGCGCTTCGGCGACGCGCAGCGCGCCAGCTGGCACATCACCGTCATGACGGACCTGCCCGTCGTCGTCTACGCCGTCACCGGCTTCGCCGACGGGCGCCCGGGCGCCCCGCCGCTGCCCGCCGCCCGGGCGGTCGTCCCCGGCGCCACCGAGGCCCCGGCGCAGGCCGGGCTCGGCCATGACGCGACGGCCCTCGCGGAGGCAGTGGCGCGCGCCTACCGCGACGCCGCGCACCGGCCGGCGGGCAGGGAGGCCGGCCGATGAGCCGCCCGCGCCGGGCCCTGGCCGCGCTGGCCGCCGGGACCGCCCTCGCCGTGCTCGCCGCCGCCCCGGCCCGGGCGGACGCCATAAGGGCGCAGGAGTGGGCGCTCGACGCCCTCCACGTCCAGGACGTCTGGCGGACGACCAAGGGCGCCGGGATCACCGTCGCCGTGCTCGACACCGGCGTCGACGAGGGCCACCCGGACCTGCGGGGACGGGTGCTGCCGGGCAAGGACCTGATCGGCTTCGGCGCCGGGCCCGGCGACCGGGCCTGGGCCCGGCACGGCACCGCCATGGCCGGGATCGTCGCCGGGCGCGGGCACGGCGAGGACGACGCCGACGGGATCACCGGTGTCGCCCCCGAGGCGAGGATCCTCCCGGTGCGGGTGATCCTCGAGGACGGCGACCCGGCCCGCGCCAAGGCCCGGGGAGCGCGCGGCAGCGCCCTCGCGGACGGCATCCGCTGGGCCGCCGACCACGGCGCCGACGTGATCAACCTGTCCCTGGGCGACGACAGCGACACCGCGCACCCCGAGCCGCGCGAGGACGAGGCCGTGCAGTACGCGCTCGCCAAGGGAGCCGTCGTCGTCGCCTCCGCCGGCAACGGCGGCGAGCACGGCGACCACGTCTCCTACCCGGCGGCCTACCCCGGTGTGATCGCCGTGACGGCCGTCGACCGCTACGGCGGCCGCGCCTCCTTCTCCACCCGCCGCTGGTACGCCACCGTCAGCGCCCCCGGCGTCGACGTGGTCATCGCCGACCCGGACCGCCGCTACTACGAGGGCTGGGGGACGAGCGCGGCCTCCGCCTTCGTCTCCGGGGCCGTGGCGCTCCTGCGGTCCGCGCGGCCGGGGCTGAGCCCGGCACGCGTCCGCGAACTGCTGACCGAGACCGCGCGGGACCGGCCGGCGGGCGGGCGCGACGACGAGGTGGGCGCGGGGATGGTGGACCCGGCGGC
>NZ_JAILXP010000562.1 GCF_020740895.1 Streptomyces sp. UNOB3_S3 | reverse complement strand
CCACGGCCGCCGCGAGCTCCAGCAGCACCAGCTGCGACAGCCGGACCGGCCCCAGCGCCCCGTGCCCCGGCGCCGGCCGGGGCACGACGCCTCCGGCACCGCCCTCGGCACCACCCCCGGGACCGGCGGTCCGCGCACCGGACTCCGGGCCCCTCCCGGTCCGTACGCGCGCCATGGCAGCCACGACCCGTCAAGCCCCCTCGCACATCCCGGAATACACCGCCGGGAAATCGGATGCCGCCTCGGGAGCCCTCCCCCGGCGACAGGTGTCGATCACTTACGGGCATAGTAGAGGCTCGGTACGACACCGGGCCCGATAGGGCGACGCCTGGCGACCGAGGGAAGTCACGGCGAAAACGGGGGAGAAACAGCTCGAGATGGCATCACGGCGGGACGAACTCAACGCCTACACCTTCGCGAAGAAACGGACGGTTGCCGCTTTTCTTCAGCCCTCGCCCACCGGTTCCGAGGAAGGCGCCCCGCGTCCGCTGCGCACGGTCCTGCCCGGCGTCGTCATCGGCGCCCTGCTCGTCGCGGGCTTCGGCGCCTGGGGAGTGTTCCGGCCCGTGGCGCCCAAGGGATGGGACGACGTCGCCGCCCACGTCATCGTCGGCAGCGACTCCACCACCCGCTACGTCGTGCTGAGGACGGACGGCAGGAAGCAGCTCCACCCCGTCCTCAATCTCGCCTCCGCCCGGTTGCTCCTCGCCCCCGGCAAGGCGGGAGTGATCAAGGTCCGGGAATCCGAGCTCGACGACGGACATATTCCGCGCGGCCCCACTCTCGGCATTCCGTACGCACCGGACCGAATGCCCACGGCGACCCAAGCGGGCAAACCGAAACAGTGGGCCGTCTGCCAACAACCCGGGGGTAATGGGAAAACCACGCAAAAAGCGGTCTTCCTTTTCTCCGCGAACGACCCGAAGGCCAGGACGCTCACCGGCGCCGGACGCCTGCGCGGCGCTCAGGCCCTCTACGTCCAGGGGCCCGACGACGCCCGCTACCTCGTCGACCCCAAGGGCATCCGCTACCTCATCGGCGGCACCGACTGGCAGCACCAGGACCCCGCCGACCGCAGCGTCCTCCTCCGCGCCCTCTTCCCCGACGGCGCCCAGCCCCAGCACGTCACCAAGGAGTGGCTGGGCACCCTCGGCGAGGGCACGCCCCTCACCTTCCCCACCGTCGGCGGCCGCGTCGGCGAACCGGCGGGCGTCCCCACCCTCAAGCCCAGGGCCAACCGTGTCGGCATGATCCTCCAGGCCCCCACGGGCGCCACCACCCAGCACTACGTCGTGCTGCCCGGCAAGGTCGCCCGCGTCTCGGAGTTCGTCGCCAAGCTCCTCCTCAGCAGCCGTGACCTCGCCCCCCTCGGCCAGGCCGGCGCCCCCGAGCGCGTCAGCGCCGCCGACTTCACCCCCGACGCCGAGGAGTTCCACGGCGGCGACCACTGGCCCGCCCAGGTGCCCCGCCTCGCGGCCGCCGGCGACCCCCTCGCCGGCGGCGGCACCGTCTGCTCCCTCTTCGGCGGCCTCGACGCATCCGGCACCCCCGGCCTCGGCGTCTGGACCGGCAAGGACTACCCCGCGACCATCCCCGACGGCGCCACCAGCGCCTACGTCACCCCCGGCTCCGGCCTCCTCTACCGCCAGGTCACCGGGCGCCAGACCCACAGCGGCACGGTCTTCCTCGTCACCGACACCGGACTGCGCTACGCCGTCCAGTCCAACAGCGACAGCGCCACCGCCAAGTCGAGGATCGGCGAGGAGCCCGCCGACGCCCGGCCCGGCGAGCAGCCGGCGGTGCCGGAGGCCGACCAGGCCCGCGTCCGGCTCGGCTACAAGGACGTCGACCCCGTGCCCGTCCCCGCGAACTGGTCCCAGTTCCTGCCCACCGGGCCACGGCTGGACACCAACAGCGCCAAGCAGCCGCAGGGTTCGTGAGGAACGCCCGTGAACGCCCGTAAGCGCACGCGGACCCTCCTCTCCGCCACCCTGCTGACCACCCTCACGACCGGGGCCGCCCTCACCACCGGGGCGGCGCCCGCACTCGCCGTCCCGATGGTGGCCCCGGCGCCGGTCGCCCTCGACGGCAGCGGCCAGTGCACCTACCCGGCCAAACCCATCAAGGGCACCCCCTGGTCGCTCCAGCGCGTCCTGCTCGACCAGCTCTGGCAGGACACCCGGGGCAAGGACAGCCGCGGCAACCCCGTCCGCGTCGCCGTCATCGACACCGGCGTCGACAACCTCAACCCGCAGCTCAAGGACGCCGTCGACGCCAGGAGCGGCACCGACCTGCTCACCGGCGCCAAGGACCCCGGCCAGCCGGCGGGTCAGGGCCCCGCCACCGGAACCGGACCCACCGGACCTGCCGGACTCGCCGGACCCGCGGGCGCCACCGTCGACCCCGTCGGCCACGGCACCAAGGTCGCCGGCATCATCGCCGCCCGCCCCTCCCCGGCGAGCGGGTTCGTCGGCATCGCCCCCGAGTCGGTCATCATCCCGATCCGGCAGAACGACGAGAAGGGCACCGGCACCTCCCGCACCCTCGCCGTCGGCATCCGGCAGGCCGTCGACGCGGGCGCCCGCGTCATCAACATCTCCCAGGACACCGCCACCCCGCTGCGCCCCGACTCCGACCTGGAACAGGCCGTCCAGTACGCCCTCGCCCACGACGTCGTCGTGGTCGCCTCGGCAGGCAACGACGGCGCCGACGGCCAGGCCAGGGCCACGTACCCGGCCGCCTACCCCGGCGTCCTCGCCGTCGGCGCCTCCGACCGCAACAACGAGCGGGCGTACTTCTCCCAGTCCGGCGACTTCGTCGGCGTGGCCGCGCCCGGCGTCGACATGGTCTCCACCGTCCCCGGCGGTGGACAGTGCGTCGACCACGGCACCAGCTTCTCCGCCCCCTACGTCGCCGGGGTCGCCGCGCTCATCCGCGCCAAGCACCCCGACTGGAAACAGCACCAGGTGGTCGCCCAGATCGAGCAGACCGCGGAACGCCCGGCCGCCGGCCGCGACCGCCACATCGGCTGGGGCGTCGTCGACCCCGCCCGCGCCCTCACCGAGGACGACCATCCCCTCGACCGCGTCACCGCCCCGAGCGGCCCGGCCCACCC
>NZ_JAILXP010000561.1 GCF_020740895.1 Streptomyces sp. UNOB3_S3 | reverse complement strand
GGCCGGGGGCGCGTGCCTAGCGTGACCGTATGACGGAGACGACGATCCAAACTTCTCAAGTGACCCCCGATATATGGATGATGACGTTCACGGTCGGCCAGGCGTACGCGGTGCGCCTGCCGGGCGCGGAGGGCTGGGCGCTGGTGGACACGGGGCTGCCGGGGCACGCGGAACGGATCCTCGCGGAGCTGGCGGGGCTGGGTGCCCGCCCGGGGGACGTCCGGGAGATCGTGCTGACCCACTCCCACATCGACCACATGGGCTCGGCGGCCGATCTGGCGGAGGCCACGGGGGCGCGGGTGCTGGCGGGAGCGGGGGACGCGGCCGTGATCCGGGGCGAGGCGCCGGAGCCGCCGCCGGTGCTGGAGGACTGGGAGGTCCCGATCTTCGAGTCCGTGCAGCCGAGGCTCGCCGGCGTGCCGGCGCCGCGGCCGTGCCGGGTGGACCGGGAGCTGGGGGAGGGGGACGTCCTGGACTGGGGTGAGGAGGTCCGGGTCGTGCCGGTGCCGGGGCATACGGAAGGCAGCACGGCCCTGCATCTGACGCGGTCCGGGGTGCTGTTCACGGGTGACACCATCGCCAACGCCGGGGAGCTGATGCTGGGCGTCTTCAACGTCGACCGGCCGCGGGCCGTCGCCTCCTTCCGCCGTCAGTCGACGCTGGGAGTTCAAACGGCCTGTTTCGGCCATGGCGCGCCGATCGTGGGCGGGGCGGGGGAGGCCCTGAGGGCCGTGGCAGCCCGGCTGACGGCATAAGGAAGTGGGGGGCGCCACCGGCGCCCCCCACTCCCTGTTCCCTTACGGGTCAGATCTTCCAGACCTGGTCGGACCAGGCCGGGTTGCAGTCGTACTGAGCGGCGGGCGAGCCGTTCCCGCTCTCCCGGGAGAAGACGACCAGGCACCGCTTGCTGAAGGTGTTGCGGATCTGGTAGCCGCCGCTCGCGACCGGCACGAGGTCCCACACCTGGTCGGACCAGGCGGAGTTGCAGTCGTGCTGGGCGGCGGGGGAGCCGTTGTCCTGGCCGTTGGCGTAGACGACGAGGCAGCGTTTGCTGAGGGAGTTGCGGATCTGGTAGCCGCCGGTGGAGACGGGATCCAGCTGCCACACCTGGTCGGCGTAGGCCGGGTTGCAGTCGTACTGCGTGGCCGGGGCACCGTTGTCCGGCGTCCGCCAGGACACCACCAGGCAGCGCTTGCTGAAGTCGTTCATCAGGGACGCGGTCTTCAGCCGGGCCTGCCGCACCCACGGGCCGAGGTCGTCCACGCGGGTCTCGGTCATGCCCTTGCGGGTCTCGGTGGAGCCGAGGCAGCCGGTCTGCCAGGAGGCGGTGCTGATGGCCGCCAGCTCGGCGCGGCCGTCCTTCTCCTGGAACGCCGGGCCGCCGCTGTCGCCCTTGCACAGGCTCGCGTCGGCCGGGGCCTTGGCGGCGAGGCCGAGCGTGGTGCCCTGGACCGACGCGACGGTGAAGGCGGCCGAGTGCAGCCGGGAGGGCACCCACTCGTCCTTCGTCCGGCCGTAGCCGGTGACGCGCAGCACCTCGCCCTGGGCGGGCGTGGTCGCGCCGATGGCGATCGGGGCGACATCGGTGACGGGCTCGGCCAGCTGGGCGAGGACGACGTCACGGTCGTCACGGGTGAGCAGCTCCGTGACCGCGACCGTGCGGCCCTTGTCGGTGCCGAGGTCGGTACGGCCGACCGTCACCGTGGTCTTCAGCTTCGGCGCCCCGGAGACGGGCTTGGCGGCGCCGTCGGCGAAGCAGCCCGCCGCGGTCATCACCCAGCGCTGGTCCACCAGCGCGCCCGAGCAGCTCCGCTTGCCGTCGCCGATGTCCACCTTCGCGGTGAAGGCGTAGGCCCCGTCGGCGACCGGGTCGCCGACGACGGCGTGCGCCGGCGCCGAGGTGAGCAGGCCGGCCGCGAGGGCGGCGGGAAGGAGAGCCGTGAGCCATGCGGCACGCGGACGTCTGCCAGACATCATCACGAGGTCCTTAGTGGTGCGAATACGAGAGAAGCTGGCACGGTCCGGACGGCCGGAACGATGATCCCAGAAGTGGATCAAGGTCGGCTAGATGGCGGAAACAAGTGATATGGCGCATTCCTTATGCCTCGGGACGGCACCATGCCTCAGGACAGCACCATGCCTCAGGACGGCACCACCCCCTGCTGTCCGTAGCAGAGGCAGAAGGGATGCCCGGCCGGGTCGGCGAACACCCGGAACCCGCGCTCCCGCCCGCCGCTGTCGTGGAGGAACGTCGCACCGAGCGCGACGACCTCCCGCTGGGCGCGCTCCACGTCCTCGCGGGTGTCGACATCGAAGTCCAGGTGCATCTGCTGCGGACGCGCGGGATCCGGCCACCGGGGCGGGACGTACTCGCCCTCCACCCGCTGGAAGGCGATCCGCTGCCGCGTGGCCGGATCGGTCAGCCACACCCAGCCGGGGTCGCTGTCGTCGGCGTCCACCCGCCAGCCGAGCACGGCGGAGTAGAAGCGTGCCAGGGCGAGCGGATCGGGACAGTCGACGACGACACACTGCATTTTCGCGATCATGAGACAACAGTCCAAGACGACAACAGGCTTTGTCCATGGTCACCGTCGCCCCTGCCGTCACACAGTGACGGCGTGACCGTAGAAGCCACAGGCCCCAGCCGTCGCGCCGTCGTCGTCACCGCAGCCGCCCTCGCGGGCGCCGGCACGTTCCCGGCCCGCGCCACGGCACGCGGCGCCGAGGCGCTCCTGCGCTCCGGGACCCTGGACGTACGCGTCGACACGGCCTTCCCCCGGATCGTCTCCTACACCGACCGCGCCACCGGCGCCGTCCTCCACGGCCAGGAGGACCCCGTCACCTCCCTGCTCGTCGACGAGACCGAGCACACCCCGGACGTCACCGTGTCGCTGACCGCCGACCGCGCCGCGTACACGCTCACCCTCCCCGCCGGCACCCGGATCGACGTCGAGATCCGCGTCCACGGCTCCCGCGTGGACTGGCGCGTCACCCGGATCGCCGAGGCCCCCGCGCTCCGCGTCGGCACCCTGCGCGTCCCCGGCCTCGCCTTCCTCTCCGTCCGCAGCACCCAGCCCGGCGCGGAACTCCTCGCCGCCCGCCTCCAGCTGGACGCCGCCAAGAGCGGCGACACCCACATCC
>NZ_JAILXP010000560.1 GCF_020740895.1 Streptomyces sp. UNOB3_S3 | reverse complement strand
CTCGTGGGACTCGCCGACCCCGCCGCCGCCCAGGATCATCACCTTCCGGTCCTGGGCCGGGGGCAGCAGCACGGAGGCCGAGGTTTCCGTCATGTCCTGCTCCTCCAGGCCGGGGACGGGCACGAAGGTGTTGGTGTCCACGTTCCACAGGCCCGGGGTGCGGCCGGCCTTGGCGGGCCCGTAGCCGGCGTTGGAGCCGGAGTAGAACAGGCGGCCGCCGGCGGTGAGGAAGAGCGCGGGGTAGGTGGGGAAGTAGCGGTTGGGGCCCGGGGACCACTTGCGGGTCCTCGGGTCGTAGATCTCGTTCTTGCCGGGAATGATCTCGCCCATGTCGTCCAGGCCGGAGACCGCCAGGACCCGGCCGTCCTTGAGGGTGACCAGGGTGGGGTACCAGCGGGCCTCGGACATGGGGTCGACCCGGACGTACCGCTCGGCGACGGGGTCGAACTCGTAGGCGTCCTTCAGGCCCTGGAAGTCTTTTTTGTCCAGCCCCAGTTTGGCCGCGAGGCCGTAGAGGTCCTGGGCGTCACGGCCGCGCAGCCCCTGGACGCGGTACTGGTCGGCGGTGTGGGTGATGCCCCGTTCGCCCTCGTCGACCGCCTCGACGTAGACCCGCACCTGGGCGGCGGTGACGGTGACCTTCTTCGGGGCGCGGCCGGTGCCCTCCGCGACGTTCTTCTTCGCGCGCGGCACGAGGACGGGCAGGAGCGTGCGGTACCGCTTGCCGGTGGAGCCCGTGAAGACCGTGCCGGCGGGGAAGGTGCGGGGGGCGTCGGGGTTCTCGTTCTTCACGAGCATCGCGCCGCCGGCCCGTCTCACGTCGCCGGTGAGCCTCTCGTAGCGGGCGGTGCCGCCCGCTACCAGCAGCCGGCCGTCGGGGAGCTGGGCGTGGCCCGCGCAGAACATGTCCTTGGGGGTGTCGATCTCCCGGAAGGTGTTGCGCGCCGGGTCCCACAGGACGCTCTGGAAGGTGCCCGCCCGGAAGTTCCTCTCGTCGTTGCCGGACCCGGCGATGAGCAGCACCTTGCCGGTGCGCAGCAGGGCCGCGTGGATGGCGTTGATCCGGAACCGGGCGGGGACGTCGACCACGTCCCAGTGCCCGTACCGGGCCTTGTACGACTCCTGGTTGATCGTGTAGTCGTGCCAGGCCCGCTCGGCGAAGCCGGTGGCGGCCGGGCCGTTGGCCGCGATCAGGGCCAGCGTGGCGCCGGCGCCCAGCACCGCCTTGCGCGCCTTCCTGTTCGCCCGGAACCTCGCCCAGGCCCCTGCCGGGAACGCCGCCGGGAGCCTGCCCGGGAGCTCCGCCGGGAATCTGTTCGTCGGGAACCTCACCGCATCCATGTCCCATCGCTCGTACGAGTCCTGCGCGCGGTCCGCGCGTCCGCCCTCACCAGGCCCGGCGCCTCTCCCGTCGCCGGCCGCCCCGCCAGACGGCGACCGGGCCGAGGGCGGTCACCAGGGCCAGCAGCGCCCAGAGCCGCATCGCCGTGTGCGCGTGGCCGAACGTCCAGGAGGCGGCCAGCGACAGGGCGAACAGCCCGGCCCACACCAGATGGGTGCGGAAGGTCGCGAGGCGGTCGGGGCTGGCCGAGTCGCCCTTGGGCGTCACCACGAAGCGCGAGCTGCGCCGGAGCACGGCCTGGGCGAGCGAGCGCGCGTAGAGGGGGGCGGAGAGCGCGGACATCACCATGCCCGCGGCCCCGGAGGAGCCGGCCGGTTCGTGCGGGCTGACGTTGTGGCGCCGGTTCCAGACGTACAGGCCGATCTGGAGGGCGGCCGCGTCGCAGTAGAGCATCAGCCACAGCGACGACTCCACGGAGATCCCCGAGGCCCCGAAGCCGAGGAAGAGCACGCAGGTCAGGGCGCCCAGCACCCAGTTGAGGGCGGACATGGGGTAGTAGGCCACCATGAATCCGTAGTTGAGCAGCCGGCCGGGGGAGAGGGTCCACGCCGCCCGCCAGAACTGCCGCAGCAGCGTCTCGTACGTCCCGCGCGACCAGCGCAGCTGCTGGCTGAAGAAGTCCGTCCACGTGGACGGGCCCTCGCCCACGGCGAGGACGTCGGGGGTGTAGACGGACTTCCAGCGGCGGCCCGTGGCGGGGTTGCGGCGGCGGTGGATCTCCAGTCCGGTGGCCATGTCCTCGGTGATGGAGTCGTAGAGGCCGCCGATCTGCCGCAGCACGCCGACGCGGACACAGTTGCTGGTGCCGACGAACATGGGCGAGCCGTAGGCGTTGCCGGCCCGCTGGATCAGGGCGTGGAAGAGGAACTGCTGGCTCTCGGCGGCCTTGGTGACCGCGGTGGTGTAGTTGCCGTAGACCTGGGGGCCGACGACGAACGCCACGTCGGGGTCGCGGAAGTAGCCGAGCATGCGCTCCAGGAAGTTGGGCAGCGGCACATGGTCGGTGTCGACGCAGGCCATGAACTCGTAGGCGTCGCCGTGGGCGTCCAGCCAGGCGTTGTAGTTGCCGTGCTTGGTGCGGGCCCGGTAGCGGCCGGAGGGCTGATTCCAGCGGGCGACGCCCTTGCGGGAGAAGTGCCGTACGCCCAGCCGCCGGCAGAGCCTCCTGACCTCCGGGTCGTCGCCCTCGTCGAGCAGCCAGACGTCCAGCGGCCCGTCGTGCTCGATGCGCACCGCCCCCTCCAGCGTGGCCCGGACCATGGACAGCGGTTCCTTGCCGGGGACGAAGGTGGTGAGGAAGGCGACGCGGGTGCCGGGGCGGGCGCGGACGGGGACGGGGTCCCGGGCCACCCAGGTGGCGTGGGCGTTGGACGCGACGTTGACGACCCGGAACAGCTCGATCAGCCCGATCGAGACCAGCATCACGGTGTCGAGGGCGCGCTCCCAGTCGCTGACGTAGGGCCGGTAGAGCCAGTGCTCGGGGGAGACGAGCCACAACAGGAGGGTGAGGCAGACCAGGGGGCCCGCCGCGACCAGCGCCATCGCTCCGGTGCCGCCGCCCCGGCCGGGTCCGAGCAGGCGCCGGTAGCGCACCCGGTAGACGCCGTCGGGGGGTTCGGTGAGCGGCCCGGCCAGTCTGCTGAAGCGCGCGTAGTCGTAGGCCGCGGGGGTGCCCGGCCCGGCGGGTGCCGGAACGCCGGGGACTCCGGGGACGGCCGGGCACCCCCGCGGCCTACGAC
>NZ_JAILXP010000056.1 GCF_020740895.1 Streptomyces sp. UNOB3_S3 | reverse complement strand
CAGATTGCCCACGTGTTACTCACCCGTTCGCCACTAATCCACCCCGAAGGGCTTCATCGTTCGACTTGCATGTGTTAAGCACGCCGCCAGCGTTCGTCCTGAGCCAGGATCAAACTCTCCGTGAATGTTTACCCGTAATCGGGTGACACTCGCGTTGAGCGGAACAACCAGGCGGAATAGGCCCGGTCGTTCACAGCGTCCTCGCTGTGTGTTGCCTCCCACCAACAAATGTCAGCGGAAGGACTTTTTAAAGGAACCTCATCCATCGAGATGGACGGGGTGTCAACATATCTGGCGTTGACTTTTGGCACGCTGTTGAGTTCTCAAGGAACGGACGCTTCCTTTGTACTCACCCACAGTGTTGTTTACTGGGGCTTTCCTCCGGGCTTCCCTTCGGTGTTTCCAACCTTACCAGATCCGTTTTCCGTTCCGTTTCCGGTTCGGATTTCGTTTCCAGCGCCCTGTCGGAGCGGGCTTCCCGACTTTATCAGATTTCTCTGAGCCGGATTTCCACTCGCTTTCCGGAGCCCCGCCTCGCACTCGAAGTGCTGCGGTGTTCCCTGCGGTGGAGCCGTAAACGTACTGGACGGCCGCGCCCGATGCAAATCGGCAGCGGGGCGGCCGTCCATACGGCTGATGCCGCGTCAGACCTCGACGACGATCGGAAGGATCATCGGCCGGCGGCGGTAGCTGTCCGAGACCCACTTGCCCACCGAGCGGCGGACGAGCTGCTGGAGCTGGTGGGGCTCGGCGACGCCGTCCGCGGCGGCCCTGGCGATGGCCTCCTCGATCTTCGGAATGACGGCGTTGAACGCCGCGTCCTCGATACCGGAGCCGCGGGCCTGAATCTGCGGACCGCTGACGACCTTGCCGGTCGTGCTGTCGACGACCACGAAGACGGAGATGATGCCTTCGTCCCCGAGGATGCGGCGGTCCTTGAGCGAGGCCTCGGTGACGTCGCCGACCGAGAGGCCGTCCACGTACACATAGCCGGCCTGCACCTTGCCGACGATCTTCGCCTTGCCGTCCACCAGGTCCACCACGACGCCGTCCTCGGCGATGACGATGTGGTCCTTGGGGATGCCCGTCAGCGCGCCCAGCTCGGCGTTGGCGCGCAGGTGGCGCCATTCGCCGTGGACCGGCATCAGGTTCTTCGGCTTGCAGATGTTGTAGAAGTACAGCAGCTCGCCGGCGGAGGCGTGGCCCGAGACGTGCACGCGGGCATTGCCCTTGTGCACGACGTTGGCGCCCCAGCGGGTGAGGCCGTTGATCACGCGGTAGACCGCGTTCTCGTTGCCCGGGATCAGGGACGACGCCAGGATCACGGTGTCGCCGCGGACGATCCGGATCTGGTGGTCGCGGTTGGCCATGCGCGAGAGCGCGGCCATCGGCTCGCCCTGGGAACCGGTGCAGACGAGCACGACCTCGTCGTCCGGCAGGTCGTCGAGGGTCTTGACGTCGACGACGAGACCGGCCGGGACCCGCAGATAGCCCAGGTCACGGGCGATGCCCATGTTGCGGACCATCGAGCGGCCGACGAAGGCGACCCGGCGCCCGTACTCATGGGCGGCGTCGAGGATCTGCTGGATGCGGTGGACGTGGCTGGCGAAGCTGGCCACGATGATGCGCTTCTGCGCGCCCGCGAAGACCTGACGCAGGACACCGGAGATGTCCCGCTCGGGCGGGACGAAGCCGGGGACCTCCGCGTTGGTGGAGTCCACGAGCAGCAGGTCGATGCCCTCCTCGCCGAGCTTGGCGAAGGCGGGGAGGTCGGTGAGCCGGCCGTCCAGCGGGAGCTGGTCCATCTTGAAGTCGCCGGTGTGCACGGCCATGCCCGCGGGGGTGCGGATGGCGACGGCCAGGGCGTCCGGGATGGAGTGGTTGACCGCGACGAACTCGCAGTCGAAGGGGCCCAGGCGCTCGCGGTCGCCCTCGGCGACCTCGAGGGTGTACGGGCGGATGCGGTGCTCCTGGAGCTTGGCCTCGATCAGCGCGAGGGTCAGCTTGGAGCCGATGAGGGGGATGTCCGGCTTCTCGCGGAGCAGGAAGGGGACGCCGCCGATGTGGTCCTCGTGACCGTGCGTGAGCACGATGCCTTCGACGTCGTCGAGACGGTCCCGGATGGACGAGAAGTCCGGCAGGATCAGATCGACTCCGGGCTGCTCCTCCTCGGGGAAAAGCACTCCGCAGTCGACGATCAGCAGACGGCCGTCGTACTCGAAGACCGTCATATTGCGGCCGATCTCGCCGAGACCGCCGAGCGGGGTGACGCGCAGGCCGCCCTTGGGAAGCTTCGGCGGCGCGCCGAGTTCAGGGTGCGGGTGGCTCAAAAGACTCTCCTCACCACGCGCGCCACATGCCCCTCCGGGCACATGGCGCGCATGACATTCGTGCACTTGCAGTTGTTGTCGATCTTCAGTTTTGGATCTTTGGTTGTGCCGGTATTCCGTTGTGATCGGTATTCGGTTGTGAAGTCTGGGTGCTAGAGCTGTACCCCGCCGGCGGCGAGATCGCTCTTGAGCTGCTCGGTCTCCTCGTCCGTGAGGCCGATGAGGGGCAGCCGCAGGGGGCCCGCGGGCAGGCCCTGGAGGGCGAGGGCGGCCTTGGTGGTGATCACGCCCTGGGTCCGGAACATACCGGTGTACACGGGGAGCAGGCGCCGGTGGATCTCGGCCGCCTTGTCGACGTCACCGGAACGGTGCGCCTCCAGCAGCGCGCGGAGCTCGGGGGCGACGACGTGGCCGACGACGGAGACGAAGCCCGCGGCGCCGATGGACAGCAGCGGCAGGTTGAGCATGTCGTCGCCGGAGTACCAGGCGAGGCCCGAGCGGGCCATGGCCCAGCTCGCCGCGGCGAGGTCGCCCTTGGCGTCCTTGTTGGCGACGATGCGCGGGTGCTCGGCGAGGCGGACCATCGTCTCGGTCTCGATCGCGACGCCGCTGCGGCCGGGGATGTCGTAGAGCATCACGGGCAGGCCCGTGGCGTCGGCGATCGCCGTGAAGTGGCGGCGCAGGCCCTCCTGCGGGGGCTTGTTGTAGTACGGCGTGACCACGAGGAGGCCGTGGGCGCCCGCCTGCTCGGCAGCGCGGGCCAGCTCGATGCTGTGGCGGGTGTCGTTGGTGCCGGCTCCGGCGACGACGTGGGCGCGGTCACCGACCGCTTCGACCACGGCGCGTACGAGCTGGGCTTTCTCCGCATCGCTGGTGGTGGGGGACTCACCGGTGGTGCCATTGACGACAAGGCCGTCGTTGCCTGCGTCCACGAGGTGGGCGGCGAGGCGTTGCGCGCCGTCGAGGTCGAGGGCGCCGTCGGCGGTGAAGGGCGTGACCATGGCGGTCAGCACCCGCCCGAAGGGCGTCTGCGGTGTGGAGGTCGGAGCCATGGGGGCCACGCTACTCGTTGCTCACCGTGAGGTACCCCCTCGGGGAGTGCCTAAGGGATCCCGGCACTGCCTGCTCGGGGGTTCAAGCAGTGCCGGGTCCGTTTTTTCAGCGTAGATGAAGGTGATGAAACGCCGCAATACGGACACCTTGCTCACTGGTCCGGTAGCAGCGCGTCACCTCCGTGCGGGGCGCCGGTACGACGCCCCACGACGCCCCTACGGGGCGACGCGGCCGTTCTTGTTGAAGGCCTCGTAGGTGAGCGGCATGAGCTTGGCCCATTCCGCCTCCATCTTCTCGCCCACCATCTCGATCTCCCGCTGCGGGAAGGAGGGGACCTTCGCCAGCTCGTGCTGGGTGCGCAGACCGAGGAAGTGCATCAGGGAGCGGGCGTTGCACGTGGCGTACATCGAGGAGAACAGGCCGACCGGAAGGACCGATCGGGCGACCTCGCGGGCGACGCCGGCGGCCAGCATCTCCTGGTACGCCTCGTACGCCTGGCGGTAGCTGTCCTCCATGACGCGGCCGGTGAGCTCGTGCTGCGTCTGCGTGCCCTCCACGAAGACGTACTTGCCCGGGCGGCCCTCCTGGACCAGCTTGCGGGACTCGCCCGGCACATAGAAGACCGGCTCCAGCTCGCGGTAGCGGCCGGACTCCTCGTTGTACGACCAGCCGACGCGGTGCCGCATGAACTCGCGGAAGACGAAGATCGGGGCGCTGATGAAGAAGGTCATCGAGTTGTGCTCGAAGGGGCTGCCGTGGCGGTCGCGCATCAGGTAGTTGATGAGCCCCTTGGACCGCTCGGGGTCCTTGGTGATCTCTTCGAGGGACTGCTCGCCGGCCGTGGAGACCCGGGCCGCCCACAGCACGTCCGAGTCGGCCGCGCTGTGCTTGACCAGCTCGACGGTCACATCGCTGCGGAACCTGGGCTTCAAGTCCTCGGTGGGGGTGTCGCTCACCGGCGGGTCCTTCCTTGTGCTGCTGTGCTTGGGCGTCGCCAAGCCTAAGCGCCACCACTGACACTCGGCCCGATGCCACAGGAAGGCCCGGGGCGCCAGTTGATATTTTTCACAGAAGTTATGGAGAAACGGGCACCCATTGCCCGGTTCGAGCGTCTTCAGGTGTGACAGCACACTTTCGAGGTTCCTAGGAGAGCCCACCATGTTCCGCCGGCGAGAGCCCGTACCGTTCGCCTTCGTCGCCGAGGCCGAGCGCTACCGCAGCAACGTCACCCCGCCGCCCCGAGGCGGTGCCAGTCGTTCGGAGCTAGTCGGCCGGACGCTGGTCGGGCTGACGGTGGCCGCAGGGCTGATAGGCGCGCTGCTGTTCGGGATGCCGTCGCTGGAGACGGGTCAGCAGAACCCCGGCCACAGCCAGAAGTCCGAGGCCAACGCGGGCCGCTGATCACAAAGGCGGGCGGCAGCAGGTACCCTCACGCGCACAGTCGTTCGACTGCGCGTATCTGAGTGAGGAACCGTCGTGCCCCTGCCTTTTCTGACAGCCCAACCCGACGGCGACACCGCGACACCGACCAAGAAGACCGCTGCCGACACCATCGCCGCGCTTCTCGCCTCAGAGGACCTGTACGAGGATCACCGCCGCTGGCGGCGCCCGTACCACCCCGGTCCGCTGCGGGTGGGGAGCGCGGCGTTGCTGCTTCTGCTGGCCGCGTACCTCCTGGTGTCCGGCGTGATCATCGCCGCGGCGGGAGCCCTGCCCGGCGCGGGTGTCTGCTTCGCGATCGCCGCCGTGCTGATCACGGTCGCGGTGCGGACGGTGCGTACGGGCATCTGGGTGAGCCCCCAGGGGCTGCGTCAGCGGCGGGTGCTGCGCGGTGTGACGCTGCCGTGGGCCGAGGTGGCCGAGGTGCGGACCGTGCAGCAGCCGGTGCGGGTGGTGGGTACGCCGCGTACCGCGCAGGGGCAGGCACTCGTGGTGCGGCGTACGGACGGCACGGCGCTGCCCGTGCTGGTGACCGACCGGAGCGCCGACTTCGTGGGGCGGCCGCAGGCCTTCGCGATGGCGGCGGACGCCGTCGAGGAGCGGGTGGCCGAGTTCACGGCGTAGCGGAAGCGGATGACGGAAGGGCCGGGGCTCGAGCCCCGGCCCTTCGTCGTCTCAGGCTCGTCGTCGGCGCGTCGTCTCAGGCGCCCGAGGCGCTGATCTGTTTGCCGTCGTGCAGGGCGATCGCCCGCTGCATCGCCTTGCGGGCCCTGGGGGTGTCACGGGCGTCGTGGTAGGCGACGGCGAGGCGGAACCAGCAGCGCCAGTCGCCCGGGGTCCGCTCCGTCTCGGTCTTGCGGCGGGCGAAGACCTCGTCCGCCGAGTCCCGGTCGATCCGCCCGCCGGGCGTCCGAACGAGCTCGTCGACGGGGAGCCCGCCCTCGGCCTCGAGCTCATGGGCCAGCCGGTTGGCGTCCCGGGCGAACTTGGTGGTCCGGTACAGGAACCAGGCCCCGATGAACGGCAGGATCATCACCGCCAGCCCGAAGGTGACGGTGATGACGGTGCCCTGCCGGATGAGCATCACGCCGCGGCTGCCGACCAGGACGAAGTAGACGACCAGGACGGCGGCCAGGGCGAAGTAGACGATTTTCGCGCGCACGGTGCTCAGCCCAGATCCAGGAAGTTTTCCAGGCCGAACGTCAGGCCCGGCGTGGAGACGACGCGACGGGCACCCAGCAGGATGCCCGGCATGAAGCAGCTGTGGTGGAGCGAGTCGTGCCGGATGGTGAGCGTCTCACCGGTGTCGCCGAGCAGCACCTCCTGGTGGGCGAGGAGGCCGCGCAGCCGGACGGAGTGGACGGGCACCCCGTCGACGTCGGCGCCGCGCGCGCCCTCCAGGGCCGTGGTGGTGGCGTCGGGCTGCGGGGCGCAGCCGGCCTCGCGCCGCGCGGCGGCGATGAGCTGCGCGGTGCGGGTGGCGGTGCCGGAGGGGGCGTCCGCCTTGTTGGGGTGGTGGAGCTCGACGACCTCGACGGACTCGAAGAAGCGGGCGGCCTGCTGGGCGAAGGCCATGGTGAGGACCGCGCCGATGGAGAAGTTCGGGGCGATGAGCACACCGGTCCTCGGTGACGCCTCCAGCCAGGAGGTGAGCTTCGCCAGGCGGTCCTCGGTCCAGCCGGTGGTGCCGACGACGCCGTGGATGCCGTTGCGGACGCAGAACTCGAGGTTGTCCATCACCGAGTCCGGGTGGGTCAGCTCGACCGCTACCTGGGCGCCCGCCTCGGTCAGGGCCTCCAGCCGGTCGCCCCGGCCGAGCGCGGCCACCAGCTCCATGTCGTCGGCGGCTTCCACGGCCCGTACGGCCTCGGAGCCGATCCGGCCCTTGGCGCCGATGACCGCCACGCGCAGCTTGCTCATCGTCCCTGCTTCCCCTTGTGTGCCCGGCCGGCGGTGCTGCCGGCCGGGACCGGTTTTACGAAACGGCCTCGTGCAGGCGGGCGGCCTGCTTGTCCTTCAGCGGGCCTATGACGGACAGCGAAGGACGCTGCCCCAGTACATCGCGGGCCACTTCGCGGATCTCGTCCGGGGTCACGGCGGCGATGCGGGCCAGCATGTCGGAGACCGACATCTGGTCGCCCCAGCACAGCTCGCTCTTGCCGATGCGGTTCATCAGCGCGCCCGTGTCCTCCAGGCCGAGCACCGTGGAGCCGGAGAGCTGGCCGATGGCGCGGCCGATCTCCTCGTCCGAGAGGCCCTCCGTCGCGACCTTGTTCAGCTCGTCGCGGCAGATCCCCAGCACGTCGTGGACCTGGTTGGGGCGGCAGCCGGCGTAGACGCCGAAGAGGCCGCAGTCGGCGAAGCCCGAGGTGTAGGAGTAGACGGAGTAGGCGAGACCGCGCTTCTCCCGGACCTCCTGGAAGAGCCGTGAGCTCATGCCGCCGCCGAGGGCGGTGTTGAGCACGCCGAGGGCCCAGCGGCGCTCGTCGGTGCGGGAGAGGCCCGGCATGCCGAGGACGACATGCGCTTGCTCGGTCTTGCGGCCCAGCAGCTCCACCCGGCCGGCCGTGCGGATCGTCCTCGCTCCGGTGCGGGGGGCCATCGGCACGGCGTCCGTACGGCCCAGGGCGCCGGCCTTCTCGAAGGCGGCGCGGACCTGGCGGACGACCTTGGCGTGGTCGACGTTGCCGGCGGCGGCCACGACCAGGTGGGTCGGGTCGTAGTGCTTCTTATAGAAGCGGGCGACCTGGTCCCTGGTCAGGGCGTTGATCGTGTCGACGGTGCCGAGGACCGGGCGGCCGAGGGGGGTGTCGCCCAGCATGGTGTGCGCGAACAGGTCGTGCACACAGTCGCCGGGGTCGTCCTCGGTCATGGCGATCTCTTCGAGGATCACCCCGCGCTCGGCGTCGACGTCGGCCGCGTCGATCAGCGAGCCGGTGAGCATGTCGCAGACGACGTCTATCGCCAGCGGCAGATCGGTGTCGAGCACCCGCGCGTAGTAGCAGGTGTACTCCTTCGCCGTGAAGGCGTTCATCTCGCCGCCGACCGCGTCGATGGCGGCGGAGATGTCGAGGGCGCTGCGCTTGGCGGTGCCCTTGAAGAGGAGGTGCTCGAGGTAGTGCGTGGCGCCGTTGAGGGCCGGGGTCTCGTCGCGGGAGCCGACGTTGGCCCAGATGCCGAAGGTCGCGGAACGGACGGACGGCAGGGTCTCGGTGACCACGCGCAGACCGCCCGGGAGGGTGGTCCGGCGGACGGTGCCGATGCCGTTCTCGCCCTTGAGAAGCGTTTGGGTACGGGCGACGGCCCGCCCCTCCGAGGAGGGGCGGGCCGTCTTCCGCGAACTGCGGGACGTCACTTGGCGGACTCGTCCTCGTTCTCGTTGGCGTCCTCGCCCTCGATCACGGGGATCAGGGAGAGCTTGCCGCGCTGGTCGATCTCGGCGATCTCGACCTGGACCTTGGCGCCGACGCCGAGGACGTCCTCGACGTTCTCGACGCGCTTGCCGCCGGCGAGCTTGCGGATCTGCGAGATGTGCAGCAGGCCGTCCTTGCCCGGGAGCAGGGAGACGAACGCGCCGAAGGTGGTGGTCTTGACGACCGTGCCCAGGTAGCGCTCGCCGACCTCCGGCATGGTCGGGTTGGCGATGCCGTTGATCGTGGCGCGGGCGGCCTCGGCGGCCGGGCCGTCGGCGGCACCGATGTAGATGGTGCCGTCGTCCTCGATCGTGATCTCGGCGCCGGTGTCCTCCTGGATCTGGTTGATCATCTTGCCCTTGGGGCCGATGACCTCACCGATCTTGTCCACGGGGATCTTGACGGTGATGATCCGCGGGGCGTTCGGGGACATCTCGTCCGGCGTGTCGATCGCTTCCATCATCACGTCGAGGATGTGGAGGCGGGCGTCGCGGGCCTGCTTGAGGGCCGCGGCCAGGACGGAGGCCGGGATGCCGTCCAGCTTGGTGTCGAGCTGGAGGGCGGTCACGAACTCCTTGGTGCCGGCGACCTTGAAGTCCATGTCGCCGAAGGCGTCCTCCGCACCGAGGATGTCGGTGAGGGCGACGTAGTGGGTCTCACCGTTGATCTCCTGGGAGATCAGGCCCATGGCGATACCGGCGACGGGGGCCTTCAGGGGCACACCGGCGTTCAGCAGCGACATGGTGGAGGCGCAGACCGAGCCCATGGAGGTGGAGCCGTTGGAACCGAGGGCCTCGGACACCTGACGGATCGCGTACGGGAACTCCTCGCGCGTCGGCAGGACCGGCACGATGGCGCGCTCGGCGAGGGCGCCGTGGCCGATCTCGCGGCGCTTGGGGGAGCCCACGCGGCCGGTCTCGCCGACGGAGTACGGCGGGAAGTTGTAGTTGTGCATGTAGCGCTTGCGCGTCACCGGGGAGAGGGTGTCGAGCTGCTGCTCCATGCGGAGCATGTTGAGCGTGGTGACACCCAGGATCTGGGTCTCGCCGCGCTCGAACAGGGCGGAGCCGTGGACGCGCGGGATGGCCTCGACCTCGGCGGCGAGGGTGCGGATGTCGGTGACACCGCGGCCGTCGATGCGGACCTTGTCCTTGATGACGCGCTCACGGACCAGGGACTTGGTCAGCGAGCGGTAGGCGGCGGAGATCTCCTTCTCGCGGCCCTCGAACTGCGGGAGCAGCTTCTCGGCGGCGAGCTCCTTGACGCGGTCCAGCTCGGCCTCGCGCTCCTGCTTGCCGGCGATGGTGAGCGCCTGGGCCAGCTCGGTGCGGACGGCGGCGGTCAGCGCCTCCAGGACGTCGTCCTGGTAGTCCAGGAAGATCGGGAACTCGGCGGTCGGCTTGGCGGCCTTCGCGGCGAGCTCGGCCTGGGCCTTGCAGAGCACCTTGATGAAGGGCTTCGCGGCGTCGAGACCGGCGGCGACGATCTCCTCGGTCGGCGCCTCGGCGCCGTCCTTGACGAGCTGGATGGTCTTCTCGGTGGCCTCGGCCTCGACCATCATGATCGCGACGTCGCCGTCCTCCAGGACGCGGCCCGCGACCACCATGTCGAAGACGGCGTCCTCGAGCTCGGTGTGGGTCGGGAAGGCCACCCACTGGCCCTTGATCAGCGCGACGCGGACGCCGCCGATCGGGCCGGAGAAGGGCAGGCCGGCCAGCTGCGTGGAGCAGGAGGCGGCGTTGATCGCGATGACGTCGTACACGTGGTCCGGGTTGAGGGCCATGACCGTGGCGACGACCTGGATCTCGTTGCGCAGGCCCTTCTTGAAGGACGGGCGCAGCGGGCGGTCGATCAGACGGCAGGTGAGGACCGCGTCCTCGGAGGGGCGGCCCTCACGGCGGAAGAAGGAGCCGGGGATCTTGCCGGCCGAGTACATCCGCTCCTCGACGTCCACCGTGAGGGGGAAGAAGTCGAGCTGGTCCTTGGGCTTCTTCGACGCGGTCGTGGCCGAGAGCACCATGGTGTCGTCGTCCAGGTAGGCCACGGCGGAGCCGGCGGCCTGACGGGCCAGGCGGCCGGTCTCGAAGCGGATGGTGCGGGTGCCGAAGGCGCCGTTGTCGATGACGGCCTCGGCGTAGTGGGTCTCGTTCTCCACCAGGGATATCTCCTCTTCTGCGTCGCCGCCCGTGTGGCGGTGACGGTGGCGGAGGGGCGTCTCGGCTGGCCGGTCTTCGATCGAAGCACCCGGATTCCCTGATCCGGGGGCCACTACCGAGGACCGGCGGCGAGCGGAGCGCTCCTCCTCATACGGTTTCGCGTTGTGGGATCCAGACTACAAAGCTTCCGGGTCCCACGAGATACGCAAAGGGAGCGGCCCCCAGATCGTGGGAACCGCTCCCTTCATGGCGTCTTACTTGGCGCCCGCGGCACCGCGGCGGATGCCGAGGCGCTCGACCAGGGCGCGGAAGCGCGTGATGTCCTTCTTGGCCAGGTACTGCAGCAGGCGGCGACGCTGGCCGACCAGGATCAGCAGACCACGACGGGAGTGGTGGTCGTGCTTGTGGGTCTTGAGGTGCTCGGTCAGGTCGGAGATGCGGCGGGTGAGCAGCGCGACCTGGACCTCGGGGGAGCCGGTGTCGCCCTCCTTGGTGGCGAACTCGGCCATGATGGACTTCTTCGTGGCGGCGTCGAGCGACACGCGTACTCCTTATGAGTCTCGTTTTGGCCACCGAGTGCCCCTGGTCTCTGTCTCAGGGGAGCTTCCGTTACTCGGGAGGCGGGGTCCGCTGGGCGCTGTCCCCAGACGCCCTGGAGGGCGGTCCGGAGGCGCGTACACAAACGACCACTGGACACAGTACCAGCCCGGGAGACGGTTTCCGGCCCCGGGGCGCGGCGCTGCGCAGGTCAGCCGCCCGCCCGGTTGACAGCCCGGTTGACAGCCCGGTGATCGCGCAGCCGCCCGCCCGGTCGCCGCTCAGCTGCCCGTGAGACCGCGCGCTGTCGAGTACACGTCGAGGACGGCGAGGCAGAGCGGGACGAGGGCGAGCAGGACGGCGCTCTCCACTATGTCGGAGGCCCTCCCCCAGAAGGGTGACAGCCCCTTGCGGGGGATGATCAGCGCGACCGCGGTGAGCAGGGCCGCCACGGCGGCGACGGCCACGGTGATCCAGACCGTACGGATGTCGGAGGCGCCGCCGTGGGCGCCCGGGAGCGGGCGCAGGGCCAGGCCGAGGACGAGCAGGGCGAGCCCGGCCAGTCCCGCGCCGAGGACGGTGGCGACCTGCGAGGTGTAGCGGAAGAGCCGGGCGCGCAGGGTCATGGCGAGCCCTGCGGCGAGGGCGAGGGCCGGGGCCCAGGGGCCGGCCGAGAAGGCGAGGACGGCGGCCGAGCCGACGACGACGGCCGAGCAGCCGCCCACGAGGCCGAGCAGCAGCTCGTGGCCCCGGCGGGCCCGTGCGGCGACGCGCTCGGCGTCGACGGGCGCGGTGTCGACGGGCGCGGTGTCGGCGCCGCCCCGGGGGGCGTCCAGGTCGTCGCCCGCGCCGCGGGGCGCCGCGTAGCCGATGGGCAGCCGGGCGGCGCGGGCCGAGAGGGCGGGGAGGAAGGCGAGCGCGCCGATCGCGGCGACGGCGCAGACGGCGGCCGCCGAGGAGGCCGCGGCGCCGGTGAGGATCATCCCGAAGGTGGCCAGGACTCCGGTGGCGGAGGTGACGACGGTGGCGACGAAGGGGGCGTCGCCACCGGGGGTGACGGCGACGAGGACGACGGAGGCGATCAGGACGGTCGCGCAGCCGAGCAGGAACTGGAGGCGGCCTGCGCCCTCGCCCGCGGCGGGGCCGATGACGCCGGACCCGGCGATCAGCAGGTGCGGCACGGCCGCCAGGCCCAGGGCGACGGCGGAGCCGCGGTCCCGGTAGACCCGGGCCCGTACGCCCGCGTAGGCGGTCAGGAGGACGGCGACGGCACCGGCGACGATGCCGGGCAGGCCGTGGGCGTCGTGGCGCACGGGGTCGGCGTACCAGAGGACGAGGCCCAGCAGGACGAGCAGCAGGGCGGCACCGGAGAGGCCCGCGGCGCGCAGCATGCGGGTGTCCCACAGGGCACGGTCGCCGGTGACGGCCGCGGCGACGGCGTCGGCGACGTCGTCGTGGACGGCGGGCGGCAGGGACTCGGCGAACGGGCGCAGGGTGAGGATCTCGCCGTCGAGGACGCGCTGGGCCGCGAGGGTGCGGGCGCCGTCGAGGACGGTGCCGTCGCGGCGGACGAGGTGGTGGCCGGTGGGGGTGCCCACGGGCTGGGATCCTCCGGTCAGCCGGAGGATCTCGGGGTGGATGTCGGCGACGGGGAGGTCCTCGGGGAGGGCGACGTCGACGCGGCTGTCCGGCGCGACGACGGTCACCCGACAGAAGCCGGTCGTGGCGGACGTACTCACCCGGATTGCCCCCTGATGCAGTCGAGACTGTCTGAATTTGCTGCTGGTTTCGGTGTTTGACCGACGGGTGGTCACCAACGGTGCCACTCGCGGCTGGTCACCCTACCGGGGGCGAACTCCCGTACGCCGATAGGATCACCGTCTCGCGAGGGGCGGCCGGGGCCACAGGGGCGCCGGGCGGGAAACGGCCCTTCGGTGCAGAGGGGTTGAGCCGTTCCGTGACCCAGGTCGTCGTCAAGCGCCAGCCTCGGGCGCTGCCGCCCGAGCTGCCGAGCGAGGAACTGCGGCTGGAGGCTCCTCCGGAGCTGCCGCGCGGCCGTCAGGAGGGCATCCTGATGCAGCTGCTCCCCACGCTGGGCATGGCCTCGTCGATGGTCTACTTCTTCATGCCGGGCTCCCACCCCATGATGAAGATCATGGGCGTCCTGATGATGGTGTCGACGCTCGGGATGACCGTCGCCATGGTCGTGCGGCACCGCCAGGGCTCACAAGGACAGATGGCGGACGCGCGCCGCGACTATCTCCGCTACCTCGCGCAGACCCGGCGCACCGTGCGGCGCACGGCCCGGGCGCAGCGCGACGCGCAGTTCTACCTCCACCCCTCCCCCGACCAGCTGTGGTCGGTGGTCGCCGAGGGCTCCCGCCTCTGGGAGCGGCGGCCCTCCGACGACGACTTCGCGCAGGTGCGCGTCGGGCTGGGCGCGCAGCGGCTCGCGACCCCGCTGGTGGCTCCGGAGACGGCGCCCATAGACCAGCTGGAGCCGCTCACGGCGGGCGCGATGCAGCGCTTCCTGGCCGTGCACGGCTCGCTGGACGGCCTGCCCATGGCGGTGTCGCTGCGCGCCTTCTACCACGTCACCCTCTCGGGAGACCCCGGCACGGTGCACGGCTGCGCACGGGCGCTCGTCGCCCAGCTGGCCACGCTCCACTCCCCCGAGGACCTGGTCGTCGCCGTGGTGGCCGGGCGCGCCGCGGCGCCCCGCTGGGAGTGGACGAAGTGGCTGCCTCACGTGCAGCTGCCGGGCACGGCCGACGGGGCGGGCGCGCGCCGGCTGATCGGCGACGACCTCGGCGAGCTGGAGGAGTTGCTGGCGCCGCGCCTGGAGGGGCGTCCCCGCTTCGGCCGTGACACCCGTCCCCTGGTGGAGCAGCCGCACGTGGTGCTGTTCCTGGAGGGCGCCGCGGTGCCGCCGGACTCGCTCTTCGCCTCGCCGGAGGGCCTGCAGGGCGTCACCGTCGTGGAGGTCGTGCCGGGCGAGCTGGACGAGCTGCGCGGCGGACTGGCGGTGAGCGTGGCGCCGGGCGCGCTGCGGCTGCGGTCGCAGGTGGCGGCGTACGACGGGGTGCCGGACACGCTGTCCCCGGAGGCCGCCGAGGCGCTCGCGCGGCAGCTCGCGCCGCTGCGTCCGGGCAGTGGCGAGGAGGACGAGCCGCTGCTGGCCAACTGGGACTTCACGGAGCTGCTCGGGCTGGGCGACGCCGGAGCCGTGGACGTCGCCCGCACCTGGCGGCCGCGCACCCCCGCCGAGCGGCTGCGCGTGCCGATCGGCGTCGGCGAGGACGGCGCGCCCGTGATGCTCGACCTGAAGGAGGCCGCGCAGGACGGCATGGGCCCGCACGGCCTGTGCGTGGGCGCCACGGGTTCGGGCAAGTCCGAGCTGCTGCGCACGCTGGTGCTGGGCCTCGCGGTCACCCACTCCTCGGAGACGCTGAACTTCGTCCTCGCGGACTTCAAGGGCGGCGCGACCTTCGCGGGGATGTCCGGGCTGCCGCACGTCGCGGCCGTCATCACCAACCTCGCCGACGACCTGACCCTGGTCGACCGCATGCGCGACTCCATCACGGGTGAGCTCCAGCGCCGCCAGGAGCTGCTGAAGTCGGCGGGCAACTACGCCAACGTCCACGACTACGAGAAGGCGCGGGCCGCGGGCGCCGCGCTGGAGCCCCTGGCTTCACTCGTCCTGGTGATCGACGAATTCAGCGAGCTGTTGACGGCCAAGCCGGACTTCATCGACATGTTCATCCAGATCGGCCGGATCGGCCGCTCCCTGGGCGTGCATCTGCTGCTGGCCTCGCAGCGCCTGGAGGAGGGCCGGCTGCGCGGGCTGGAGACGTACCTGTCGTACCGCGTCGGTCTGCGCACGTTCTCGGCCGCCGAGTCGCGGACGGCGCTGGGCGTGCCGGACGCCTACCACCTGCCGACGGTGCCGGGATCGGGTTATCTGAAGTTCGGCACGGACGAGATGACCCGGTTCAAGGCCGCGTACGTCTCCGGCGCGTACCGGGCGGGCGGCGCGGGCGGTGTCGGCGGAGCGTCCGGCGCGGACGGCGCGGTACTGCCGGTCGAACGGCGCCCGGTGCTCTTCACGGCGGCGCCGGTGCCGGTGACGTACGCGGCGCCTCCCGCCCTCCCGGCCTCGGCGCGCCCGGAGGACAACGCCTTCGCCGACACCGTCCTCGACGTGGTCGTACGGCGGCTGGAGGGCCAGGGCCCGCCGGCCCACCAGGTGTGGCTGCCCCCGCTGGACCGGGCGCCGTCCCTCGACCAGTTGCTGCCGCCGCTGGCGGAGGTGCCGGGCCGCGGCCTCACGGCCCGCGACCATCCGCGCCTGGGCCAGCTCGTCGTACCGCTGGGCATCGTCGACAAGCCCTTCGAACAGCGCCGCGACGTCCTCTACCGGGACTTCTCGGGAGCGGCGGGCCACATGCTCGTCGTCGGCGGCCCCCAGTCGGGCAAGTCGACACTGCTGCGCACGCTGGTGACCTCCTTCGCGCTCACCCACACCCCCGCCGAGGTGCAGTTCTACGGGCTCGACTTCGGTGGCGGCGGCATGAGCTCCGTCGACGGGCTGCCCCACGTCGGCGGCGTCGCCTCCCGCCTCGACCCGGAGCGCGTACGCCGCACGGTCGCGGAGGTCGCGGGCATCCTGGCCCGCCGCGAGGAGTACTTCCGCGCGCAGGGCATCGACTCCATCGCCACCTACCGGCGGCGCAGGGCCGCCGGCGACTTCGCCGACGAGGGCTGGGGGGACGTCTTCCTCCTGGTCGACGGATGGGGCAGCTTCAAGCAGGAGTACGAGCTGCTGGAGGGCGTCGTCACGGACATCGCGTCGCGCGGCCTCGGCTACGGCGTGCACGTCGTGATCACCGCCTCCCGCAACATGGAGGTCCGGCCCGCCCTCAAGGACCAGCTCCTCGGCCGTCTGGAACTGCGGCTCGGCGACACGATGGACTCGGAGTTCGACCGCAAGGTCGCCGCGAACGTCCCGGCCGGCGTCCCCGGGCGCGGCCAGCTCCCGGAGAAGCTCCACTTCATGGCCGGCCAGCCCCGGATCGACGGCGGCAGCGACCCGTCGACGATGACGGACGCGACGGCCGCCCTGCTCACCGCGGTCGGCGCCGCCTGGTCCGGGCCGAGCGCCCCGCGCGTCCGGCTGCTGCCGCGCACGCTGCGGGCGGACGAGCTGCCGAAGGGCTTCGAGTTCCCGGAGCGCGGCGTGGCCATCGGCCTCGACGAGACCAACCTGGAGCCCGTCTTCGTCGACTTCGAGACCGACCCCTTCTTCCTCGTCTTCGGCGAGAGCGAGTCCGGCAAGACGGCACTGCTGCGGCTGATCGCCAAGCAGCTCACCGAGCGCTACGGCCCGGACGAGGCGAAGATCGTCGTCGGCGACTACCGGCGCTCCCTGCTGGACGTCATCCCGGACACCCACCTCCTGGAGTACGCCCCGGTCGCCTCCTCCCTCACCGTCCACGCGGGCGCCCTCAATGGCCTGATGCAACGCCGCGCGCCCCAGCCCGGCGTCACCCCCCAGCAGCTCCGGGACCGCAACTGGTGGTCGGGCCCGCGCTTCTTCGTCATCGTCGACGACTACGAGCTCGTCGCGACGGGAGGCGGCGGCAACCCGCTGGCGGTGCTCACGGAGAACCTGCCGTTCGCGCGGGACGTGGGCGTCCACTTCATCGTCGCGCGGAGCTCGGCGGGGGCGTCGCGCTCCATGTTCGAGTCCTTTATGCAGCGGGTGAAGGAGCTGGGCGCCCAGGGCGTGGTCCTGTCCGGCGACCCGGGCGAGGGCGACATCCTCGGCGGCGTCCGCCCGCGCCCGATGCCGCCGGGCCGCGGCTTCTTCGTCTCGCGCCGGCGGGGGACACCGCTGGTGCAGGTGGGGTGGCTGCCGGTGGAGTGAGGGGCGGGGAGCAAGATCCCGCCAAGAGATCAACAAGGGGGGTGCGTCACACGCACCCCCCTTGTTAGCTTCGAACGCACGAATGCCTTGTCGCGCAGGCGACTTGAGGGCGGTCGGCTTGACAGCGATCGGGGGAATCGTGACGTTCGAGGACGAGTGGGCGGGGCTGCGCGCCGACGCAGTGGCGCGGACGCGGCTGAACGGGGCCGGGGGCACGGGAGGCAGTGGCGGCGGACCGGACTTGTCGTCCTCGGCCGCGAGAAAACGGTCCGCCGTATCGGCCCTGGAACAGCACATAGAACCGGACTCGCAGGCCGCCGGCCGGGTGGCGGACGAGACGTCCGAGGCCGCGGCGAGGGGCTTCCAGGACTGGGCAACGGGCACCGGCATCAACGAGGCCCTCAAGGGCTGGCGCGCGTCCGTGAAGGCGTTACAGGCCCGGCTCTCCGCGGAGAAGGCGGCCCTGAGCGGCACGAACCGCCTCTTCACCGGGGCGGACACAGGGCTCGCCGGCCAGTTCCCCCTCCTCAAACCGAGCGGCACCGGCCCACTGGGCACGAACCCTCCCTTCCCGTCGCGCGTATCGGACTACTGAGGGGATCCGGGAACTCATGCTCACGTACCACCAGGTCATGACGACGGACCTCGCCCTCCTGACAACCGCGGCCGGGCAGTGGGACGCGGCGGCGATGAAGTTCGAGTCCGTACAGAAGGACTACGAGAGCCAGGTCAAGGCCATAGCCTCCGACGGCACCTGGACCGGCCAGGCCAACCTCGTCGCCGCGCCGAACATGCGGCAGACGCACGAGCAGTACACGGCGGCGGCCAAGGAGGCCCGCGCGATCGCCTCGCTGCTACGGGACGCGCACGGCCAGTTCACGGACCTGCGGGGAAAGCTGAAGTCCGTGGTCGCCGAGGCCGAGAAGGACCACATGCGGATCGGTGACGACGGGCGCGCGACCTGGACCAAGCGCGATGATCCCGCCGTCCTGCACGACCCCGACGCCCCGGCGGCGATCGCCAAGGCCGAGGACTCCTGGAACCGGCGCATAGCCGACGCGGTCCGGGCCTTCGACGACGCGGACCAGGGCGTCAAGCTCGCCCTGACGAGCGCGGTCCAGAACACGGACATCCTCAACGGCGGTCTCAACGGTTTCAACGCCCGGGCGGAAGGCGACATCGAGAAGGTCGAGGCCCGGGAGGCAGCCGAGCTGGCGACCAAGCTCAACTCCACGGGCCATCTCGACGCCAAGGACATGGCCGAGATGCAGCGGCTCTTCCGCGACAACGGCCACGACAAGGCGTTCAGCCAGACCTTCCTGAACAGTGTCGGGCCCGATGGAACGATCCAGCTCACCAACAAGCTGACCGGCTTGGCGTACTCGGACGACAAGAGCCACAAGCAGGCCTACGATGCCATCCAGGCCGGTCTCGCGGGGACCGTTTCCACCGCCACCGCCGATACGAACTCGTCCTTCTACGACAAGTGGCACGAGAAGCTGCGGCAGGCCGGCGGGAAGAACTTCGGCAGTAAAACAGATCCGCTCTACGGCTACCAGTCGTTTGTGAATCTCATGGGGTACAGCGACCACTACGGCAAGCAGTTCCTCAATGACCTCGGTAACGACATCATCGCCACCGAGAAGAAGCAGCCGGGTATGTGGACCCAATGGCGCCGGCACCCCGGTCTCGACCAGAGCGACCCGCTCGATCACCTGCTCGGCGTCATGAGCAAGAACCCCGATGCGGCCACGTCGTTCCTCGATCCCGGGGACAGCGGGAAGAACGATCACCTCAAATACCTTCTCAAGGACCGCGAATGGCCCAAGATCGCCACTGCCGGTCCCGGCGCGCTCGTCACCATGGACGAACCGACCAGCAAGCTGGGCCTGGGGCAGGCGATCGAAGCGGCGGCGACGGGACACGCGCCCTTGCCCGACGGGGCACTCCCGAACCCTGAAGCCCGGCACGACCAGGCGCAGGCCCGGGTCATGCACGACACGGTCGAGCTGGTCGATCCAGGGTCGAGCAGTGCCGCCCCGGCCAACCTCCGCCGCCCACTCGCGAACGCCCTGGCCGAGTACTCCACCGACACGCACGAGATCCTGAGCGCCAAGACCGACTACCAGGATGAGACCGGGGTCTGGTCCGACGACGGCAAAATCAAGATGTCGGTGGGTCGAGACAAGCTGCTGCGCGCCATGCGAGGCCTCGCGGAAGACCCGCTTGCCTACGCCACGCTGCACCATGCCGAGTCCCGGCACATCTCCCACGAGCTCGGCGGTCTGACAGCCGATGCGAAGCTCCACGAGGAGAGCAACGTCCTCGACAAAGCAGGGGCGGTCCTCGGCTCGTACGGGGCCATCCGCGAAGACGTCATCAACGATGAACGGTCCTCTGCCTATACGTCCGCCGATTGGAAGGCCAAAGTGGCGTACCACATTCTCGGCGGCGCGGTGACCCCCATGACGATCGGCCCTCAGAAGTTCCCCATAGGGGATGCCCTGCAGCGAGGGGTCGACACATGGGCCTGGGCATGGTCGAACGACATGAAGTCGCATGCGGACACGGAAGCGAACGCCAAGATCGCCGATCACTATATGGACGCCGACAGACAAATGCGTCTGATGATCAAGGGCTGGGCCGCTGATCAGCATATCTCAGAAGGTGATCACGATGGCAAGAACATCATCGAAGACATGACCGGAAAGGTGATGACCGGATCCGTTCGCGGAAACGTCCAGGCCAAGAATGTATTCAAATGATCCGCCGGACCTGCGGATCAGCCGACCATTGAAGCCCCGAGAAAGCGAAGCGACCGATCCATGAAATCGCGATCCGCAGAATCACCGGAACTCCACGACGCAGACCGCCCGGCCGGCCGGAAGCGCCGTTGGACCCTCATGGCCACGGTATTCTTTGCGGCCGCATCGCTGATCGCCGTAGGCTGCTTCTTCGCACTGGGCGGATACACCCGTTGGCAGGACGCGCGATCACTCGATCGCGCCTGCGGTGGAATTCTCCCGAAAGGCGATATCGAGTCGCTCATGGGATCGGATCGCCTGTACGGAGGTACCCCCCTCATACCCAGAACAAAGTCACTGCAAAGTTGCTCGATAACATCACGCGGCCATACCAGAGGGACCACCGGAGTCAGCATCGACTGGCGCGGCGAAGAGGGCGGGGCCTTCCTCAACATAGGCCAGTCCGGCCTGGTCGGTGACTACACCAGCACCGCACCCATCGGAAATGGGTGGTCTGGCGTCATGACGTGGTCGAAACCCATTGGTTACGCCAGCGTCATCGCGGAATGCCGCGGCGCGAACAAGGATCTCATGGTGAGCGTAAGTTCTTATCCCGCACAACGGGAGGACGCTTTTAATACCCCACAAGGGTTTGGCGACCTGGCCAGGGTCGCAACCAAGACCATGGAGCGAGCGGCGAAGAAATGGGGATGCGATGCCAATATGGGGAGGCCCGTGACCTCGGTGACTCCCCCCTCTGCCTACAAGCACGACCGGATTCCAGTCGATCAAGCCAGAGGGACTTGCCGACCGGTCGCGGGTACGAAACTGGACACCAAGGGATCCGGGCCGGCCAAGGCCATCGAAACACCTACCGACAACGCACTCATCGAGGATTGCTACCTCCTCGACGGAAAAGGCCGTGCACTCTATCACCTGTCGGCCTACTACGGCCCTTACGCGCTTGAGCTACGGGAATCCCGCGGCGCACTTCTACGCTCTCCCGCCGGCAGCAACAGGGACACAGGAAGCGCCTGGGCCCGCAGCGAGTGCCGGAACTTCTTTGGAACAGCACGCTTCACCGTCACCCTTGAGCGCGACGCCCTCGGCTCCGACACCGGAAGACAGCCCGATCCCGATCTCCCCGCCAAGCTCTTGACCTCCTTCGCGAAAAATGCAGCGGAGAGGCACGGCTGCTCAAACGTGGCCCTTCCTTCAACTTCCTCTGGTGACGGAACGGATTAACGTTCCTTCTCAATGCCTGAGCACTTCGCTTGACTCTTTCCAGTCAAGCCAGCAGTTCATTCGGACGACCTCAAAGATGGCCTGCATTCCGCATGCCACCGACTGACAAGGCTGGGCGCCATAGACATGACTGACGGCAGCGACGACACGGACCGTATATTTGTCCGAAGTAGGTTGGGCCCCAACCGCTATGTCTACAACCCGGAAAATCCTGTCGGCCTCGCCCTCATCGTCGGCTCACTGCTGTTCGCCATCGGCGGCATGTACCTCGTCCACCACCCGGGCCTCCTCAGCGGATCCAACACCTGGGACGGGGGAGAGCTGCGATCCGCAGTGAATGCGGCGACCGCCGAGCTGTCGAGCGAGGCTCAGTTCGGGCCAGGGGTCATCAACTACGAGGACGTCCTGCGATCTTCCATCGCGAAGCACGGACACAGTTCCCAGGACGCACTGGCCGTCAAACTGGCTTCCGAGCCGCCGAAGCCCGTCCTGTTCGAGGACGGCGTGGAGAAGGCCGACTACACCGTCACGGCCGAGGGAACGGACACCGCCTTCTGCCTCAGGGTCTACGCCGTGAAGCGGAAACTGGCGATGCGCTACGACGCCCTTTCCATTTCCATCAGCGACGGTGCGTGCGCTGTCTCCTGACGCCCGTACCCCCGGCTCCGGCGCGGGTCGGCTCTATCGCCTCCCCCGTCAGATGAGGTGGTCGAGCTCGCCGCGTTTGGCGGCCTCGATGAAGTTGCGCAGGCCCTCACGGGTGGTGGTGACGAGCTCGTGGGGGCGGGCGGTCTCTCTGAGGACCGGGGTGCCGTCTGCGGTGTGGCCTATCTGGACGCAGGCGTTGCCGCCGCCACCGCAGAGGGGTTCTTGCCACTGGATCCCGGGCATGGCGTCTCCTTCAGAGCTGCTGGGCGATTTCGTGGATGAACTTGCGCGACGCGTTCTCGTCCAGGGCGCTGCACTCCATTCTGTCGAGCAGCTTCCGGTAGTTGGCAAGCTGCATCTCGGAGTCGATGAACACAGATCCATGTGACGTGTCGAGTTGCACTGTGTCGAGCCGGGCGACGGGGCCGCACGCGTACAGGATCGTCTGCCCCGCGCCGACGAAACCCCCAGCGCTGAACGGGATCACCCTGAGGGTGATGTGCTCCCGCTCACCGGCCTCCAGAAGAGAATCCAGCTGAGCCCGGGCGACCTTGCGCCCTCCGAACTGCATGCGCAGAGCGCTCTCATGGATGATGGCGTCGTAGGCCGGCGGGTCCTCCCGGTCGAGGATTCGGCGCCGCGCCAGACGCTGGGAGACCCGGATGTCGACCTCGTCGGCCGGGAGCTCGGGGATCACCAGCTCGAAGATCGCCCTCGCGTGGTCCTCCGTCTGGAGCATGCCCGGGATGTGGGACGTCAGCGCGTTCCGGAGCCTCGTGGCGTGCCATTCGAGCTCGGCGATGTCCAGGAAGAAGGCGGGGAGCGATCCTCGGTACTCCTCCCACCACCCTTTCGTGTGATCCTGCGCCATGTCGGCGAGCGCGTCGACCAGCTCGGCGTCGGGGCAGCGGTAGTTGCAGGCCAGCGTACGCACCCGTGCGGCGCTGATGCCGAAACGGCCTGCCTCCGTGTTGGAGATGCGCGTGCGATCCACGCCGAGCAGTGCGGCGGCGTCCAGGGCCGACATGCCTGCCTGCTCACGGAGCTGGCGGAGCGCGGCACCCAACCGGCGTTGCCGGATCGTCGGATTGCTTCTCGGTGGCACGAGGCCCTCCCCTGGGACGTCAACCAGTGTGCCCGCAGGGTAGCCCCGGAGCACAGGGCTTCCTGGAAGGAGTAGCACAGGGCTTCCCGCCGCGCTACCGTCGGTATCGCTCAGCTCACACGCCGTGGAGCCGGAAGCACACCGCGCGAGCATGCCCTCTTTCCCTGGAGAGGGTGTGCTCGTGCCCAGGGAGGCAGGCCACCGGCACCCGTTCCGCGTGCGAGGACTCCCCCACTGCCGCCTGCCAAGCGCCTGGAGTGAACGCGCATGAGCAATAGCGCACTCTGTCCACCGGAGACGTCGGCCGTGCCGACGCCCGCCAATTTCAACTACACCCTCGGCCTGCCCGGGGGCCCGTACTGCATCAGCACCGCGCGCAACCTCGTACGTGCCGTGCTGTGCGAGCACGACCTCGGCGATCTGGCCGAGGTCGGCGTTCTCGCGACATCCGAACTCCTCACCAATGCCTACGCGTTCACGCCCGGGCGTGAGGCCCATCTGTCGATGCGGTGGCGCTTCGGCGTGCTGAGACTGACCGTGTTCGACGAGCACCCCGCGCATGAGACAGCGGAAATCGTCGCCGCCTGCCGCGAGCGGCGGAGGGAAGCGCTGTCACTGCTGGACGCAGTCACTGGCACGTGCGGCGGGATCTGCGGGCTGGCCGAGGGCGAGGCGCCCCTGTACGGGAGCAAGGTCTGGGTCGTTCTGCCGCGAGAGGCGGGGGCGCGCTATGCGCGGCTCTGAGAGTCGGTACGCCGCGGCCTGAGAATGCGGCGGGGGGTGGGCGAACCGCCCACCCCCCGCGCGGCGACGGCCGGTTCAGCCGAGGTTCTGGAAGAGCCCCGCCGCCTTGCGGTCCGTGTGCTGGTACTGGGTGCTGCCGTGCTCGATCTTCTTGGACACGTCCTCGAGGACCGACTGGATGTGCTGCGCCCGGGCATCCCACTGCGCCTTCGCGGCCACCATCATCTGGTGGGCCTCGCCCTCCCAGCCATGGGTGACCTTGTCGACAGCGGCCCAGAGGGCGTCGAGCTGCTGCTGCACCACGCCCGCGGCCGTCCTGATGTCGCCCGCGGTGTGGCCCAGGCCGCTGTATTGAACCTTGAGGATTCCGTCTCCGGACATGCGTCCCCCACTCGTCTCAGTTGCTTTGCGCTGTGTCTGGTGCGCCTAGTAGGCGCTGATCCTGCTCTCGAGGCCGGCGCTCAGGCCGGTCTGGGTGCTGCCCGCCGCGAGGTGGCCACCGGCAGCCGCGCCATTGACGTCGATGCTCTTGAAGCTGGACATGACGTCGGCGTCGTTGGCGTGGCTCGACTTGCGGGTGAGGGCGACGGCCTCGTGGATGCCGTCGATCAGCCGGCGCAGGGCGTCGTGGTCGTCGTTCAGGGCCTGCTGGGCCTGAACGAACGCGGTGGCGGCCTGACCGGACCACGCGGCCTGCGCCTGGGCGACGGCGTTCACGAGAGACTTGAGGTTCGACGACAGCGCGGCGCTCGCCTCACTGATGCTGTTCTCGAACGCGACGAATGCCGCGTCCTCAATCTTCTGAATGCCCGACATAATCCACCTTCCCCCATGGGTTGTCTTATGAATTCGTACGTCGCCGTTGGCGTACCGTCAGGATGGTGGCCGTGGCCACGACGGCTACCGCAGCCGTACCGATGCTGATGCCCAGCCATGGCGTGGTACTGCCGCCGCCCTTCTCAGGGCGGGACTCCGTGGTGGAGCCCTGGGTCCGAGCCGATGGCTTCGGCGACGGCGACGCGGGCTCGCTCACCGCGAGCAACGGGTTGACGTCAGCTGGGCCGGGGTTCCCCTCGCCGTCCAGGAGGACTTTGCGGGGGCGGACGATACCGTAGCCGATGTAGGGGCTCGGGATCTTGCCCGTGGTCGGCTTGCCGGCGGTGTCCATCATGACCCTGAGGACCTGATTGCCGGTCCAGTCCGGGTGCTTGGACCAGATGAGGGCGGCGGAGGCGGAGGCCAGGGCGGTGGCTTGGCTGGTCCCGCGGGTGGCGCAGAAGCCCGCGCTTTCCTTACAGCGGCCCGGGATCTCGTCTCCGGGGGCGGCGAGTGCGACGTTGCTGGCGCTGTTCGACCACTTGGTTGCTGTGCTCGTGCGGTCGATCGCGCCTACGGAGACGACCCCCGGCATGTTTGCCGGATAGCTCGGCAGGTTCTCCTTATCGCCATCGTTCCCTGAAGCCGCGAAGATGAGCTTTCCCTTGGTCACCGCATACTTCACCGCAGCTTCCGTCTCCCGGGTCTGAGTCGGAGTCTCGGGGCCGCCCTGGGAAATGTTGATGATCTGCGCACCGTGATCGGCTGCATAGCGAATCCCCCTGGCCATGAGGGGATCAGCTGCGTCTGCGAGTCCCGATTCCTTGATCCGTACAGGGAGGATCTTGGCCCCCGGCGCAAGTCCCTGGATTCCTCCACTCGCCCCGGTACCCGCGATCAGAGCAGCCATCTCCGTCCCGTGACCACTCCGATCGACATCGGCGCCCAACGGCTTATTGGACACGTCCGTGCCTTGCAGTACTTGGCCCTGCAGTTCGGGCACCGAGCTGTCCACCCCTGAGTCGACGACCGCGACGGTCATCCCTTCGCCTCGGCTTGCCTTCCACATGTCATCGGCCTGCATGGCGTCGAGATACCACTGCTTGGACTTCATGTCGTCCGCCACCGCCTGCGGCGTGATGACGAAACCGGCAGCCAGGAGGGACAACATCGCCGAGGCACGTAGTCGCGCCCTGCGTGACACGAATCGCATGCGTCAGGAATCTCCTTGGACTACTCGATGACAGGCGGGACAGTATCGCGCCGCCCACTCGTCCAGGTCCTCTCGTCCTCGGTGAGGTATTCCGGCCGTCCAGCCGCTGGGCGCCGAGAGGTGCTGGCCGGCGGGCCACCAGCGTGCGGCATCACGCCCGGCACCTGCGTGCCGCGTACAAGACCGGAACCCCCCTGGGTGAATTCCGGCCTCGTCCCGGACGGCGCCGAACCACGCAGACCTCCGACGACACCGCCGGGCTCGGAAACGAGCCTTCGGCCCAGTCCTGGAACTTGGGCACCGGCACCGCTGCCGCCAACCACTCCCGGGTAGCCGCTCGCTCCTACGGGGCCACGATTCACAAGGCCGCGCTCTTCACCAACAACCGCGCCTCGGGGCAACTTCGCGGCGCCGGTCTCACCTTCCGGGACCGCAGGCAGACCACCCACAATTCCATCCCTCGGCCGGGGCATACCACCGCCTCGAGGCATGACAGTGGTCGCTTCAGGAAGCCCGACCCTCGAACCACCACGTGTTCCCCCGGTCCTGATTTCGTCAGCGCCACCAGGAATCTGAGGCAACACGACCGGGGGGCCACTTGGCCCCTGGGGCATGGCAACACGGTTGTGGTGCTGAGCAGCATCAGGTACCGGGGTGCTCGGCTGAGGTGCCGGAAGGGCAGTCATCGAGTCGATATTCGTTCCCGATGCCCACCCGGCCCCCGGTTCAGCCCCTGGCTGCACGTTGAGGCTGGCATGTCCCACCGCGCCCGGATGCGCAGCAGCGCTTGCGGCACCGCCAACCGGCGGAGCGGCATACGTTGCCCCGCCAGTGGCTCCACTGTGAGGCACCGAGGAAAAGCCATCGCCTCTGCCACTGGATGCGTACCCGGCCGAAGACGGTGAATCGTACGGCCTCTCCCAGTCGTCTCGGCGCTCCCCGCTCCCCGGCGGCATCACAAACCGCGGCTCCTCCAGTTTCCCCAAATCCGTCTGCGCCGTCGCGTAGTACGAATCCAGCATCCGCATCGCGTCAACCGCATGCTGCCGGTCCGTCTCCGCCGCCTTCAGGCGCGCCCGTTCCTTCTCCGCGTCCGTGAAACACACCGAACCACTCGGCTTCGGCATGCTCGACTGGGCCTTCGCCAGCCCCTCCGCCGCCTTGTCCATCACGGCACCGGCCGATGAGACATAGTGCGCCAGCTTCGCGGTCTGCATGACCGTCTGCTCGCCCCACTTGCGGAAGGCCTCGCCGCCCTCGCCTTCGAGCCGGACCCGGCCGATGTGTTCCTTGAGGTCGTTGCTGATGGTGTTCAGGTCCTTGAAGGCCTGCTGCAGCGCCTTCCCGACGCCGCTCAGCTTCTCCGGCTTCGCATCCGCCACCATCGCGTAGAGCTCTTCGTGCGACTTGCCCTGAAACTCCGCGTCCGACATCCCTGTCTCCCCCCTCCCCCTAGAGC
>NZ_JAILXP010000559.1 GCF_020740895.1 Streptomyces sp. UNOB3_S3 | reverse complement strand
GCCCTCCGGGCCGGAGTAGTCCGAGCCGGGGGCCGCGTAGGCCGGGCCGGTCATCAGGCCGCCCAGCATCGTGCCCACCAGCAGCCCCGGCAGCAGGCCGCCGCCGAAGTAGCCGCCCGCCCAGGGCCCGTAGGCGGGGCCGGCGTTCCAGTACGGCTGGGGGCCCGCGTCGGTCTGGACCTGGCGGGTCATGGGCTCCTGGCCGTCCGCGAGCCGCGCCGCGTCCGCCGCACAGGCCGGTACGGTGCGGAGCGCGCCGCCCGGCGGCGCCCACTGGACGTCCTGGACGGACGGCCCGTGCCGCGGGTCGAAGAAGCAGGGCATCCGGCGCTCCGGCAGCGGCGCCCCCGTGCGGCGCGCGGCCAGCGTCGCCAGGGCGAAGCGGCCGTTGTCGAGGGTCTCGGTGACCCCCTGGACCTCCTCCGGCTTGCCCGCCGCCGCCATCCGGGACTTGGCGTCCTCGTACGCGTCCAGCGCCCGCGCGTAGTCCGCGCGCATCTCGTCCGTGGCGCCGGCCTCGGAGGGCGAGAAGTCCAGCCGGTCCAGTTCCTCGCCGAACGCGGTGATGTCCTCGTCGACGACCACGCGCAGCTTGTCCAGCTCGGCGCGCTCGCGCTCCTCGCGCTTGCGCTTGTTGCGCCGGTAGAGGGCGTACGCCCCGGCGCCGCCCGCGACGACGATCGCGCCGCCGGTGATCAGGCCCGTGGCGCCGACGCCCTCGGTGCCGCCGCCCCAGGAGCCGGGGGCGTGGCCCCTGGCCGTCCGGTCGGCCGAGTCGACGAAGTCGTTCAGCTGTGCCTTCGCGTCACCGCCGGACCGCTGCACGGACCCGACGAGGTTGCTCACGGCGTTGCGGGACATCACCGAGCGGTCGGCGGCCGCGTTGAACCTGTCGCCGAGGTGGACGGCGTAGACGCCCGCGATCCCGACCTTGGTGCGCAGGTCGCGCAGCACCGTGCTCTGCGGGTACTCGGAGGCGCTGGGCAGCACGGCGACGAAGACGGGCTTGCCCGCGTCCTTGATCTTCTTGGCCAGCGCGTCGGCGTCGGCCGCGGGCAGCTGCGCGGAGGCCCTGGGGTCGACGTAGACGGGGCCCTTGCGCAGCGCCTGGGCCGCGGCGTCCAGGCCGGTGTCGGCGGCGTGCGCGGCGGGGGCGTACAGCAGCGCGCCGGCGCAGGTCAGCAGGGCTGCGATCAAGGGGACGAGCCAGGTCCGGAACAACCTGGCGGGCACCCGGGGGACAGCGACGGCGGACATGACATGGCTCCTCGGCGTCTTCACGGTCTACTGTGCACCTACCACCAAAACGGATCAATCAGGCATAAACGTTCCACCGCTTCTCAGCCGTACGAGAGGTTGGCGCAGGGGTCGTCGTCCGCCGAGCGGGCGCCGCTGGGGGTACTGCCGGGGGCGCCACCGGGGGCACCCGACGACGACGGCGAGGGGGAGGGCGCGGACGACGGCGCCTCCGCGTAGTCGCGCCCCAGCGTGACCACGACGCCGCCGATGTCGGCACCGCGCACGTACGCCCCCGGGAAGAGCCGGGCCACGGTCCGCGCGTCGGCCGCCGCGCCCGGGCCGAACTCGATCACCGTGCTCGTCCCGTCCTGCGAGCCGGCCGTGGCGGTGTCCGTGACCTCGAAGCCGCTGCTCCTGAGGGAGGCGGCGGCGCGGGCGGCGAGCCCGTCGACGGTGGTGCCGTTGCGGACGGAGACCTTCACCCCCGCGCCGGAGACGGAGGCCGAGGGCGACGGCCCGTCCCCGCCCCCCTTCCGGCCCGCGTCCTTGCCGTCGATCGTCCGGTCCGCCCGGATCGAGGCCCACAGGGCGTCCGCGTCGGGCTGGACGACCGCCACGCGGTTGCCGTCGTAGCGCCAGGGCAGGGTCACGAACTTCATGTCGTGGAGGTCGATGTTCTTCAGCGACATCGCGAACGACAGCATCTTGTCCGCCGAGCCCAGCCCGGGGTCCACGGTCATCGACTTGGTGGCCGCGTCGGCGAGCGGGAGCAGGGTGGTGGGTTTGAAGCCCTGGGACCGGACCTTCTTGATCATCGAGGAGAGGAAGGCCTGCTGCCGCTGGATGCGCCCTATGTCGGAGCCGTCGCCGATGCCGTGCCGCACCCGTACGTAGTCCAGCGCCTTCTGGCCCGAGACGGTCTGCCGGCCCTGGCGGAAGAGGAGTTCGCCGCGCGAGCCGAGGTTGGGGTTGAGGTCGCCCCGGTAGACGTCCTTGGGGACGCACACGTCGACGCCGCCCACGGCGGACGTCATCGCGGAGAAACCCGCGAAGTCGACGACGACCGTGTGGTCGACGCGCAGCCCGGTGAGGCGCTCGACGGTGTTCTGGGTGCAGGCGGGGTTGCCCTTGGCCGAGCCGCCCACGGTGAAGGCCGAGTTGAACATCACGTGCTGCTGCCCGTCCGTCCAGCCGCCGTCGGGGAGCCGGCAGGGCGGGATGTCCACGAGGGTGTCCCGGGGGATGGAGACGGCGACGGCGTGCTCGCGGTCGCCGTAGACGTGCAGCAGGAAGGCGGTGTCCGAGCGGCCCACGTCGCCCTCGCCGCCACCCAGCTCGGCATTGCCGCCGGCCCGTGAATCGGAGCCGATCACCAGGACGTTCTGGCCGGACACCCCCGCGCCGGGGCGGTCCTTGGACAGGCCGTCGGCGTCGAACGTGCTGATGTTGCCGTCGAGTCGCAGATACACCCATCCGGCGCCGGCGACGAGCAGCAGGAGGAACGACACCACGACCACGGTGACGATCCGCACCCGATGCCTCGGCCTGCCTCGCGTGCCCGTCATGTCCGTACCCTCATCGCTCCCCCGGTTCGTGCCGTTCCGCCCGGTAGGACGGGCTGCCACGAACTTTGGTTGTCCAGTTGCGCAATCTAGCAAGTATTGTGTGCTCAGCCATCAGGCCAGAACGTCACAAGAGCCGGCAGAGATCGGTGGATCAGTAGAGAGGCGGTGGAGCCGTCATGCTGCGGAACGCCCTGGAGCCCTGGCATCTCCTCGTGGTCGTGCTCGTCATGGTCGTCCTGTTCGGGTCGAAGAAACTGCCCGACACGGCCCGCTCCCTCGGTAAATCCATGCGCATCCTCAAGAGCGAGGCCAAGGCGATGAAGAGCGACGCCGCCGAAGCGCCCGTCGCGGCCGCGGCCCCGCCCGCCGACGCC
>NZ_JAILXP010000558.1 GCF_020740895.1 Streptomyces sp. UNOB3_S3 | reverse complement strand
AGGCCCAGCCGCCCAGCCACCCGCCCGCCACCAGCACGAACACCGTCATGCCACGCACCTCCCGGATCCGCTCGCCGCATTATGGTGCGTCCGGGCGGCCCGCGTCACCGGTTGAGGGCGTCCTCATCCCAGCCGTCGCCGGCCGTACACCCCGTACGTCACCGCCGCGCACACCCCGTAGAAGGCCAGGAACCCCGCGTACGCCCACTCGCCGTTGCCCGTGCTGAGGAACGACTGCCGGAACGCGACGTTCACCAGCACTCCCCCCAGCGCCCCCACCGCGCCGGCGAAGCCGATGAGGGTCGTCGCGCGGCGGACCCGGGTGCCGTGGACGGCCGGGATCATGCGGTAGGTCGAGCCGTTGCCGAGGCCGCTGAGCACGAACAGGGTGATGAAACCGGCGAAGAACACCGCGGCCCAGTGGGCCCGCGCGGCGGCGAGGACGAGCGCGCTGCTCGCCGCCATGGCCGCGAAGACGGCGAGGGTGACGCGGGCGCCGCCGAGGCGGTCGGCCAGGGCGCCCCCGTAGGGGCGGAACAGTGAGCCCAGCAGGGGGCCGATGAAGGTGAGGCTCGCGACCTTCACCGGTGTGTCGAACTGGTCGTGGAACTGCGTCTGGAGGACCAGTCCGAAGGCGAACGAGAAGCCGATGAACGACCCGAACGTCCCGATGTAGAGCAGTGAGATCCCCCAGGTGTGGCCGTCGCGGACGATCTCTCGGAGCGCGGGCCGGGCGTCGCGCACCGCCGGGAGGTCGTCCATCCAGCGCAGGGCCCCGAGGGTGGCGAGGACGATCAGGGGGACGTAGGCCAGCGGGAGCAGGACGGGGTGTCCGGCGCCGGCGGTGGCGAGGACGAGGAGGCCGGCGAGCTGGACGACGGGGACGCCGATGTTGCCGACACCGGCGTTGACGCCCAGGGCCCGGCCCTTGAGGCGCCCGGGGTAGAAGGCGTTGATGTTGGCCATGGAGGAGGCGAAGTTGCCGCCGCCCACGCCGGCCACGGAGGCGACGAGCAGCAGGGTCGTGAAGGACACGCCCGGCCTGAGGACGGCGGCCATGAGGAGGGTGGGCACCAGGAGGAGGAGCGAGCTGAACACCGTCCAGGCGCGGCCCCCGAAGCGGGCCACCGCGTAGGTGTACGGCAGGCGCAGGACGCCGCCGACGACGGTCGGCACGGCCGTGAGCGTGAACTTGCCCGCCGGGTCGATGCCGTACTCGGGACCGAGGAAGAGCACCAGCACCGACCACATGCTCCACACCGAGAAGCCGATGTGCTCGGTGAGCACGGACAGCAGCAGGTTGCGCCGGGCGACGCGGGCGCCGGTGCGCTCCCAGAAGGCGGGGTCCTCCGGCCGCCAGTCGGTCAGGGTGCGCCCCCGCCGGGCCGGGGCCGCCGGTACGAGTGCGGGTGGGGGTGGTGGTGGTTCGGGTGCGGGTGGTGCCGCGGGGTGGACCGCGCGGACCGGCCAGGTGCGCAGGCGCTCCGCCGTGGCGCCGCCGTCCTCGTCCACGCGGGCGCCCGTCCGCAGGTCGTACGTCTCCTTGTACATGGGTGAGGTCACCACCGGCGCGCCGCCCAGGCTGCCGGTGATCCCGCGCGAGATGACGTACGCGCCGCTGACGGGGTCGCGGTTGTCCAGCGCGTAGAGGGTGCCGCCCTCGTCGCGGAAGACCGCGACCTGCTCCCCCGAGACGAGGGCGGTGACGCCGCGCCCCGGGGTGAGGTCGCCGTAGCGGCAGACGGTGGTCCAGTCCGTGCCGTCGCCGGCGCCGCCGATCTCCACGCGTGCGTCGGGGTGGGTGCGGGCGGGTGCGATCAGGCTGCCGGTGGGGTGGTCGTTCATCGGGTGCTCACCTCTTCGGGGAGGGCCGGGCGGATCTGTTCGCGCTCGGGGACGAAGCCGACGGAGGGGTCGGGCGTTCCCGGGGCGTTGACGAAGGAGACGAAGCGCCGCAGCCGGTCGGGGTCGGCGAGGGTGGCGGCCCACTCGTCCTCGTAGCCCTCGATGTGCCGGGCCATCAGCTCGTCCAGTTCCCCGGCGATGCCGAGCGCGTCGTCGACGACGACGGCGCGGAGGTGGTCGAGGCCGCCTTCGAGGCGTTCGACCCAGGGGGCGGTGCGCTCCAGGCGGTCGGCGGTGCGGATGTAGAACATCAGGAAGCGGTCGACCGTCCTGATGAGGGTGGCGCGGTCCACGTCCTTGAGCAGCAGGTCGGCGTGGCGGGGGGTGGCGCCGCCGTTGCCGCCGACGTAGAGGTTCCAGCCCTGGGCGGTGGCGATGACGCCGAAGTCCTTGCTCTGTGCCTCGGCGCACTCTCGGGCGCAGCCGGAGACGGCGGCCTTGACCTTGTGGGGGGAGCGCAGGCCCCGGTAGCGGAGCTCCAGTTCGATGGCGAGGGCCACGGAGTCCTGGACGCCGTAGCGGCACCAGGTCTGCCCGACGCAGGATTTCACGGTGCGCAGGGACTTGCCGTAGGCGTGCCCGGACTCGAAGCCGGCGTCGACGAGGCGGCGCCAGATGGCGGGGAGCTGGTCGACGGTGGCGCCGAACATGTCGATGCGCTGACCGCCGGTGATCTTGGTGTAGAGGCCGAAGTCGCGGGCGATGGCGCCGATGGTGATCAGGCCGTCGGGGGTGATCTCGCCGCCGGGGACGCGGGGGACGACGGAGTAGGAGCCGTTGCGCTGGAGGTTGGCGAGGAAGTGGTCGTTGGTGTCCTGGAGGGCGGCCTGTTCGCCGTCGAGGATGTAGGAGGTGTCGCCGAGCCCGGCCAGGATGGAGGCGACGGCCGGCTTGCAGACGGCGCAGCCCCGGCCGGTGCCGTGTTCGGCGAGGAGCCGGGCGAAGGTGGTGATGCCCTTGACGCGGATGATCTCGTAGAGCTCGGCGCGGGTGTGGGGGAAGTGCTCGCACAGCCCGCGGCCGACCGGGGCGCCCGCCGCGGCGAGTTCGCCGGTGACGATCGAGGTGAGGAGCTTCTCGCAGCTTCCGCAGCCGGTGCCGGCCTTGGTGCACTTCTTGACGGCGGGGACGGAGGCGCACTCCCGTTCGCTGACGGCGGCGCGGATGGTCCCCTTGGTGACGTTGTGGCAGGAGCAGACGACGGCCTCGTCGGGCAGTGCCGCGGCGCCGGCACCGCCGCCCGGGGATCCGGCGGGCTGGGGCAGGAGCAGTTCCTCCGCCGGTACGGGCAGGGG
>NZ_JAILXP010000557.1 GCF_020740895.1 Streptomyces sp. UNOB3_S3 | reverse complement strand
GAGGGGGGGGGGAAGCCGGTGCGGAGGAGGGCCAAGTGGCCGTCCACGAGGGCCCGTACGCCGTCGGCGAGGCGGGCGGGGAGCCCGTCGAGACCGCCGCCCCTGGTGAGCCGGGCGCGTTCGCCGCCGTACGTCAGCACGTCCAGCGCGAGGACGTTGTCGGCCGTGGTGCCCCAGGCCACCGAGTGGGCGCCGCAGGCGTTGTTGCCGATCATCCCGCCGAGGGTGCACCGGCCGTGCGTCGACGGGTCCGGCCCGAAGGTCAGCCCGTGCGCGCCGGCCGCCGTCCGGAGCGTGTCGAGGACGACGCCGGGCCGGACGACGGCGGTGCGCGCCTCGGGGTCGACGCGTACGACGCCGGCCATGTGGCGGGTGAAGTCGAGGACCACGCCCTCGCCCGTCGCCTGCCCGGCGGTCGACGTCCCGCCGCCGCGCGCCACCACCGGCACCCCGTGCTCGCGGCAGACGGCGAGCGCGGCGGCGACGTCGTCGGCGTCGCGGGGGGCGACGGTCCCCAGTGGCACGCGGCGGTAGTTGGAGGCGTCCATGGTGGTGAGGGCGCGGGCGGAGGCGGAGAAGTCGACGTCTCCGCGCACGGATGCGCGAAGGGACGCCTGGAGCTCTGTGGAGAGGTCGGTGTGGCTGCTGTGATCGCCCATACGACCACCCTGCCCAGGGAGCGGGGAGGTTACCGGTGGAATCGTCTCATCGGGTGGACGAGACGTTTTCGCAGGCAGACGGCACGCACTAGGCTGCGGCCGTGGCTGATATCCAGATTCCCGCTGACATCAAGCCCGCCGACGGTCGTTTCGGCGCGGGCCCGTCCAAGGTGCGGACGGAGGCGCTCGACGCCCTGGCCGCCACCGGCACCTCCCTCCTCGGCACGTCCCACCGCCAGGCCCCGGTGAAGAACCTGGTCGGCGGTGTGCGCGACGGCATCCGGGAGCTCTTCTCCCTCCCCGAGGGCTACGAGGTGATCCTCGGCAACGGCGGCTCCACCGCGTTCTGGGACATCGCCACGCACGGCCTCATCGAGTCCAAGTCGCAGCACCTGTCGTTCGGCGAGTTCTCGTCGAAGTTCGCCAAGGCCGCGAAGCTGGCGCCCTGGCTGGCCGAGCCGACGGTGATCTCCTCCGAGCCGGGCACCCACCCGGAGCCGGAGGCGGAGGCGGGCGTCGACGTCTACGCCCTCACCCACAACGAGACCTCCACCGGTGTCGCCGCGCCCGTCAAGCGCGTCGCGGGCGCCGACGAGGGCGCGCTGGTGCTGGTGGACGCCACGTCCGGCGCGGGCGGCCTGCCCGTGGACATCGCCGAGAGCGACGTCTACTACTTCGCCCCGCAGAAGTCCTTCGCCGCCGACGGCGGCCTGTGGCTGGCGGTCTTCTCCCCGGCGGCCCTGGAGCGGGCGGCGCGGATCCACGCGTCCGGGCGGCACGTCCCGGAGTTCTTCTCGCTGCCGACGGCGATCGACAACTCCCTGAAGAACCAGACGTACAACACCCCCGCCCTGTCGACCCTGTTCCTGCTGAACCAGCAGCTGGAGTGGCTCAACGGCCAGGGTGGTCTGGACTGGGCGGTGCGACGTACGGCGACGTCGGCGCGGACGCTGTACGGCTGGGCGGAGGCGTCCAAGCACGCGACCCCGTTCGTCACGGACCCGGCGAAGCGGTCGGCGGTCATCGGCACGATCGACTTCTCGGAGGACGTGGACGCGGCGGCCGTCGCCAAGGCCCTGCGGGCCAACGGCGTCGTGGACACCGAGCCGTACCGCAAGCTGGGCCGCAACCAGCTGCGGGTGGCGATGTTCCCGGCGATCGACCCGGCGGACGTCGAGGCGCTGACGGCGTGCGTGGACTATGTGATCGAGCGGCTGGGCTGAGCCGCAGCGGAGGCGAGGCCCAGCGCGACCAAAGACACGAGCGGCTGGGCTGACGATCATAAGCGGTCGGGGAGCACCCCCGGCCGCTTATGCGCTACGCCGCCGGAACAGCCACCGGAGGCCCAGGGCCAGGGCGACGACGGCGACGGCTCCGGCCCCGATGGTGAGGGTGCGGCCGTCGCCGTCCGGGCCCGAGTCGGCGGCCTGCCCCGCGCCTCCCTTGTTCTTGTCGTTCCCCTTTTCCTTCGCGGCGCTGTCCGGCAGGAGTCCGTCCTCGAGCCCGATCGGGACGACCTTGCTGCGGTTGCCCTCGGAGCCGTACATCAGCGTGCGGCCGTCGGGGGTGAACGTCACCGACTCGCCCTGGCGTTGCAGGGGTACGACGGGACGGCCGAGCTCCTTCACCGGGCGGCCGTTCTCCCAGCGGTAGACGCGGGCGTCGAAGTAGCCGCGGACGACGAGCCGGGTGCCGTCGGGGGAGAACGCCCCGTCCGTGGCCCAGACGTCGATGTCGGCGACGCGGCGGAAGGTGTTCACGCCGGACGCCGAGAGCCGCTCCGGGGCCTCGTAGAGGGCCCCCTTCCCCGACTGCTTCTTGCTGACGATGTAGACCCGGCCGGTGCGGGGGTGGACCATCAGGGACTCGGCGTCGCGCGGCCCGTCCTCGTAGCGGACGGTGTACGTGGTGGGGGTGACGGTGATGTCGCCCGTGAGCTCCTTCGGCTCGGGGAAGCGGTAGAGGCGGACGTCGGGCCAGGTGCCGCCGAGGTTGTCGCCGATGTCGCCGAGGTAGACGTTCCCGTCGGGGCCGATGGAGATCGCCTCGACGTCCCGGGCGTCGACGCCGTCGAGGGTCACCCTGGCGACCGTGCGCCCGGTACGGCTGTCCACGGCGTAGGCGTACGGGCCGTCGCCGCTGTCGTTGTGCGTCCAGTAGACGCCGGGGTGGGCGCGGCTGGCGGCCAGGCCGCTGGACTCCGTGACGCGGGAGTCCTCGATGGTGAAGCCGGACGGCGTGTCGGCGTGCGCGGGCGTGGCGCTCAGCGGAAGGAGCAGGGCCGACGCCGTGATTCCCAGGACGGCGGCCGGGCGGAGGGGACGCATGCCCCAAGCCTGCCATCGCGCGCGGCGGGGACCGGCGTGACCGGGCCTACGAAAGCCCGGCGGCCGCGCCGAAGCCGGTGAGCATGGCGTCGACGGCGAAGCCGAACCGCTCGGCGTCGTCCGTGCCCGCTCCGGTGCCGGCCGCTTCGACGACCAGCGGATAGCGCTCGCAGTCGAGTTCGGCGAGCCAGGCGCTGGTGCCGGGGGCGGCCTTGGTGGAGGGCTGAGGGGGG
>NZ_JAILXP010000556.1 GCF_020740895.1 Streptomyces sp. UNOB3_S3 | reverse complement strand
ACCGCCCTGCCCTCCGGGATGCGCGTCGAGCTCGTCGACCCCGGCCGTGACCCCGGGCCCGCCCGTGCCCGGGGTCACGCCCGGGGCCGCGGCGCGCCGCCCCCCGCGCCGGGCCCCTCCGACGAGGAGGCCGCCAGCTCGGCCGCCAACTTCCCGCTGGCCCCGCTGGGCGCCACCGAGATCCCCGCCGTCGGCAGGCCCGAGTCGGCGAAGGACGTCGAGGCCACCCATGTCGACGGCACGAACGTGGCCGAGGGGCACCCGATCTCCGACGGCCACGGCGCCGCCGACCCGGAGGCCGAGCCCACGGAGAAGCCGCAGCAGGGCGCCCCCGACAGCGGCGCCGACAACGGCGACGGCGAGGGGTCCGCCGATGTGACGGACCCCGACGACCCCGACGTCGACGCCGGCCGCTACGTCGGACCGCGCCCGCGCATCGTCACCCGGGCCGGCTGGGGCGCCGACGAATCGATCCGCGAGAAGGGCTTCGTCTACAACAAGACCGTCCACGCCGCCTTCGTCCACCACACCGCCTCCGGCAACGGCTACGGCTGCGGGCAGTCCCCCTCCGTCATCCGGGGGATCTACCGCTACCACGTGGTGAGCAGCGGCTGGCGGGACATCGGCTACAACTTCCTCGTCGACAAGTGCGGCACGGTCTACGAGGGCCGGGCAGGCGGTGTGGCGAAACCCGTCAGAGGCGCCCATACTCTCGGTTTCAATACCAACAGCATGGGCATCGCCGTGCTCGGGACCTTCGGAAGGAGCGATCCGTCCAGCGCCGCGCTCACCGCCGTGGCGACCCTCACCGCGTGGAAGCTCGGCCTCTACGGCGTCAACCCCGCCGGCACCGCGAGCCTGGTCTCGGGCGGCGGCAACCTCTTCAAGAAGGGCAGCACCGTCAGGCTCAGGGCCATCTCCGGACACCGCGACGGCTACGCCACCGAATGCCCCGGCGACCAGCTCTACAACCGGCTCGGCACGGCCCGCTCCACGGCCTCCCGCCTCCAGGGACGCTGACCGGGCGCGGCCGGAACCGCACGTTCTGCGTACACTGGCCGCCGATCACGGCCCGGCCCCGGCAGGAAAGCAGAGACGACAAGGTGACAGAAGCGATCCTCCTGGTCGGTGGCAAGGGCACCCGGCTGCGCCCGCTGACGATGCACACGCCCAAGCCCATGGTCCCGGCGGCGGGCGTGCCCTTCCTCACCCACCAGCTGGCCCGGGCCCGGGCGGCGGGCGTCGACCACATCGTGCTCGCCACCTCCTACCTGGCCGAGGTCTTCGAGCCGTACTTCGGCGACGGCTCCGCGCTGGGACTGCACCTGGAGTACGTCACCGAGGTCGAGCCCCTGGGCACGGGCGGCGCCATCCGCAACGTCGCCCACCGGCTGCGCTCGGCCCCCGACGAGCCGGTCCTGATCTTCAACGGCGACATCCTCACCGGCCTGGACATCGAGGCCCTGGTGGACACCCACCGCACGACCGGCGCGGACGTCTCCCTCCACCTCACCCGCGTCGCGGACCCCCGGGCCTTCGGCCTGGTCCCCACGGACGCCACAGGCCGCGTCCAGGCCTTCCTGGAGAAGCCCCAGACGCCCGAGGAGATCGTCACCGACCAGATCAACGCGGGCGCCTACGTCTTCAACCGCTCGGTCATCGACGAGATCCCCACGGGCCGCCCGGTCTCCGTGGAGCGCGAGACCTTCCCCGGACTGCTGGCCGCCGGCGCCCACCTCCAGGGCATGGTCGACTCCACGTACTGGCTCGACCTCGGCACCCCGCAGGCCTTCGTCCGCGGCTCGGCCGACCTGGTCATGGGCCGCGCCCCGTCCCCGGCGGTCCCCGGCCGCTGCGGCGACCGCCTCGTCCTCGACGGCGCCGAGGTGGCCCCGGACGCCAAGCTCACCGGCGGCACGGTCGTCGGCGCGGGCGCGCGCGTCGAGCCGGGCGCGATGGTCGACGGCAGCACGGTCCTGGACGGCGCGGTGATCGAGGCGGGCGCCGTCGTCCGCGACTCCCTCGTCGGCGCCGGGGCGCGCATCGGGGCGCGTACGGTCCTGGACGGCGCCGTCATCGGCGACCGCGCCGAGGTCGGGCCGGACAACGAACTGCGCGCCGGGGCCCGGATCTGGTGCGAGGCGAGGATCCCCCAGGGGGCGATCCGCTTCTCGTCGGACCAGTAACGGCGGCGGCGACCGGCGACGTACCCTGGCCGAATGGCCATCCGCACGTGGGCCCCGCCCACCGGCGGCCCGTTCGACCTGCGCCGCACCCTGGGTGTCCTGGCGCGCGGCCCGGGCGACCCGGCCTACCGCGTGGACGCGGACGGTACGGTCTGGCGGGCGAGCCGCACCCCGGAGGGGCCCGGCACGCTGCGGCTGACGTACGACGGCCAGGTCCGCGCCGAGGCCTGGGGTCCGGGGGCGGAGCGGCTCCTGGACCGCCTCCCCGCCCTCCTGGGCGCCGAGGACGACCCGGCCGCGTTCGTCCCCCGCCACCGGCTGCTGCACGAGTCCCACCGCCGCCACCCCGGCCTCCGGCTCGCCCGCACCGGGCTGGTCCTGGAGTCGCTGATCCCCTCGGTCCTGGAGCAGAAGGTCACCGGCGACGAGGCGTACCGGGCCTGGCGGCTGCTGCTGACCCGGCACGGCGAGGTGGCACCCGGCCCGGCGCCCGCCGGGATGCGGGTGATGCCGGATCCGGCGGGCTGGGCCCGCATCCCGTCCTGGGAGTGGCACCGGGCGGGCGTGGACGCCAAGCGCTCGGCGACGATCGTCCGCGCGGCACGGGTGGCTGCCCGCTTGGAGGAGGCGGCTGCCATGGACGACGCCCGCGCGACGGCCCGCCTCCAGGCCGTCCCCGGCATCGGCCCCTGGACGGCGGCGGAGACGCTCCAGCGCAGCAACGGGTCCGCGGACGCGGTGACCGTCGGCGACCTCCACCTGCCGCGGATCGTGGGCTACGCCCTCACGGGGTTCCGCGGGGCGGACGACGCGGCGATGCTCGACCTTTTGGCGCCGTACGCGGGGCAGCGGCACCGGGCGTGCCGGCTGATCCTCCTGTCGGGGGTGACCCCGGAGCGGCGGGGTCCGCGCTTCACCGTGCCGGACTTTTCCCGCATGTAGCCGGTTTGCGGGCAGGCGTCCCGCAGGGCTGGGGGCACCTCCCAGCGGTAGCTGGGGGAGGGTGGGTGCAACCCGGACGGCGGCCCGCACCCCCCGTGGGCAACCCCGGTTCGGGTGCGGCCCGG
>NZ_JAILXP010000555.1 GCF_020740895.1 Streptomyces sp. UNOB3_S3 | reverse complement strand
GGCCGGTCCGCGCCACCGCCGTACGCGGGCGGCTCCTGCGGGGCATGGGTGCGTTCCGGCTGGCGGGTGTGCGGCCGGGAGGGGCCGCGCGGGGCGGGCACGGTCGGCGTGCGCCGTGACTCCTCGTCCCGGCCGCGCCCCCGCAGCGGCGTCGTGCTCGGCCCGTCCAGCTCCAGCTGGGTGAGCAGCGCGGAGGGCAGGAACAGGACGGCGCGGACGCCGCCGTACGGCGAACGGGTGTCGACCGAGACGCTGAAGCCGTAGCGCGCGGCGAGCACGCCGATCACGGGGAAGCCGAACTGCGGGGGGTCGCCGAGCCGGGAGACGTCCACCGCCCGCCGGCCGGAGAGCATGGCGACGGCTTCCTGGACCTCACGGCCGTCCATGCCCACGCCCGCGTCGTCGATGACGACGCACGCGCCGTTGTGCACCGGCTGGAGGCTGACCTCGACGGTGGTGTTGGGCTGGGAGTGGCGGGCGGCGTTGTCGAGGAGTTCGGCGACGGCGAGGACGACGGGCTCGACGACCCGGCTGACGACGGCGAGTTCGTTCTGGCCGCCGTGCACCCGCACGCGGCGGTAGTCACGGATCCGGGAGGTGGCGCCCCGGACCACGTCGGTCAGCGGGGAGGCGACGCGCTGCCGGCCGGGCCAGGAGCCGCAGAGCACGGCGATGGCCTGCGCGCGCCGGCCGAACTGGGCGTTGGCGTGGTCGATCTCCAGCAGATCGCGCAGGACGTCGGGGTTGTCGTGCCGCTCCTGCATCTCCGAGATGGCCAGCTGCTGCTCGTGCGCCAGGCCCTGGAGAGCGCGCATGGACGCCTTGAGCGCGGCCTTCGCGGACTGGTCCGCCCGGCTCTGCGCCTTCTCCACGGCCTGGGCGAAGAGGTCCATCACATCCTGGAGGCGCTGCGCGAAGAGGGTGCCGGCGAGCCGCGCGTCGAGCGGCCCGGGCAGCGGCACCTCCTGGCTGACGGCGTCCGCGACGGCGGGCAGCCGGACACCGACCAGATGCCCGATCTCCTCGTCACGTGCCTGGACGCTCTCCTCCAGCTGGGCGACGCGCCTGCGCAGTCCGGCGGTGATCGAGCGCTGACGGGTCAGCAGGACCGCGACCGCGGCCACCGCCACGACCAGACACCAGATCACCACCTGGGATATGTGATCAGACATCAATTCCTCTTGGACGAAGGGGGCTTGCGGTCGGAGGGACAGGTCGGCACCCTGACGTCCCGTCCAGAAGCGGAATACGCGGATCATCCTAACCGCGTACATGACCCTGCGTCCGATCTCCGTCACGAGTCCCGAACATGCTTGCGCATCCCTTTCGCCCCTTCAAGAGGATGGGGTTGACGTCACCCCGATTCGGGACCGGTCCAGGGCCGGTTTCAGGACCGATCCGGGGCCGGTTTCGGGACCGGTCCGGGATTCGGTCCGGGGCCGGTTCGGGGGCCGCGAGTGGGGTACGGAACCCCCCACCGTCCCCGCCGCCGGGCCGGGGGTGGCGAGGGGTCCCCGGCAGACCCCCGGCACCCCCGGCAGACCCGGTCGGAGGTCCTGGCGACCGGTCCTCCGGGGGTTGCGGATACGGTGGTGGCATGCGCTCGGTGCGGACAAAACTCCCATCGAGCACATCGCGTCGTACCCTCGGGCCCTCGCCCGGGGGGCGTGAGTCGAGGAAGAAAGTTGTGAGCAGGGTGTTGGTGCAGGTCAGCGCGGTAGTCCGGAGCTTGGGGCAGGCGTAATGCACATCGTGATCATGGGGTGCGGGCGAGTGGGCTCGGCCCTCGCGCAGACCCTTGAGCAGCAGGGCCACACGGTCGCCGTGATCGACCAGGACCCGACGGCCTTCCGTCGTCTGGGCTCCGGGTTCGGCGGGCGCCGGGTGACCGGCGTCGGCTTCGACCAGGACACGCTGCGTGAGGCGGGCATCGAGGAGGCCGGCGCCTTCGCCGCCGTGAGCAGCGGCGACAACTCCAACATCATCGCGGCCCGGGTGGCCCGGGAGATGTTCGGCGTCGAGAACGTGGCGGCCCGTATCTACGACCCCCGCCGTGCCGAGGTCTACCAGCGGCTCGGCATCCCGACCGTGGCCACCGTGCGGTGGACCGCCGACCAGATGCTGCGGCGGCTGCTGCCGTCGGGCGCGGAGCCGCTGTGGCGCGACCCCAGCGGTGGTGTGCAGCTCGCCGAGGTGCCCATCGCCGAGGCGTGGGTCGGCCACAAGGTGAGCGCCCTCCAGGAGGAGACCGGGGTGCGCGTGGCGTTCCTCACCCGACTGGGCGAGGCGATGCTGCCGACGTCCTCCACGGTGCTTCAGGAGGGCGATCTGGTGCACGTGATGATGCGCACCGACGAGGTCGAGAAGGTCGAGGCGGCCTTCTCGCAGGGGCCTGAGGAGGCGCACCGATGAGGGTTGCCATTGCCGGTGCGGGCGCGGTGGGTCGTTCCATCGCGGGCGAGCTGCTGGAGAACGGGCACGAGGTCCTGCTGATCGACAAGGCCCCCTCGGCCATCTCGGTGGAGCGGGTGCCCCTGGCGGAGTGGCTGCTGGCCGACGCCTGCGAGATCACCTCGCTCGACGAGGCGGCGCTCCAGCGCTGCAACGTGGTCATCGCCGCGACCGGTGACGACAAGGTCAACCTGGTCGTCTCGCTGCTCGCCAAGACCGAGTACGGGGTGCCCCGGGTCGTGGCCCGGGTGAACAACCCCAAGAACGAGTGGCTCTTCAACGAGTCCTGGGGCGTGGACGTCGCCGTCTCCACCCCGCGTCTGATGTCGGCGCTGGTCGAGGAGGCCGTGAGCGTCGGCGACCTGGTGCGGCTGCTGCGCTTCAGCCAGGGCGACGCCAACCTCGTCGAGCTCACCCTGCCGCCGGAGTCGGCGCTGGCCGGCACCCGCGTCGGCGACGTGGACTGGCCGGAGGACACCTCCCTGGTCACCATCATCCGCGGCAACCGCGTGCTCACCCCCAACCGGGAGGACGCGCTGGAGGCCGGCGACGAGCTGCTGTTCGTGGCCGCCCCGGCCCGCGAGGAGCAGCTGGAGGACCTGCTGTCGGTGCGCCGCGAGGGCGCTGCCGACTGAGCCGGTACACGGTCTGGACGACGCGAACGGCCCCCGGCGGACCGGGCGGATTCCATCGGTCGTCGCAACACGTGATCACTGATGTGTGGTGGCGAGCAGTTTATGCAGGCGCTCGGCTGGGGTTTCCCAGCCGAGCGTTTTGCGTGGGCGGCTGTTGAGTTCGGCGGCGAC
>NZ_JAILXP010000554.1 GCF_020740895.1 Streptomyces sp. UNOB3_S3 | reverse complement strand
GTCCCGGCCGGCTGACGGTCGAGGCACAGCCCAGCGGCACGGCCACGCTCATCAGGCTCACCGCCGACGGCGGCGAACCGGTCAGCTGGTCGATGTCCGCCGGGGCGCCCTGGCTGCGGCTGAGCCAGCCCGGGGGAGTGCTGCGCCCGGGGCAGTCCGTGACGGTCACGGTGATCGTCGACCACAGCAGGGAGCCCGCGGGCCCCTGGACCGCCCGGGTGGCCATCGCCCCGGGCGGCACGGTCGTCACCATCGAGGGCTGCGGCACCCCCCGCCCGACCCCGACGCCGACTCAATCGACCTACCCGCCGACGACGCCACCGCCGACGCACTGACCGGTTCGTGCCCACCCACCGGGCCGCACCCGGCGGGTCACAGTCAGGGCCGGCTGTCCGCCGGATGCGGAGCCATCGGCAGCAGTGAAGCCATCCGCTCCTCGCACAGCTTCACCAGCCGCGCGTACCCCTGCTCACCCATCAGCTCCACCAGCTCCGCCCGGTACGACACGTACACCGGGTCCGCACCCACGTGCGCGGACCGCGCCGACGTGCACCACCAGTGGAGGTCGTGCCCGCCCGGGCCCCAGCCCCGCCGGTCGTACTCGCCGATCGACACCTGGAGCACCTGTGTGTCGTCCGGCCGGTCGATCCAGTCGTACGTACGCCGCACCGGCAGCTGCCAGCACACGTCCGGTTTCGTCTCCAGCGGTTCGCGGCCCTCCCGCAGCGCCAGGATGTGCAGGGAGCAGCCCGCGCCGCCCTCGAAGCCGGGCCGGTTCTGGAAGATGCAGGAGCCCTTCCAGCGCCGGGTCTGCCGCTCGCCGTCCTCGTCGAGCTGCGTCCACCCGGAGTCCGTGCCCTCGTCGTGGAACTGCCAGATGTCCGGCGTGAGCCGCGCCACGTGCCCGGCGACCCGCTGCTCGTCCTCCTCGTCCGAGAAGTGCGCGCCCAGCGTGCAGCAGCCGTCGGCGGCGCGCCCGGCCCGGATGCCCTGGCAGCCGTCGCCGAAGACACAGGTCCAGCGGGAGGTCAGCCAGGTCAGATCGCAGCGGAAGACCTGCTCGTCGTCGGACGGGTCGGGGAATTCGACCCAGGCACGGGCGAAGTCGAGCCCGACCTCGTCGGACACCGGGGCCGACTTGGCGGCTTTCACCACTTTGGACCCGAGCTTTTCCGCCTTCGAGCCCTTACCGGTGCCCGTCTTCACGTCGGGCTTGTCGGCCTTACCGGTGCCCTTGAACTGCTTGCTGGAGGCTCTTTCCCGCTCTTTGTCCGGTTTGGCCTTCTTCGTCTTCGCCACCCCTCAAGCCTAAGTGCCCCGGGCCACCGCAGTAGCGTTCAGGCCATGAGACTCGGTGTCCTCGACGTGGGTTCGAATACGGTCCACCTGCTGGTGGTCGACGCGCACCCCGGTGCCCGCCCGCTGCCCGCCCACTCCCACAAGACCGAGCTGCGCCTCGCCGAGCTGCTGGACGAGTCCGGCGCGATCAGTGACGCCGGGATAGAGCGGCTCATCGGCGTGATCCAGGAGGCGCTCCAGGCCGCCGAGGACAAGGGCGTCGAGGAAGTGCTCCCCTTCGCCACCTCGGCCGTCCGCGAGGCCTCCAACGCCGACACCGTCCTCACCCGCGTCCTGCAGGAGACCGGCGTCACGCTGCCCGTCCTCACCGGCGCGGAGGAGGCCCGGCTGACCTTCCTCGCCACCCGCCGCTGGTTCGGCTGGTCGTCCGGAAAACTCCTTGTCCTCGACATCGGCGGTGGCTCCCTGGAGATCGCCGTCGGCCACGACGAAGAGCCCGACGCGGCCGCCTCCCTCCCCCTCGGCGCCGGCCGCCTCACCAAGGGCTGGCTCCCCGGCGATCCGCCCGACTCCTCGGACGTCCGGGCGCTCCGCCGCCATGTGCGCACCGAGATCGCCCGCACCGTCGGCGACTTCGCCCGCCTCGGCCCGCCCGACCACGCCGTCGCCACGTCCAAGACCTTCAAGCAGCTCGCCCGGATCGCGGGCGCGGCCCGCTCCGCCGAGGGCCTGTACACCCAGCGCACGCTCAGCCGGAAGGCCCTGGAGGAGTGGGTGCCCAAGCTGGCCACGATGAACACCGCCCAGCGCTCCAGGCTCCCCGGGGTCTCCGACGGCCGCGCGCCGCAACTGCTCGCGGGCGCGCTCGTGGCGGAGGCGGCGCTGGAGCTGTTCGGCCTGGAGGAGGTCGAGATCTGCCCGTGGGCGCTGCGCGAGGGCGTGATCCTGCGCCGCCTGGACCACCTGCCCACGGGCTGAGCGGACCACCGGTGGGGCGGCCCGGTCCGTCCCACCGTGTCCCACCGTGACGTACCCGACGTACGCGTCGTACGGAACCACCTGCCCGCCGCCGGAGGGGCGGGCATACGCTGTCCCTCGTGACAGAGCCAGTGGTGCGCATTCCGGATGCGAAGGTCGCGCTGTCCACGGCATCGGTCTACCCCGAGTCGACGGCGACGGCCTTCGAGATCGCCGCCCGGCTGGGTTACGACGGTGTCGAGGTCATGGTGTGGACCGACCCGGTCAGCCAGGACATCGACGCGTTGCGCCGGCTGTCCGACTACCACCAGGTGCCCATCCTGGCCGTCCACGCCCCCTGTCTTCTGATCACCCAGCGCGTCTGGTCGACCGACCCGTGGGTCAAGCTCCAGCGCGCCCGCGCGGCGGCGGAGAAGCTGGGCGCGAGCACCGTCGTCGTCCACCCGCCGTTCCGCTGGCAGCGCTCCTACGCGCGGGACTTCGTCCAGGGGCTGTGGCGGATGGCGGGCGAGACCGACGTCCGGTTCGCCGTCGAGAACATGTACCCCTGGCGCTACCGCGACCGCGAGATGCTCGCCTACGCGCCCGACTGGGACGTCACCAAGGACGACTACCGCCACTTCACGGTCGACCTGTCGCACACCTCGACGGCCCGCACGGACGCCCTCCAGATGATCGACCGGATGGGCGACCGGCTCGCCCACATCCACCTCGCCGACGGCAACGGCTCCGCGAAGGACGAGCACCTCGTCCCCGGACGCGGCAGCCAGCCCTGCGCCGAGGTGCTGGAGCGCCTGGCGACGAGCGGTTTCGACGGGCACATCGTGATCGAGGTCAACACCCGCCGGGCCATGTCCGCCGCCGAGCGGGAGGCGGACCTGGCCGAGGCCCTGGCGTACACCCGCCTCCATCTCGCCTCCCCGACGGGGGTGCCGAGACCGTGACGAGCGAGGAACGGCCGGCGGCGGGCGAGGAACCGCCGGTGACGAGCGAGGAACCGCCGGCCGAGGGCCAGGACGCGGCCCCCGCCCCCGCCA
>NZ_JAILXP010000553.1 GCF_020740895.1 Streptomyces sp. UNOB3_S3 | reverse complement strand
GGGGTGGTGTTCACGCGCAGGCCCTGTTCCACGGCTCGCGGTGCGCGGGGGCGGGGTGCTCCTCGGTGGCCGTCCGCTCCAGGACGTAGTGGCTGGGGCGGCCCGCCCGGTACGCCAGCGTGGCGCCCGCCTCCTCGGCCTCGGCCCGCTTCATGAGGGTGTAGCGGCCGCCGGTCTCCACGGCGACGCTGTGCCAGGGCGTCAGCCAGACGTCCGGGGTGTCGGCGAGCAGGATGCCGATCTTGTCCGTGGCGCAGGGCTGGGGGTGGATGGAGAGCCGCACGGCGGCGGGGAAGAGCTGGCCCAGCAGGTCGCCCCACGCCTTGCTCCGCTGGATGACTCCGTAGGCGAGCTTACGGCAGTGCCGCTGGAGCGCGGACCGGGTGCCGGTGTAGCCGGGGCCGGAGAGATCCTCCAGCATGAACCGGGTGATGCCCCGGTACATGGCCAGCGGGGCGCCGCCGGCACGGACCTCCTCGCGCAGTTCCTCGACCGTCGGGGCGTAGCCGGAGGAGAGCATGGCGCGCATGTCGACGTGGCCGGCGCCGCTGTAGACGTCGTCGAGGGTGAACTGCTCGAGGTGGGTCGCGCCGATCCTCTTGATCATCTGGTCGATGCCCCGGACGTAGCCGGTGACGTCCTCGTCGCTCACGCCGAGCAGGTCGTTGAAGACCCGGCCGTCGGAGCAGAGCAGAATGGCGGCTCCGGGCGGGTGGATCGCGGCGATGCGCTCGCACAGCCCGTCGAGGAAGCGCAGGGCGAGCTCCTCGGCGAGGTCGGGCAGCGGGCCGAGGACCTTGGCGGGGTTGGGGGACTTCGTCGGGAAGGCCGGCAGGACGAAGTCGATGCGCCGCCCGCTCTCCATGGCGCTGCGCACCGTGTCCAGGTGATGCCTGACACACCGGAGGCAGACCCGCCCGGCGCAGCCTCCGTCGCGCAGTCTGCGCTGGTGGGCCAGTACCTCCCGGAGTACTTCTACGGCGGCCAGTTCGATATCGGGTGCGGCTGGATAGGACACCGCGTCTCCCTTCGTGGACGTGGGTCCCACCGTGCCGGTCGGGCGCATGAGAAACGCACAAGGACCGCACAGCGCGGCGCGCGGGCCCGTGGGACCCGCGCGCCGCGCTGTGGTGAACGGGGCGGTTCGCCCCTTGTGCCGGGCCGTTCCGCCCCGTTCCGCCCGCTATATCGAGGGCGCCCCCTCGGCGAGGGGGCGTGCCGGGGCGCCGGTGCGCGCGGCGGCGGCTATCTCCAGCCGGGCGCGTTCGGCCCAGTACGGCATGCGCAGGCCCCGGAACCCGGCCAGGGCCTCGGCGAGGTGGCCCGCGCCCCGGCCCGGGTCCCCGAGCGCGGCGTGGGTGCGGCCCAGCCAGTACGCGGTGAGGGCCGCGCCCCGGCGCTCGCCGAGCTCGGCGAAGATGGACGCCGCCTCGCCGAGCGGGCCGAGCGCGCGGGGGGCCTGGTCGAGGCCGAGGCCGACGTGCATCCGTCCCAGCGTCAGCAGGGCGTACGCCTCGCCGGGTCGGTGCCGCACCATACGGAACCCGGCCAGGGCGCGGTGGAGATGGCGGGCGGCGCGGCCGAACCTGCCGTGGCCGATCTCGGCCCAGGCCAGCATCTGGAGGACGTCGGCGAGCGCGAGCGGGTGGCCCAGCCGCTCCGCCGCCTCCAGGGCCGGCTCCAAGACGCCGATGGCCTCCGCCTCGCGCTGCCGGCACAACAGGGCGAAGCCCAGGCTGCGCAGGGCGACGACCCGGCCGTGCGCGTCGCCGAGGCGCTCCATGACGGTGGCGGCCGTCTCGGCGTCCTCGTGGGCGAGCCGGTCCATGCCGCGGTCGGCGACGGCGAAGCTGCGGTGGGTGCGCAGCCGGGCGGCGTGGTGTTCCTCGCCCAGCTCGTCGAGCCGCTCGATGGCCGGGGCCCAGCGGGTCACCGCCTCGTCCACCTGCCCCCGTACGGCCAGGGCCCTGGCCAGGGAGCCCTGGGCGACCGCGGCGGCGACGGGGTCGCCGTCGGCGGTGGCGCGGTCGAGCGCGGCCTCCGCGACCCGCTCCCACTCGTCCCACCAGTTCCGCAGGTGACAGATGTCCTCCATGGCGGCGGCGAGCCCGGCCGTCTGCGCGCCGTAGCCGGAGGCGGCGGCGAACTCGACGGCCGTGACCAGGCCGGGCCGTTCGCTCTCCAGCCAGCCGAAGGGGTCGTCCGTCGTGGCCTTCGGGGCTTCGCCGGTCCCGGGGCCGGCGACGTCGCCGGTGCCCGCCCGGACGAGCCGGTCGGCGGCTGCGCGGACGCGGGAGAGACAGTCGTCGAGGAGCCGGGCCACGGCCGCCCGCCGCCACTCCGGGGTCTCCTCGGCGAGGGCGCGCTCGGCGGCGTAGGCGTGCAGGAGGTCGTGGGTGCGGTAGCGGGGCCGCCCCTGGGCGTCGACGCGGGCGACGCGCACCAGGTTCGCTTCGAGCAGCGCGGCGAGGAGGTCGTCGGTGGCCCGCCCGGGCTCGGCGGCACGCCCGGGCTCGGCGGCGGGTTCGCCGTCCGGGGCGGTCAGCAGCGCGGTGAGGGTCCAGGCCGGGAACTCCGGTGACGGGAGCATGCCGATGGCCCGGAAGGCCCGTGCGGCGTCGGGCGCCAGGTCGCGGTAGGTGGCGGCGAGCCAGACATGGGCGGTGAGTTCCCCGGCCGGGCGCTGGTGCTCCTCGGGGCACGACCGTGCCTCGGCGAGGCGGTCGGCCAGGCAGCGCACCCGCCAGTGGGGGCGGCTCGCGAGGGCCGCGCCCGCGACGCGCAGCGCCAGGGGCAGTCCGGCGCAGCCCGCCAGGACCTGTTCGGTCGCCTCCGCTTCCACGGCGAGGCGCCGGGTGCCGATGATGCGCCGCAACAGCGTGGCCGCCTCCTCGTCGTCGAACGGCGTGATGTCGATGAGGTGCGCGCCGCCGAGGCCGGAGAGCCGGTTCCTGCTGGTGGCCAGGACGGCGCACTCGGGGGCGCCGGTGAGCAGCGGACGGATCTGGTCCGCGTCCCGTACGTCGTCGAGGACGACCAGCGCCTTGCGGTCGGCCACCAGGGAGCGGAACATCGCCACGCGGTCCACCGTCGCCCGGGGCACCGACGAGCCGGGGACGCCCGCGCGGCGCAGCAGCTCCGCGAGGAGCGCGGCGGGCGTGCGCCGGGGGCCGCGCGCACCGTCCAGGTGGAGGAACAGCTGGCCGTCGGGGAAGGCGTGCCGCAGCAGGTGGGCGAGGCGGGCGGCCAGGGTGGTCTTACCGACGCCCGGGGGACCGGTGAGGACCACCACGGACGCGGCCGGGGCCGGGCCGGCGG
>NZ_JAILXP010000552.1 GCF_020740895.1 Streptomyces sp. UNOB3_S3 | reverse complement strand
ATGTGTATAAGAGACAGGCCCACGTCCGCGCGCCCTTCCCGCGCCGACGTGGGCCGCGGCACGCGCGCGTGGACGACGGCGCGCCTCCCGCGCGTCAACCACGACACCGCCGCGCAAACCTCCGCGCATAAGCCCGATGGGAGGAAAGTGAGGCACTAAAGCGCCGAGCCTGGACGGAGGCTAGGATCCCGGTTCCGTACGGTGCCAGTGACCCAATGGCCTCCGGTTCGTTCACCCGGACAGGGGAACGGACCCTCTCAGCGACCCGAGGTGCTCGATATGGTGGCCCCGCCGGACAACGACGTGCTCTGGGCACGCGGCCTGCACTACTCCTACAGCGGTTCCCCCGCCCTCGCCGGGGTGTCCATCGGTGTCCGGGAAGGCGAGATCCTCGCCGTGACCGGGCCACGCGGCTCCGGCAAGACCACCCTCCTCAAATGCCTGTCCGGCCAGCTCGTGGCCGACCCCGGCGAGGTGTGGTTCAACAGCGCCCCCGTGCACACCCTCTCCCGCTCCGCCCGCGAGCGGCTGCGCCGCGACCGCTTCGGCTGGATCGACAGCGAACCGCACCTGGTCCCCGAGCTGACGGGCTGGGAGAACGCCGCCCTGCCGCTGCTGGTGCGCGGCACCGGCCACCGGACGGCCAAACAGACCGCCACCGAGTGGCTCGAACGCCTCGACGTGGGCGACTGCGCCCGCAAACGCCCCCAGGCGCTCACCCAGGCCCAGCGCCAGCGCGTCGCCATCGCCCGCGCCCTGGCCGCCGAACCCACCGTGGTCTTCGCCGACGAGCCGACCGCCCCGCTCCACGCCGCCGACCGCGCCCAGGTGCTGCGCACCCTCACCACGGCCGCCCGCTCCCACGAGATCACCGTCGTCCTGGCCACCCTCGACGACGAGAGCGCGGCCCTCGCCGACCGCACGGTCGACCTCGTCGACGGCCGCCGGGGCGGCGCGATCCCGGCACCCGAGGCGACCGAGGGGGAGGGCAGGGCCGCGTGCTCAGTCTCCGCCTAGCGCGCGGGGCCCACCCGCTCGTCCTCCTGCGGCGGCTGCTGGTCGCCGTCGCCTCCTCCGGCGCCGGTTTCCTGCTGCTGTGCTCCCTGGGCTACGCGGTGGCCCACCCCGGCGCCACGGAACAGTCGCTGGTGCGGCTGCTGTGGTGCGCCGTACCGCTGGCCGCCGTCACACAGTTCGCCGTCACCGTGGCCCGCAGCGACCCGGCGACCCGCCCCCGCGACGGGCTCGACGCCATCGGCTTCGGCCCCGTCCGCCTGTCGCTGCTCGCCGCCACCTCGACGGCCCTGTCCTGCGGCCTCGGCAGCGTCACCGCCCTGCTCGTCTACCTCGAACTCCGCGGCGACCTCGGCGGCACCCCCCTGAGCGGCGCGGCCTCCGGGCTGCTCGACGGGGACGCGGCGCTGCCCTGGGCCGCGACGCTCACGCTGCTCGGGCTGCTGCCCGCGCTGGCGGCGGGCGCGTGCGCCATCGCGCTGCGCCCGCGCAAGGAGCGCGCCGGAGGCGCGTCCGCGACCGCCTCCGCCACGACCCCGGCGCCCGCCTCCGCCAAGGACGACCGCAGGAGCTACGCGGGCCTCCCCTGGGGCGTGGCGACCATCGCCTGCGGCCTCGCCCTGGAGGCGTACGTGGGGCACGCCCCGGCCCCCGCGCCGGACAGCCTGCTGACGCTGCCGGGCCAGGACGGCGGCACCTCCCCCGGGCTGATGGGCGGCTGGCTGCTCGCCTCCCTGGGCCTGGTGCTGGCCGGCCCCGGCCTCACCCACTGGAGCGGCACCCTGCTGTCGGCCGGTCGGCCCGGCCCGATGCGACTGCTCGCCGGCCGGATACTCCAGGACACGGCGAGCCGGCTCGGACGGCCCCTCGGGGTGCTGTGCGCGGTGGCGGCGGGCACCCTCGCGGCCGTCGAGCTGTACGGCGCGGCGTGGGAGCGGTCGGGCCCCCGCCCGTTCGGGCCGCTCACGGGGCTGGGCGCGGCCGTGGTGATGGCCTGTGTGACGGCCACCGCCGTCACCGCCGCCATCGACACCCGGCACTCCCGCGCCGAGACCACCGCGGCGCTGCTGCGGCTGGGCATCCCCGCCTCCCTGCTGCGCGGCGCGGCGGCCGTCCGCACAGGTGTTCTTGTGGTCGTGCTCGCCCCGCTGACCTGGGTCATCGCCGAACTGGCGGCACTGCCACTGACCCGGTCTTGACCAGTTCTTGACCGAAGGCAACTCCGGCGCCGAAATCCACGTCTGCTCAGAAGTACGTCTGCTTTCTGAGCACGACGGCTTATCAGGCGAACGGAGCTACTGGTGATCATCGGCCTTGTCACGGCTGTCGCGGCCTCTGCGTGTTACGGCACAGGATCCGTCCTGCAGGCCGTGGGGTCCCGGAAATCGGCCCAGCGGGAGGCCGCGACGGCGACCTCCACGGCCACCACCCAGCACGGCGGGCCCAGCCTGTCCTCCACCGCGAAGGCCGCGGTGACCTGGGAGTTCATGGTCGGCACGGTCCTGGACTTCATAGGCTTCGCCCTCGGCGCCCTCGCCGCCCGGATGCTGCCGCTGTTCCTCTCCCAGACCGTCATCAGCGCCAACCTGATCGTCACCGCGCTGCTGAGCATCAAGCTGCTCGGCATCAAGCTCAACCGCAGGGAGTGGATGTCGATCGGAGTGGTCTGCTCCGCCCTGGTGCTGCTGGCCACCGCCGCCGGCCACGAGGGCAGCGGCGACGCCGCGCGCTCCACGCACTGGTGGCTGCTGATCATCTCCGTCGTCCTGATGGGCGGCGGCTGGATCGCCGTCCACTTCCTCGGCTCCCGGGCCGCGATCCTCGCCGGTCTGCTCTCCGGCCTCGGCTTCGGCGCGATCGGCGTGGGCGTCCGCATCCTCGACGGCATCGACCCCTTCGACCTGCCCACCCTGCTCGCGGACCCGGCCCTCTACGCCATCCTCATCTCCGGCTCCGTCGGCATGTACCTCCACACGGTCGCCCTCCAGATCGGCTCCGTCAACGGCGCCACGGCGGCCCTCGTGGTCGGCGAGACGGTCCTGCCGGGCATCATCGGCGTCCTGTGGCTGGGCGACGCCTCCCGCGAGGGCCTCGCGTGGATGGCCGTCCTCGGCTTCCTCCTGGCGGTGGCCGGCGCGGTGGCGGTCGCCTGGTTCGGCGAACCGGACAGCCACGGGGTGACGCCGCCGAAGGCGGAGAAGTCACCGGAACCGACAGCCGTATGACAAACGCCGGACGGGCTGGATTTATCCAGCCCGTCCGGCGTTCGAGGACCGGGGTCCGGGGCGGAGCCCCGGTTACGGGA
>NZ_JAILXP010000551.1 GCF_020740895.1 Streptomyces sp. UNOB3_S3 | reverse complement strand
GCCGGATCGGGCGCGGCACCGGACCCGGCACCGGGGGCGGACGCGGTGGCGCCGTCCCCCTCCGGCTCGTCCACCGAGATGCCGAACTCGGTCGCCAGCCCCACCAGCCCCGAGGCATAGCCCTGCCCGAGCGCGCGGAACTTCCAGCCGTCGCCGCGCCGGTAGAGCTCGCCGCAGAGCATCGCCGTCTCGTCGCCCGTCTCCGCCGTGACGTCGAAGCGGGCGATGGGCTCCGCGTCGGTGGAACCGGAGCCGTTGCGCGCGGTGTCGTAGAGCAGCACGCACAGGTCCCGGACGAGCCCGAAGGGCCCGCCGTCGGCGGACGCGGCCAGCACGACGCGCGCCACGGACGCGTCGAGGGCGGACAGATCCGCCTCGACCGAGTCCGTCGCCCCCTCCACCAGCCGTTTCTTGGGCAGATGGCGGACCAGGCCCGAGGGGTGGCGCGGCTGGTTGTAGAAGACGAAGTCCTCGTCCGAGCGCACCCGGCCCTCGTCCCCCAGCAACAGGGCGGAGGCGTCCACGTCCGGGATGCCCGGGCCGGGTGTCCAGCGCAGCACGGCCCGCACGGTCGGGGCGTCCAGCGGGATGTTCGACCCCTTCAGCATGGCGTGCGTCATGCCCGCAATCCTGCCTTCCCGTGCGGCTCCGGGACAACGCAGGGGTCGGGAGCGGGGAGTCGCGCCCCGGCACCGCCCCCATCCCCGCGCACCGAAGCGTTTACCTGAAGGAACTGTGCAGGTCATGCGCTTGTCCTGGACTTGGGGAACTCTTGACCCGTCCCCGGACGTACCATAATCGGCCACACTTCCGTGCCGTTCGACCGGCGGGAAGGCGCCCACGCCGTGGCATTCGGGGAGAACAATGAGGCATTTCGGATACCTGTCGCCCGCGGTGCGGAGCGGACTGTTCCATAGGGAGCCGGGCGAGTTCACCGCCGGTTCTCCCGCCGGTACGCTCTCCGTCGCCCTCGGCGCCACCCTCTACTGCCCCGCCACCCGGCCCACCCTCGCCCTCGACGTGCGCAAGCAGGCGCGGCGCGGAGTGGTGTCCATGGTCCTCTGCCTGGAGGACTCCATAGACGACGCGGACGTCACCGGCGCCGAGGAGAACCTCGTCCGGCAGCTCACCGACCTCGCGGGGGCCTCGGAAGGGGCCGAGGAGGACCTCCCCCTGCTGTTCGTCCGCGTCCGCGAGCCCGCCCAGATCGGGGATCTCGTCCGCCGCCTCGGCCCGGCGGGCCGGCTGCTGTCCGGATTCGTACTGCCGAAGTTCACCGAGGACCGCGGACTGCCGTTCCTGGAGGAGCTGACCGCCGCCGAGGCCGCCTCCGGACGGCGGCTCTTCGCCATGCCCGTCCTGGAATCCCCCGAACTGCTCCACCTGGAGAGCCGCACCGAGACGCTGACGGGCATCGCCAGAACCGTCGAGAAGTACCGCGACCGCGTCCTCGCCCTGCGGCTCGGCGTCACCGACTTCTGCTCCGCCTACGGGCTGCGCCGCGCCCCCGACATGACCGCCTACGACGTCCAGCTCGTCGCCTCCGTCATAGCCGACGTCGTCAACGTCCTCGGCCGCGCCGACGGCAGCGGCTTCACCGTCACCGGACCGGTCTGGGAGTACTTCCCGCAGCCCGAGCGGATGTTCAAGCCCCAGCTGCGCCGCAGCCCCTTCGCCGGCCCCGCCGAGGCGCTGCGCACGGCCCTCATCCAGCACGACATGGACGGCCTCCTGCGCGAGATCCAGCTCGACCGCGCCAACGGCCTCCAGGGCAAGACCTGCATCCACCCCTCCCACGTCGCACCCGTGCACGCGCTCTCCGTCGTCAGCCACGAGGAGTACAGCGACGCGTGCGACATCCTGCGGCCCGAGCGCGACGGCGGCGGGGTCATGCGCTCCGCCTATACGAACAAGATGAACGAAGTGAAGCCGCACCGCGCCTGGGCCGAGCGGACCATGCGGCGCGCCGAGGTCTTCGGCGTCGCACGGGAGGACGTCAGCTTCGTGGAACTGCTGGCGGCGGGGTTGCAGAGCGGATGAATCAGCGGATGAACCAGCGGATGAATCACGTGAAGGGCACGGAAGAGTTGATCTGGTCGGGACAGTGGGTCGCGGACCGGCTGGGCGTGGCGCTGGAAGGCGACGCCAGGCTGCCGGAGTTGCTGGGGCTGGCCCTGCGGCGCAACCCCAAGCGGGCCCATCTGCTGGTCTCCAACGTGCTGGGCAAGCACGTCCCGGCGTCCCCGGCCGCCGTGTACGAGGCGGGGGCCGGCCTCGGCCGCCGGGTCCGGGCCCTGCTGGGCGACGCGGACGCCGCCCGGGCCGTCGTCCTCGGCTACGCCGAGACGGCCACGGGCCTGGGCCACGCGGTCGCCGACGGCCTCGGCCTCGCCCCGTACCTCCACTCGACGCGGCGCGCCGTGCCCGGGGCCGCCTCCGTGGGCGGCTTCGAGGAGGAGCACAGCCACGCCACGTCGCATCTGCTGCTGCCGGAGGACCCGGAGTTCTTCGCGGGCGACGGCCCGCTCGTCCTCGTCGACGACGAGTTCTCGACGGGGCGTACGGTGCTCAACACCGTCGCCGCCCTCCACGCGCGGTTCCCGCGTGAGCGGTACGTGGTCGTCGCGCTGGTCGACATGCGGTCGGATGACGACCGGGCGCGGCTGGAGGAGTTCGCGCGCGAACTGGGCGCGCGGGTGGAACTGATCGCCCTGGCGACCGGCACGGTGTCCCTCCCGGAGGGGGTGCTGGAGCGGGGGCGGGAGCTGGTGGCGCGGTACGAGGCGGAGGCCGTTTCGGCACCGCCGGACTCCCCGGTGGACGGTTGCTCGCCGTCGCGGCGGAGGGAAGGCCCCGGTCCCGCCTCTTCCCGTTTCCCGGGGGCAAGCCCCCGGACCCCCGCGCCGACCCGCGTCGGGCTCGGCTGGCCCGCCGGTCTGCCCGACGGCGGCCGGCACGGGTTCACCCCCGCGCACCGGGCCCGCCTGGAGGCCGCTCTCCCCGCCATGGCGGCGCGCGTCGCCGCGGCGGTTGTGGGCAGTCGTTCCGCCGGGGCGATGGGGGCACCTCCCAGCGGTAGCTGGGGGAAGGTGGGCACAACCGCGCCCGCAGACGACAGCGCTGCTCAGCTCCCGCGGCGCGTCCTCGTCCTCGGCAACGAGGAGCTGATGTACGCCCCCCTGCGCCTCGCGCAGGCGCTGGAGCCCGCCTTCGACGAGGTCCGCTTCTCGACGACCACCCGGTCGCCCGTGCTCCCCGTCGCCGACCCGGGCTACGCGATCCGGTCGCGCATCGCCTTCCCCGCCCACGACGACCCCACCGACGGCCCCGGTGACCGCTACGCCTACAAC
>NZ_JAILXP010000550.1 GCF_020740895.1 Streptomyces sp. UNOB3_S3 | reverse complement strand
CCCAGGGAGAGCACCGCGCCGTCGATCAGCGGCGGCTCGCCCAGCACACAGCGCTGCGGGTCGAGCCGTTCGTCGCCGGAGTGGACGACGACGGCACCGCTGCCGAGGTCGGATCCCGCCGCCGCGACGGCGGTGGCGAGGCCGCTGGTCACGGCGGCCAGGGCGGTCCCCGCGGGGGCGGTCACGAGCACATCGCAGGCGCACGTGGTGTGGCCGCTGAGCGGCCCGAGGACGGTCAGCCGGATCTGCATCGCCGTCAACGGTCCCTTCCTGCCCGGAGTACGCGGCAGGGGCGGCGCCAGGCCTTCCCCCACCTCGCACGGGCGCGTCGGCACGTACAGGTCACCACGTCGCGCGGGGTCTTCCCGCTCCCTCCCCGCCGCATCCGTGCTGGCGAGCAGCATCCTCTCGCCAGCGAGCATCCTCGCATCCGGCAGGGACGACTCGCCCGGCGAGACGCGATTCGTGATCTTGAACGACGGTCCGAGTATGCGAAACGCGCTGGTCGCGGTGGGGCGATGGCTGATTTCTTCTGGGAATTGCCTGCTCTCGACCCCTTTGTTGCCGATTTTGAGGGGAGCGCCACCGCTTGCGGCAACCATCCGCACCCGGCCCGCGTCTTTCCCGGAAGCCCCACGGGATTCGCCACCGGATTCGCCGGGCAGGCGGCCCGGACGGCGGCACTACAGTGGGGCGGAGGTGCCGGTGGAAGGCGACGGTATCGACGCTGTCGAGGGTTTCGAAGGTTTCGGCATCCGGATCACGACCAGGGAGCGCATGACGTGCGGCCGGTAGGCAGCAAGTACCTGCTCGAGGAGCCGCTCGGACGCGGCGCCACGGGCACCGTCTGGCGTGCCCGCCAGAGGGAGGCGGCCGGCGCCGAGGCGGCGGTGACGGGACAGCCCGGCGAGACCGTCGCGATCAAGGTCCTCAAGGAGGAGCTGGCCCACGACGCCGACGTCGTGATGCGCTTCCTGCGCGAGCGCTCCGTGCTCCTGCGGCTGACCCACCCCAACATCGTCCGCACCCGCGACCTCGTCGTCGAGGGCGATCTCCTCGCGCTCGTCATGGACCTGGTCGACGGCCCGGACCTCCACCGCTACCTCCGCGACAACGGCCCCTTCACGCCCGTCGCGGCAGCGCTGCTCACCGCGCAGATCGCCGACGCCCTCGCCGCCAGCCACGCCGACGGCATCGTCCACCGCGACCTCAAGCCCGCCAACGTGCTGCTGAAGAGCGAAGCCGGGCAGATGCACCCGATGCTCACCGACTTCGGCATCGCGCGCCTCGCGGACTCGCCCGGCCTCACCCGCACCCACGAGTTCGTCGGCACCCCGGCCTATGTCGCGCCCGAGTCCGCCGAGGGCCGCCCGCAGACCTCCGCCGTGGACATCTACGGCGCGGGCATCCTGCTGTACGAGCTGGTCACCGGCCGTCCGCCGTTCGCGGGCGCCACCGCCCTGGAAGTCCTCCACCAGCACCTCAGCGCCGAGCCGCGCCGCCCCACGACCGTGCCCGAGCCGCTGTGGACGGTCATCGAGCGCTGTCTGCGCAAACGCCCGGAGGAGCGGCCCAGCGCCGAGAACCTCGCCCGCGGCCTGCGCGTCGTCGCCGCCGGCGTCGGTGTCCACGCCTCCCCGGACCAGGCCGAGGCGGCGCTGGGCGTCGGCGCGCTGCTCGCGCCCGACCCCGAGCCCACCCGGGTGCCCGGTACGGGCCTCCACACCCTCCCCGGCGCGGGTGCCGCCACCGGCGACGCCGATCCCACGCAGGTGCTGCCGTCCTCCGCCGGGGCCGCCCCGGCCGGGTACGACCCGAACGCCGCGACCAGCGTCCTGCCCAGCACCGGCCTTTCGGGCCCCGGGCGGACGGGCGACGCCGACCCCACCCAGGTGCTCGCCGCGGGCCCCGGCCCGCAGGGCGGCGGCGACCCCACGCGCGTCATGCCGCCCGTGCCGCCGGGCCCCCCGTCCGGCCCGCCGCAGGCGCAGGGCGACAGCCCGCACCCGTGGCAGAGCCAGATGCGCGCGGCCCGCGACCGCAACGAGCAGACCCAGTACCTCGACCCGGGCGAGGACCCGCTGCGCCGCAGGCCTCAGCGCCGCCCGGCGCCCCAGCCGCCGCAGGGCTACCAGCAGCCGCCCCAGCAGCAGTACGCCCCGCAGCCGCCGCAGCAGCAGTACCCGCCGCAGCGGCCGGTCCGGCGGCAGCCGCAGCCCCAGCCGCAGCCCCAGCAGGCTCCGCGCTACCAGCAGCCCCCGCAGCCGCCCCAGCCTCAGCCCCAGCCGCAGCGGTATGCCCCCGAGCCGACACCCGCCCCGCGCCGGGAGCCGCGCCCGCCGCGTCAGCGCAGCGCGAACCCCATGCGGATCCCCGGGCTGGGCTGCCTCAAGGGCTGCCTGTTCATGATCGTCGTGCTGATCGTCGGCTCCTGGCTGGTGTGGGAGTTCACGCCGCTGAAGGACTGGGTCGCCGACGGCAAGAGCTTCTGGGACGCCGCCTGGGACTGGATCACCAGCGTCAAGGACTGGATCTCCGGCCTGGGCGCCGACTCCGGAGCGGGGTCGGGCTCCGGGCAGTGACGGGGCGGTGACGGGGCGGTGACCGGGGTGCCGGGGCGTGGTTCCGGCCATTGACCGGTACGGCGGGGGCGGTGGAGAACCGACAAGGCGGTCGATTTGTCGACACCCGAAGGGTGTTTTCTGCCTCAGAAGTAACGGTTGGCACTGAATCGGTGTCCCCAACGCCCCTCCGGCCGCGTAGCTTGGTCGCCAGCGCGGGTGACGGCCGCCTGGCCGCGCCCGTCGGATGATGTCGCCGGATGGCGGAGGAGTCGGGGAACAGTCTTGGCACGGAAGATCGGCAGCCGGTACACCGCCCACCAGGTCCTGGGACGGGGCAGTGTCGGGACGGTGTGGCTCGGCGAAGGCCCCGAGGGGCCGGTCGCCATCAAGCTCCTGCGGGAGGATCTCGCCTCCGACCAGGAGCTCGTCGGCCGCTTCGTGCAGGAGCGCGCGGCCCTCCTCGGTCTCGACCACCCCCATGTGGTCGGCGTCCGCGACCTCGTCGTCGACGGCAACGACCTCGCCCTGGTCATGGACCTCATCCGCGGCACCGACCTGCGCACCCGGCTCGACCGCGAGCGGCGCCTCGCGCCCGAGGCGGCCGTCGCCATCGTGGCCGACGTCGCCGACGGCCTCGCCGCCGCGCACGCCGCCGGAGTGGTGCACCGCGACGTCAAGCCCGAGAACGTCCTCCTCGACATGCAGGGCCCGCTCGGGCCCGCCGGCGCCCACCCCGCGCTGCTCACGGACTTCGGCATCGCCCGGCTCGTGGACGTGCCCCGCCCGGCGC
>NZ_JAILXP010000055.1 GCF_020740895.1 Streptomyces sp. UNOB3_S3 | reverse complement strand
GGTCGCGGGGCGGCGCGAGGTGGGCGCGGGGCGGGTCGCGAGGTGGTTGCCCGTGAACGGGCAGGGTGAGCGTACCCCGGCCGGGTACCGTCCGGGCGTGGCGGCGGTGGGCGCTCAGCGCCAGTCGGGGAGGGCGGAGGCGTATCCCCCGGCGGACATGTAGTCGTATCCGCCGCCCGTCCGGGGCTCCTGGAGCTCGTCGAGGTCCTCGGGGAGCAGGCTCCAGATGATGAGGTCCGTCCGGGACTCGGTCCAGCCGGCGCCGCCCTCGGTGCGGCTGCGCGCTATCCAGGCGCTGCGCAGGACGCCCTCGCTGACGCAGCCGGCCTTCTGGGCGACCTGCTGGGCGGCGGTGTTGTCGGCGGCGGTGCGCATCTCCAGGCGTTCGAATTTCTGGTCGCGGAAGAGCCATTCGGCGGCGGCGAGCACGGCTTCGCAGGCGTAGCCCTCGCCCCGGGCCCAGGGCGCGGTGACATAGGCGACCTCGGCGGTGAGGGTGCGCCAGTCGGTGTTGCGGAAGTGGAGGGTGCCCACGAGACGCTGGGTGAGGAACTCCGCGACCGCAAAGACGATTCCGCGTCCGGAGAGGCGTTCCGAGGGGGCCCGGCGCAGCGCCCAGTCGCGGGCGTCGGCGGTGGTGTAGGGGTAGGGGGCCGAGGTCCAGGCGGTGACGAGTTCGTCGTTCATCATCTCGGCGAGCGGGGGGATGTCCCCGGCCTCGAACGGGCGCAGCACCAGCCGGTCCGTACTGATGGAGATGTCCGGAAAGGTGGAAGTCATGCGCTGCTCCAACGCCGCGGCGGGTGGGCTCGGGTGGTACGGGCGGGGCCCGGGTGCACCAGCATGCAGCATGTGCGGGCGGGTGCGCCAAGCGCCAGGCCCCGCGCACGGGGGATCGTGTGCGCGGGGCCTGTGTCCGTACGGATGGCCGAGGTTACAAGGTGTCAGCTCGCGACGGGACCGAAGGCGGGGATCACGGCGCCGTTGCTGAACTTCTGCTCGATGAACTTCTTGACCTCGTCGGAGTTGAGGAGCTTGGCGAGCTTCTCGATCCGGGGGTCCTTCTCGTTGCCCTTCTTGACCGCCAGGAAGTTGGCGTAGGGGTTGCCCTCCGCCTTCTCCAGGGCGATGGCGTCCTTGGCGGGGCTGAGCTTGGCGCTGATGGCGAAGTTGCCGTTGATCACCGCGGCGTCGACGTCGTCGAGGCGGGAGGGGATCTGGGCGGCCTCGAGCTCGGTGAACTTCACGCCCTTGTCGTCCGCGACGTCGGAGAGCTTGGCGGCGGCGCCGACGCCGTCCTTCAGCTTGATGACGCCGTTGTCGGCGAGCAGCTTCAGCGCGCGTCCCTCGTTGGTGGCGTCGTTGGGGACGGCGATGGTGGAGCCGGAGCCGAGGTCGGCGACCTTCTTGCCCTTCTTGGAGTAGAGGCCGAGCGGCTCGATCTCGACGTTGACGACGGGGACGATGTCCGTCTTGTTCTTCTTGTTGAAGTCGTCGAGGTAGGGCTTGTGCTGGAAGAAGTTCGCGTCGACCTCGCCGTTCTGGGTGGCGGTGTTGGGGAGGACGTAGTCGTTGAACTCCTTCACCTCCAGCTTCAGGCCGGCCTTGGCCGCGAGGTTGTCGCGGACGAAGTTGAGGATGTCGCCGTGGGGGGTCGGGCTGGCGGCGACGACGAGCTTGGCGGCCGGGTCGGCGTCCTTGCCCTTCTTGGAGCTGCCGGAGGAGGAGGTGTCGGAGGGCGCGCTGCAGGCACTCAGACCGAGGGTCAGGGCGGCGGCGGCCGCGATGGCGGCGGTGAGCTTGACGGTGGTACGCACGAAGAGTGCCTTCCTTGCTTGGTGTATCTCGGGGTGCCCCGGTACTGACGCCCGGCAAAGGGTCCGGGCTCCGGGGAGTCTGTGGGGGTGGTGCGGGTCAGACCGCCTTGTCCACGGCGGGCTCGGGCTCCACGACACCGGTGGCCTGGGTCGTGGCGGCCGCGGCGGCGGGCTTGCGCTGCGCGGGCAGGAGCCGGCGCAGGCCCACGGGGGCCGCCTGGCGGCCGCCGCGCGAGGCGAGGCGGCGTACGGCGAGGTCGCCGGTGAGCTGGACGACGGTCACGATGACGATCAGCAGCAGGATGGTGATGTTCATCAGCGCGTCCTCGCGCCGCTGGTAGCCATAGGTGATGGCGAGGTTGCCGAGACCGCCGCCGCCGACCGCGCCCGCCATGGCGGAGTAGCCGATGAGGGTGATGACGGTGGTGGTCAGGCCCGCGAGGAGGGAGGGCAGGGCCTGCGGGAGGAGCACCTTGAAGATGATCGTCCAGGTGCCGCCGCCCATCGACTGCACGGCTTCGACCAGCCCGTGGTCGACCTCGCGGACGGCGGTCTCCACCAGCCGGGCGAAGAAGGGGATCGCCCCGATGGCGAGCGCCACCACGGCCGCGCTGGGGCCGATGGAGGTGCCGACGACCATCCGGCTGAAGGGGATCAGCCAGACGATGAGGATGATGAACGGCAGCGAGCGGCCCAGGTTGAGGATCGCTCCGAGGACCTTGTTGACCGCGACGTTCTGCAGGAGGCCCCCGCGGTCGGTCAGGACGATCAGCAGGCCCAGCGGCAGGCCGCCGAGGACGGAGTAGACGGTGGACCACCACACCATGAAGAGGGTGTCCAGACACGCGTCGCGCAGCAGGGGCTGCATCTCGGCCCAGGTCACTTGGCACCTTCCTTGAGGAGATCGGCGGCGGGGGGCGGGGTCTGTACGTCCGCCACGTCGACCTGGAGGCCCTGCTCGCGCAGGAAGCCGATCGGGACGACGTTCTCCTCGAACCGGCCGGGCAGCTCGATGCGCATCCGGCCGACCTGCTTGCCGCAGACGGTGTCCATCGCGGCGCCCAGGATCGAGATGTCGATGTTGTACGTACGGGACAGCTGGGAGATGACCGGCTGGGTCGCGGCGTCGCCGTGGAAGGTGACGTCCACGACGGTGCGGTCCGGGCCGGAGGGCTCGCCGCCGACCGGGAACAGCTCGGCGGCCAGCTCGGAGCCGGGGGTGGCGAGCAGTTCGGAGACGGTGCCGGACTCCACGACGCGGCCGCCCTTCATCAGGGCCGCGGAGTCGCAGATGGTCTTGACGACGTCCATCTCGTGGGTGATCAGCAGGACGGTCAGCCCGAGCTGCTGGTTGAGGTCGCGCAGCAGCTGGAGGATGGAGCGGGTGGTCTCCGGGTCGAGCGCGGAGGTCGACTCGTCGGAGAGGAGCACCTTGGGGTCGCCGGCCAGGGCGCGGGCGATGCCCACGCGCTGCTTCTGGCCGCCGGAGAGCTGGCCGGGGTAGGCCTTGGCCTTGTCGGCGAGGCCGACGAGGTCCAGCAGCTCCAGGGCCTTGCGCTCGCGCTCCTTGCCGGAGACGCCGAGGATCTCGAGCGGCAGCTCGATGTTGGCCTGCACGGTCCGCGAGGAGAGCAGGTTGAAGTGCTGGAAGACCATGCCGATGCGGCTGCGCGCCCTGCGCAGCTCGGCGCCGGCCCGCTGGCCCCGCCCGGCGAGGGCGGTGAGGTCCTGGCCGGCGACGGTGACCGTGCCGGAGCTGGGGCGCTCCAGGAGGTTGACGCAGCGGATGAGGGTCGACTTGCCGGCGCCGCTCTGGCCGACGACGCCGTACACCTCGCCCTCACGGACGTGGAGATCGACGCCGTCGAGGGCGGTGACCTCGCGGCCTCGTGAGCGGTAGACCTTTGTCAGGCCCGTAGTGGTGATCACAGGGGTTTCCGTCACTGTCGAGTGCGCGACGCGATGGCGCCGGCACGGGAATTCATTGCGGAACGCGGCATCGGAGTGCCCCGGCGGGCGCGCGGGGCGCGGGCTCGGTGGCATCTGGTGACGCGGGGGCGGCGCGGCTCCCTCCGGCCGTTGGCCGGACGGGGTGCGCTACGGGGTCTCGCTTCGGGGCGCGAGGCACAGGGGCCCTCAGCAGTCACACATTCGACACATGCGACGAGCAGCACCGGGCGTCGTCATCGCCTCGGTCGCAAGGATGCGGGTGCTCGTCGTGGTCATGCGGGCAAGTAAAACAGACGGGCGTGCGAATCGGCCAAGCCTGTCCGAATAGCGGACGTGATCTCTCGCGTGGTGGACCGCGGGGGCGCGCGCGAGGGGCCCGTACCGGGCGTTTAGAGTCGTCCCATGCCTGTCTCGTCCCCTTCGCACACCCACGTCGCCCGGGGGTCCCGGTGCTCGACGCGCTGACGCTCGCGGCCGGTCTGGCCGCCCTCGCGCTGGCCGCCTGGTGCGGTTTCGCCTTCGCCCGGGACGAGCCCACCAAGGACTGGCACTTCATCGGGATGGCCGTGGTCGCGGCGCTGGCGCTGGTGCAGCTCGTCATCGGTGTGGTGCGGCTGTCCGGCGGCGACAAGCCGGCGCAGGGCACGACGATCTTCGTGGCCTATCTGCTGGGCGCGGCGGCCGCCGTGCCCGCGGCGGGCTTTATGTCCCTGGCCGAGCGGACCCGCTGGGGCTCGGCCACCGTGGCGGCGGGCGCCGTGATCCTGGCCGTGCTGGAAGTGCGGCTCTACGACATCTGGGGAGGCTGACCATGACCGAGACCACGGACACGGGCGAGCGGTCCGGCTTCGACCTCGGCCAGGGGCCGGGCCGGCTGCTGGTCTGGCTCTACGGCGTCTTCACCGTCGCGGCGGCCTCCCGCTCGATCGTCCAGATGATCCTGGACTTCGGCCGGGCGCCGCTCGCGTACGTCCTGTCGGCGGCCGCCGCCGCGGTGTACGCCTTCATCACGTACTCGCTGGTGCGCGGTGGCGGGCGGGCCCGCAGGGCGGCGCTGGTGTGCTGCGCCGCCGAGCTGGTGGGTGTGGTGACCGTGGGCACCTGGACGCTGCTGGAGCCGTCCGCCTTCCCCGACGCCACGGTCTGGTCGGACTACGGCATGGGCTATCTCTTCATCCCGGTCGTCCTGCCGGTGACCGCGATGGTCTGGCTGCGCCGGGCCCCGCGCTGAGGCCCGGCACGGCCCGGCGTCAGGCGCTCGTCACCAGGGCGGGCGCCCCGGCGGGCCCGGCCTCCTTCTCCAGGGTGACCGGGGTGAGGTTCCGCCCGGCGGGCTCGGCGCCGGTGCGCGCGTAGCCCCACTTGCGGTAGAGACGCGGGCTTCCCTCGCCGCGCCGGCCGGTGGCCAGCCGGAACCGCTTGGCCGCCCACTCCTCCGCCAGCCGCTCCTCGATCGCGGCGAGCAGCCGCCCGCCCAGGCCGTGCCGCCGCAGCCGGGGGTGGACGATCAGCCCGGTGATGACGGCCGTCCCCTCGGCGTCGACGGTGGCGCGCACCGAGCCGACGACCTCCTCGCCGAGCCGGGCCACGAGCACACAGCCGCGGCCCAGTTCGGCGCGCAGGTCGTCGAGCGTCTGCGTCAGGGGTTCGATGGTGTAGTCGCCGTAGAGCTCCGCCTCGCTCTGGTAGCAGAGGTACTGGAGCTTGAGGATCTGCTCGGCATCGTGCTCGGCCGCGGCCGAGATGGTCACGCTCATGCCCATGTGCGCACGCCTCCCCTTGCTGGGTCGCTTGATGCTCCTTTCCCCGGGTCAAGGAGCCGCAATCTCTGCCATGAGCATTCTGCGCAGGCATCCCAGGCAGCGGGAACGTACGGGCCCCAAAGATCCTTGTGACATTCCCAACTTCCCTGCGATTTCACGGTAGGTCGGGTCGTGGCCCGAAAGAAGCGCGGAAATCAGCCGGGGACAGCGGCCGGGCAGCCGGCGGACGGCGGCCCGGAGCTCGCGGCGGGACTCGGCGGCCAGCACGGCCTGTTCCACTCCGGAGCCCGCCCCGGAATCCGCCCGTCCGCCGGGTGCCCGGGCGGCCTCGGCGGTGGGGTCGTAGAGCACCTCCCGCCGGGCCCGGCGCAGGGCGGCGCGGACCTCGGCCCGGACGGCCGCCGTCAGGCGCGCGGCGGGCTCCCCGGCGCGGCGCTCGCTCAGCAGCCGTACCCAGACGGACTGTTCGAGGTCGGCGGCGTCCAGGCCGGCGGAGTGCGCCTCGGCGGCGCACTCCGCCTTGAGCAGGGGGCTCAGCCGGGTCAGGAGATCACTCTGAGTGGTCACGCGGGCGGGGACGCCGCCCTCCGGCCCACCGGTTTCCGGGCCGACCGGAATTCACCCGTCCGGGCTAGGCACCCGGGCTGGACACGAGGGTCAGTGCTTGAGGAAGTCCGCTCGCGCGAACGCCGCCGTGTCGCAGTTGTCGGAGAATATGCCGTCGATGCCCGTCGCGAAGTACGCCTTGAACGCGCCGAACGCGTCGCCGTAGGCGTTCGGGTCCGTGCCCCGGCGGAAGTCGGCGGGCAGGAAGCTGTTCTCGTTGCGCATGGTGTACGGGTGGAGGATCAGCCCGGCGGCGTGGGCGTCGCGCACCAGCGTGGTGGGCTTGGTGAGCTTGCCGTCCTTGTCCCGGGGGATGATCTGGTTCACCCAGGGGCCGATGCCCTGCGCGAAGCCGGAGACCCACGCCAGGCCCTTGGGCGTGATGAGGTCGGCGACGGTGCGCGGGTCCTTCGCCTCGACGAAGTCCCAGGGGCGGGTGGGCAGGTCGTCCAGCAGCAGCACCTTGGGGCAGTCGAGACCCAGCCGGCCCAGGCGCTGGAGGCTGCTCGGCTCGAACGACTGGAGGAAGGTGTAACCGTTGCGGCCCGACCGGCCGTAGCGGCGCAGCAGCTTGGCGAGGCGCTCCTCCAGGCCCAGGCCGATCTTGCGGAAGTACGTGGGGTGCTTGGTCTCCACATGGAGCCAGATCCGCCGGCCACGCTTGCGGCCCTGCTCGTCGGCCCACTTGAGGACCTCCTCGAACGTCGGCACGTCCCAGCGGCCGTCGTAGAGGGTGTTGTGCTGGCGGTTGCCCGGGATGCGCTCCTTGGCCCGCAGGGTCTTCAGCTCCGCGAGGGTGAAGTCCTCGGTGAACCAGCCGGTGTGCTGCTCGCCGTCCACGGTCTTGGTGGTCTTGCGGGAGGCGAACTCCGGGTGCGAGGCGACATCGGTGGTGTTGGTGATGTCGTTCTCGTGGCGGCAGACGAGGTGGCCGTCCTTGGTCGGCACGACGTCCTGCTCGATGACGTCCGCGCCGTTGGCGAGGGCGTACTCGTAGGAGCCGAAGGTGTGCTCGGGCCGGTAGCCGCAGGCGCCGCGGTGCCCGATGACGGTGGGCACGGGAAGGTCCTTGTAGGAACCGCCGTGGCCGCGCCCGGCCGTGAGGTCCGTCTCGCGTCCCGTGGCCGCCGTCGCCGGAACCGCTCCGCCGCCGAGGGCGACCGCCCCCGCGCCGAGGGCCGCCGCGGCCCCCAGCACCGTGCGCCTGCCCGGCCGCTGCTCCTGCTGCATGTCTCTCCTTCTGTGGTGGTGCTGTTGCCGTGTGGTGCTCATGGCCGGGCGATCGTATGCACGTCCGACTTCCGGGTTGAAGAACGAATGCGGAACGGAGTGGAAAGTCACGTCAACACTCTGTTTCGACTCGGTCAACCCCGCGTGCGCAGGAGGCGTACCCGCGAGTATCGTCATCGACCGCGCCCCGCGCGCCCGTCCCGCACATCACGACCGGAGGGTCCGTTGTCCCGCATCCTGCTCAAGGCGTTCCTCGGATTGCTCATGCGCGTCCTGTACCGCCCCAAGATCGAGGGAGCCGAGCACATCGCGGAGAGCGGGCCGGTGATCCTCGCGGGGAACCACACCACGTTCGTGGACTCCCTGTTCCTCGCCCTGGTCGTCAAGCGCCAGGTGTTCTTCATCGGCAAGGACGAGTACGTCACGGGCAAGGGGCTCAAGGGCCGGCTGATGGCGTGGTTCTTCGGCGCCTCCGGGATGATCCCGGTCGATCGCGACGGCGGCAACGGCGGGGTGGCCGCGCTGATGACGGGCCGTCGGGTGCTGGAGGAGGGCAAGGTCTTCGGCATCTACCCGGAGGGCACCCGCTCCCCCGACGGCCGTCTCTACCGCGGCCGCACCGGCATCGCCCGCCTCACGCTGATGACGGGCGCGCCGGTGGTGCCGTTCGCGATGATCGGCACGGAGAAGGTCCAGCCCTCCGGCAAGGGCCTGCCGCGCATCGCGCCGGTGACGGTGCGCTTCGGCGAGCCGCTGGACTTCTCCCGCTACGAGGGGATGGACCGCGACCGCTATGTGCTGCGCGCCGTCACCGACGAGGTGATGAGCGAGGTCATGCGGCTGTCCGGCCAGGAGTACGTGGACATGTACGCCACCAAGGCCAAGGCGGCCTGACCCCGGCCGGCCGCCGCGCTCCGCGCGGGGGCTAGCCCAGGCAGCGCGGCTGGAACGCCGGGTCGGCCGGGCCCTTGCGCCCGAGGGCGTTCAGCACCCACTGGGCGACGACCGGGTCCTTGGTGGCCTGGTCGTGCATGAAGAGGTCCAGCGGGCACTTGTCCTGGAGCACGACATTGCTGAGGTGCTCGGCGGGGCCGGTCAGCAGGGCGCTGGTGTAGGGGACGACCACCTCGTCGTGCCGGGTGGTGATGACGGTGTAGTCCGGCCCGGCCGGGGTCTCGTCGCCCTCGTTGAGCTTCTTCAGCAGGTCCGAGCCGACCTGCTGGTCCACGCAGGACGGGCAGAAGGTCCAGCCCGCGGCGATCGCGAGCGGGTTCTTCGTGCCGTGGTTGGACGGGACGATGCCCACGAGGTCGTCGACCTTGTCCGCGCCGCCGAGGAACTTCACGTAGTAGCGCGGCATCATGCCGCCCTGGCTGTGCCCGACGATGTCGACCTTGGCCGCGCCCGTCGCGCCGCGCACCGCCTCGACGAAGTCGCGCAGCTCGGCGGCGGCCTGCGGGATGGGGTCGGTCTCCATGTGCCCGTAGTTGAAGGCGAAGACGCAGTAGCCCGCCTCCTTGAGCTTCGGGGAGAGCTTGGCCCAGTTCTCCGCCATCAGCTTGAACGTGCCGTTGACCAGCACGACGGGCTGCGGGTGGGCCGAGTCCGGCTTGCAGGACCAGTCGTTGGCGCCCTTGGGCGGAACGTCCAGGACCGAGGCGGAGGCCGGGGACGCGGTGAGGCCCATGAGGCTCAGCGCGGCGGTGGCCGCGGCGGCGACCAGGAACCGTGCGGTGGTACGCAGACGCATGTGGGGGATTCCTTTGAACATGGCGTCGCTGCTGCGGACGCCTTCGTCCGAACCTCGTTCGACAATGTCGACCGGTGGACGAGATGTTCCCGGGCGTGTCAGGAGTGCGTCAAGAGAGTTACTCGCCGGTAAACGTCACATGGGCCGGGGCTTGCCACCCCGGCCCATGTGGTGTTTGCTCATCCGAGCCCATGCCTGCTCAGCCGCCGTACCCTTCCTCCAGCCGCTGTCCGCGCAGCAGGAACCAGGCCGCGACCGCCGTCACCAGCAGCACCAGCGCACCGACGCCCGAGGCGATCCGCAGCCCCTCGACGAAGGCGTCCTGCGCCGAGCCGAGCAGCGCCGAGCCCGTGTCCGCGGGCAGGGTGGCGGCCGCTTCGACCGCGCCGCCCAGGGACTCCCGCGCGTCGCCCGCCGTACCCGCCGGGACCCCGGCCGGCACGGTGAACCCCCGGTAGACCCCGGTGACGATCGTGCCCAGCAGGGCGATGCCCAGGGCGGCACCCAGCTCGTAGGCCGTCTCCGAGACCGCCGAGGCCGCGCCCGCCTGCTCCTTGGGCACGCTGGAGAGGATCACATCGGCGGTGACGGTGAAGGAGAAGCCCGCCCCGATGCCGACGACGAGCAGCGCCGCGCCCAGCACCGGGTAGGAGGTGTCCGCGTTCAGCACGACCAGCGCCGCGAGCGCGAGCCCTATCGCCCCGAGCCCGCCGGCGACCACCGAGCGCACCGACCAGCGCCGGGCGGCCTGCCCGGCCAGCAGACCGGCCGTCACCGCGCCGATGGCGGCGGGCAGCTCGGCCAGCCCCGCCTCCAGCGGGCTGCGGTCCTGCACCAGCTGGAGGAACTGGGAGAGGAAGAAGACCATCCCGGACAGCCCCAGCACCGTCAGCAGATCGGCCAGGACCGCCGCCGAGAAGCCCCGGTGGTGGAAGAGCCGCATGTTCAGCAGCGGCGAGGGCAGCGTGAGCTGCCGCCGCACGAACCACACCAGCGCCCCCGCGCCGACGACGGCCGCCAGGGCGATCGGCCAGCCGAAGCCATTGGTGGCACCCTCCTTGATCGCGTAGACCAGGCCGATGATGCCGGCCATCGACAGCAGCACGCTCGGCAGGTCCCACGGCCCGGGGGCGGGGTCCTTGGACTCCGGCAGCAGCTTCGCCCCGACGAGGACGAGCACGGCCATCACCGGCAGGTTGATCAGGAAGACCGACCCCCACCAGAAGTTCTCCAGCAGGAAGCCGCCCACCACCGGGCCGACGGCCGCGCCCGCGGAGGCCATGGCACCCCAGATGCCGATGGCCAGGCTGCGCTCCTTGGGGTCGTGGAAGATATTGCGGATCAGCGCGAGCGTCGAGGGCATCAGCGTCGCGCCCGCCACACCCAGCAGCGCCCGCGCCGCGATCATCATCTCGGGGCTGGACGCGTAGGCGTTGAGCACCGACACCGCGCCGAACGCCACGGCGCCCGTCAGCAGCAGCTTCTTGCGGCCCACCCGGTCGCCCAGGCTGCCCATGGAGACCAGCAGTCCGGCGATGACGAAGGAGTAGACGTCACCGATCCACAGCAGCTGGGTGCCCGACGGCTTCAGGTCCTCGCTGAGGAACGGCGTGGCGAGCCCCAGCACGGTCGCGTCGACGGCGACGAGCAGGACGGCGAGGGCGAGCACGGCCAGCGCCAGCCAGCGCCCCGGGCGCGGCGTCTCCACCGGCACGGGCGCGCCGGGTGCGCCGGCGGTTCGCGCGCTCACCGCTCGGCCCGCCGCTGCGCCCCGCCGAGCAGCAGCTCGGAGACCATGCGGGTGAGGTCCTTGGCGGCCACCCGCCCATCCTGCACGGCCCAGGCCCCGGAGGCGATCAGCCCGTACAGCGCGTCGGTGAGCCAGGCGGGTGAGAGGTCGACCCGGATGGCGCCCTCCTCCTGCCCGCGCAGGAAGAGCGCGTGGACACGGGCGTCGAGGCGGTTCCAGCCCTCGTTCATCTCGCCCTCGAAGAGCTGGTTCTCGGTGTAGAGGAACGACAGGATGCCGGCGACCGGCTCGGCCTTCTCGATCAGGCGGCGCACGGCCTGCGCCGCGTCGCCCTCGTCCGTCCGGGCCTCGTCCAGGGCCCGCTCGAACTGCTCGATGCCGAGCTTCTCCAGGGCCCGCACGAGCGCGTCGCGACCGGCGAAGTGACGGTGGAGGGTGGCGCGGCTGATGCCGGCGGCCTTGGCGATCTCGTCCATGGAGGCGGTCGCCTTACGGGTGAGCAGGGCTGCGGCTGCTCTCAGTACATGCTCGCGGCGGTCAAGGCTCATGAGACGACCATAACCCGGATGAGACGTGAATGTCTCATCCGGGTTGTCGGCGTCTCAAAAATAATTACCCGTGTCGTGCATCCGCCCAGGCGCGCTGGACCGCCAGATCGGCCTTGACCTCCTGGAGCTGGACCGCCACGGCCGAGGGGGCCGTGCCGCCCCGCCCGCTGCGGGAGGCGAGCGCGCCGGGGACGCTGAGGACCGTGCGGACCTCGGGGGTCAGATGCGGGGAGATCGCGGCGAACTGCTCGTCGGTGAGCCCGTCGAGCTCGATCCCGCGCGCCTCGCACTCCTTGACGCACTCCCCCGCGACCTCGTGCGCCACACGGAACGGCACGCCCTGCCGGACCAGCCATTCGGCGATGTCGGTGGCCAGCGAGAAGCCGGCCGGGGCCAGCTCCTCCATCCGCTCGCGGTGGACGGTGAGGGTCGCCATCATCCCGGTGAAGGCCGGCAGCAGGACCTCCAGCTGGTCGCAGGAGTCGAAGACCGGCTCCTTGTCCTCCTGGAGATCGCGGTTGTAGGCGAGTGGCAGGGCCTTGAGGGTGGCCATGAGCCCGGTGAGGTTGCCGATCAGCCGGCCGGACTTGCCGCGCGCGAGCTCGGCGATGTCGGGGTTCTTCTTCTGCGGCATGATCGAGGAGCCGGTGGAGAAGGCGTCGTGGAGGGTGACGAAGGAGAACTCCTTCGTGTTCCAGATGATGACCTCCTCGGCGATCCGCGACAGGTCGACGCCGGTCATCGCCGTGATGAAGGCGAACTCGGCGACGAAGTCCCGGGAGGCCGTGCCGTCGATGGAGTTCCCCGCGGAGCCGCGCTCGAAGCCCAGGTCGGCGGCGACCGCCTCCGGGTCCAGCCCGAGGGAGGACCCGGCGAGCGCGCCCGAGCCGTACGGCGAGACCGCCGTGCGCTCGTCCCACTGCCGCAGCCGCTCCGCGTCCCGGGACAGCGCCTGGACGTGGGCGAGCACATGGTGGGCGAAGAGCACCGGCTGGGCGTGCTGGAGGTGGGTGCGGCCCGGCATGGCGACGTCCGGGTGGGCCTCGGCGAGGCCGACGAGCGCCTCCTGGAGGTCGGCGATCAGCCCGCCGATGATCCGCGCGTGGTCGCGCAGATACATCCGGAAGAGCGTGGCGACCTGGTCGTTGCGCGACCGGCCGGCGCGCAGCTTGCCGCCGAGGTCCGGGCCGAGCCGCTCCAGCAGGCCGCGCTCCAGGGCGGTGTGGACGTCCTCGTCGGCGACGGTACCGGTGAAGGTGCCGGCGGCGACGTCGGCCTCCAGCAGCCCGAGGCCCTCGATCATGCGGGTGAGCTCGTCGTCGGTGAGCAGCCCGGCCTTGTGCAGCACCCGGGCGTGGGCGCGGGAGCCTGCGATGTCGTAGGGGGCGAGTCGCCAGTCGAAGTGGACGGAGGCGGACAGCTTGGCGAGGGCCTCGGCAGGCCCGTCCGCGAACCGGCCGCCCCACAGCCGCACGTCGCCGCCTCCGGCGGGGGCCTGCGATCCGGTGGTCATCGTCGATTGCTCCTCTGCGTGGCGCGGTGCCGCGGTCTCCCCGGCCGAGGCGCCGGGGAGACCGCTGGGGGGTGGGGGCGGACTACTGAACGGCCAGGTCCCGCTTGGCCGCGATCTTCGAGGACAGGCCGAAGATCTCGATGAAGCCCTTCGACATCGACTGGTCGAAGGTGTCGCCGGTGTCGTAGGTCGCGAGGTTGAAGTCGTAGAGCGACGTCTCGGACCGGCGGCCCGTGACGACGGCCCGGCCGCCGTGGAGGGTCATCCGGATGTCACCGGAGACGTGCTCGTTGGCCTCGGCGACGAAGCCGTCCAGGGCCCGCTTGAGCGGCGAGAACCACAGGCCGTCGTAGACCAGCTCGGCCCACCGCTGCTCGACCTGCCGCTTGTACCGGGCGAGCTCGCGCTCGACGGTCACGGCCTCCAGCTCCTGGTGCGCGGTGATCAGCGCGATCGCGCCGGGCGCCTCGTAGATCTCCCGGGACTTGATGCCGACCAGCCGGTCCTCGACCATGTCCAGCCGCCCGACGCCCTGGGCGCCGGCCCGCTCGTTCATCTGCTGGATGGCCTGGAGCACGGTGACGGGCTTGCCGTCGATGGCCACCGGGACGCCTTTGTCGAAGGTGATGACCACCTCGTCGGCCTCCCGGGGGGTGGCCGGGTTGGCGGTGTAGTCGTAGACGTCCTCGATCGGGGCGTTCCAGATGTCCTCCAGGAAGCCGGTCTCGACGGCCCGGCCGAAGACGTTCTGGTCGATGGAGTACGGCGACTTCTTGGTCGTCGCGATCGGCAGGCCCTTGGCCTCGCAGAAGGCGATGGCCTTGTCCCGGGTCATCGCGTAGTCCCGGACGGGGGCGATGCACTTCAGCTCGGGGGCGAGGGAGGAGATGCCGGCCTCGAACCGCACCTGGTCGTTGCCCTTGCCGGTGCAGCCGTGGGCGACGGTGGTCGCGCCGTGCTTCTTGGCGGCGGCGACCAGGTGCTTGACGATCGTGGGCCGGGAGAGGGCGGAGACCAGCGGGTACCGGTCCATGTACAGGGCGTTGGCCTTGATCGCGGGGAGGCAGTACTCCTCCGCGAACTCGTCCTTGGCGTCCGCGACCTCGGCCTCGACCGCACCGCAGGCGAGCGCGCGCTTGCGGATGACGTCCAGGTCCTCGCCGCCCTGACCGACATCCACGGCGACGGCGATGACCTCGGCGCCCGTCTCCTCGGCGATCCAGCCGATGGCGACGGAGGTGTCAAGGCCGCCGGAATAGGCGAGTACGACGCGCTCGGTCACGGGGGTTCTCCTTACGGTGCGATGCGCTGTGCGCTGCGCATTCATGCGCTGATGGGCATAACTATGCAGTGCGGCGCATGTTTCGTCAAGAGCTCGAGAGGGTGAATGTCGCGCTCCGGACCCCCGGATTTGGATCACGGCGCGGAACAGGATATTTTCTTTCTGCACGCCCCACCGGGAAGAAAACCCCGGAGGGACGCGGCACCGGGACGTGGCGCAGCTTGGTAGCGCACTTGACTGGGGGTCAAGGGGTCGTGGGTTCAAATCCCGCCGTCCCGACGGTGTGAAGAAGCCTCTGATCGGCGGGAAACCGCAGATCAGAGGCTTCTTTCATATCCAGCACCGCCCTGGCCACCGCATCCGACTCCCCCAGGGTCACCGAGTCCACGCCGGGGCGGATGCCCGCCGCCGTGACCCAGTGGACGGACTCCGTGGGCACCCCGAGGGCGAAGCGGCGCGGGTGGGGGCGGCCCGTCGCGTCGAGCAGGTGGTACGGGCGGCCCGTGACGGCGAGGCCGCCCGTGACGTGGTCGGTGCCGTCGCCGCGGGGGACGCGGTGGGCCCGGCACTGGCCCATGGCGAGCAGGTGCCGCAGCAAGGGGTCGGCCGTGCGGGCCAGGTCGGGCTCGGGCAGCCGGGCCTCGATCAGGACCCGGCCGCGCGCCCCCGCACCCGGTACATCGGATTCCAGGACGAACGCCCCGGTCTCCGTGCGGATCCGCGCGCCCGGCCCGGCGACGCTCAGGATCCCGGCCTCGATCAGCGCCGCCGTCTGCTCGATCCGGTGGGCGGGCGGGCCGATGGACAGGAAGGCGTTGAGCGGGGTGTACCAGCCGTCGAGGTCGTCGCGGTGCGAGTCGCCGAGCAGCCCGCCGTGGTCGACCAGTTGCCGGATCTCGTTGCGCAGGTCGCGCAGGACGTCGAGGGCCGCCTTGAGGGGGCCGCTGACATTGCCCGCGCGGGCCTCGGCCACATCGCGGGCCAGCCGGTCCAGCAGCCAGGACCGCAGCTCGCCGGGGCCCGTGAAGCGCAGGCCCGCGCAGGGCCGGGCGAGGCGGTCCCAGTCCCAGCGGTCGGCGCGCCCGATGCCGTACCGGGCGAGGACGTCCCCCTCCACCGCCCCGCGCGGGGCGGCCAGATAGCGGTCCGCGAACTCCGTGAGCTCGCCCGCGCCGGTCCCCCGGCGGCGCAGCAGCGCCTCGTAGTAGACGCACTCGGCCTCCTTGGCGATCAGCGGCCACAGGTCGGCCCGGAAGTCGAGGCCCCGGCCGGCGTCGGCGCGGGCGCGCAGCCGGGCAAGGGTGAGCGGGGTGAGCAGGCGGGGGCGGTGGCGGCCGTGCGCGCCCTTCTCGTTCTCGCCCCGGGCGTGGTACGGGACGCCGCGCCGGGAGCCCGCGTGGAGGAGGGGTTCGCGACCCGAGGGGCGGTAGACGAGGGAGCCGCCGGTTCTCTCGAAGGTGCCGCCCCGGCCCTCGGTGAGCAGGGCCACATGGTCGGAGAAGGTCAGTCCGAGGCCCCGTAACAGCACGGTCTCCCCCGGCCGGACGGCGGAGAGGTCGGCGTCGGCGGGGTTGGCGGGCGGGAGGTAGAGCAGGCCGTGCCCGGCCGCGAAGGAGGCCAGTTCCGCTTCGGCGTCCGTCGGGCGCGCGGGCAGATGGCCCTGGCAGAGGACGACGGCGTCGAGGCCGCCGAGGAGGGTGCCGTCGTCCAGGCGCACGGTCTGCCGGGCGGGGCCGGCCCCGTCGTCCAGCGCGACGGCGCGGGCGCGGTGGACGCGGACGGAGACGCCCGTGGGGGCGCGGCGCACCACCCGCCGGAAGACCCACTCCAGGTAGTGGCCGTAGAAGGCCCGGGTGGGGTACGAGTCCGGGCCCAGCCGCCGGGCCTCGGCGCGGACCGCCGCGTCCGCGTGGGGGCGGGAGCGCGCCCACGTGTAGAGGCCGGGCCCGGGTTCGAGCGGCCCCGCTATGCGCACGCTGGCGTCGGTGAACATGGTGATCTGCGATGCCACGGTGTTCATCAGCAGATGGCGCGACTGGCCGGTGCGCCACACGCCGCCGGAGCCCGGGCGTCCGGGGTCGACGAGGTGGACGGCCACGGTCCGGGGCGCCCCGGAGGCCGCGGCGGCCCGGGCGTTGGCGCACAGCCGCTCCAGCACCGACAGGCCGCGCGGGCCGGCACCGATGATGCACAGCGTGAGGTCGTCGCCGGTCACTCGGCGCCTCCTTCGTCGAGGGGACCGTTCCCTCGGCGCAGGATGCCGTCAGCGGCTCCCTCGGCGTGCACTTTCACCGGAGTTCGAACATGGCCCTCGACAGCAGGAGTTGATGGTGGTAGGCGGCACGTGCCGCCCCGTCAGGGGCGCGGGGAACTGCGCGACCGGCCACGGACGGCCCGCGGCCGACAGCGCTCCGCCCGTCGCGGAACCCTCAGCGGAGCGTCACCGTTCCTTCTGCGCCAGCCGCAGCAGATGGTCCGCCAGCGCCTGGCCGCCGCTCGGGTCACGGCTGATCAGCAGCACGGTGTCGTCACCGGCGATGGTGCCGATGATCTCGTGGACGCCCGCCTGGTCGATCGCCGAGGCGAAGAACTGGGCGGCGCCCGGCGGCGTCCGCAGCACGACCAGGTTGGCGGAGGCCTCGGCCGAGATCAGCAGCTCGGCGGCGAGCCGGCCCATCCGGGCCTCCGAGGCGGACTCCCCGAGGGGGGCGCGCGGGGTGCGGTCGCCGCCCTCGGAGGGCACCGCGTAGATCAGTTCGCCACCGGTGTTGCGGATCTTGACGGCGCCGAGCTCGTCGAGGTCTCGGGAGAGCGTCGCCTGGGTGACGGAGAGTCCGTCGTCGGCGAGCAGCTTGGCGAGCTGGCTCTGGGAGCGGACGGCCTGCCGGCTGAGGATGTCCACGATGCGGCGGTGGCGTGCGGTGCGGGTCTGCGGCACGGCCTGCCCGCCGTGAACCGGCTCGGTCTCCTGCGCCTCGGTCATCTTCTTCGTCAGTCTCCGGATCGTCGTTCCCCGTGGGCCCCGTCGGCGACGGCGTCCAGGACGCCGGGCAGCGTCCGGAGGAACGTCTCCACCTCATCCTCGGTGATGATCAGCGGAGGGGCCAGCCGCACCACATCGGGCGCGACCGCGTTCACCAGCAGGCCGGCTTCCTGGGCCGCCTGCTGCACCTTCGGTGCGAGGGGCTCGCCAAGGACAATACCCAGCAGCAGGCCGGTACCACGGACGTGGTCGACCAGGGGGTGGCCGAGCGCGGCGATCCCGTCACCCAGCAGACCCCCCACGCGCTTGACCCGGTCGAGGATACCGTCGGCCTCCAGGGTCTCCAGGACGGCGAGCGCGGCGGCGCAGGCGACGGGGTTGCCGCCGAAGGTGGAGCCGTGCTGACCAGGCGTCAGCAGGTCGGCGGCGGGCCCGAAGGCCAGGGTCGCCCCGATGGGCAGCCCGCCGCCGAGGCCCTTGGCGAGGGTGACGACGTCCGGCTCGACGCCCTGCGCCAGGTGCTCGAACCAGTGTCCGGTGCGGCCGATACCTGTCTGGATCTCGTCCAGCACCAGCAGGGCCCCGGCCGCGCGGGTGATCTCCCGGGCGGCGGCCAGATAGCCCGCCGGCGGCACGACGACGCCGTTCTCGCCCTGGACCGGCTCCAGGACGACCATCGCGGTGTCGGTGGTGACGGCGGCGCGGAGCGCCTCCGTGTCCCCGTACGGCACGTGGGTGACGTCGCCCGGCAGCGGAAGGAAGGGTTCCTGCTTGGCGGGCTGGCCGGTGAGGGCGAGGGCGCCCATGGTGCGGCCGTGGAAGCCGCCCCGGGCGGCCACCATGTGCGGCCGGCCCGTCCGCCGTCCGATCTTGAACGCGGCCTCGACGGCCTCCGCGCCGGAGTTGGCGAAGTAGACCCGTCCGGGGCGGCCGGCCAGCGCCAGCAGCCGCTCGGCGAGCTGGACGGTCGGCTCGGCGGTGAACAGGTTGGAGACATGGCCGAGGGTGGCGATCTGGTCCGACACGGCCCGGACGACGGCCGGGTGGGCGTGGCCGAGGGCGTTGACGGCGATGCCGCCGACGAAGTCCAGGTAGCGCTTGCCGTCGGCGTCCCAGACGAACGGGCCCTCGCCGCGCACCAGCGGGATCGCGGGCGTGCCGTAGTTGTCCATCAGGGCACCCCGCCAGCGCCGGGTGAGCTCCGCGTTGGTCGTCATGACTGTCCCTCCGGGTCCGGCACGACCATGGTGCCGATGCCCTCGTCCGTGAAGATCTCCAGCAGGATCGAGTGCTGGACGCGGCCGTCTATCACCCGCGCCGTGGTGACACCGTTGCGCACGGCGTACAGGCAGCCCTCCATCTTGGGCACCATGCCGCTGGCCAGCTCGGGCAGCAGCCGTTCCAGCTCGCTCGCGGTGAGCCGGCTGATGACCTCGTCGCTGTGCGGCCAGTCCTCGTAGAGGCCCTCGACGTCGGTGAGGACCATCAGCGTCTCGGCGCCGAGCGCCACGGCGAGCGCGGCGGCGGCGGTGTCGGCGTTGACGTTGTAGACGTGACCGTCGTCGGCGCTGCGGGCGATGGAGGAGACGACGGGGATGCGGCCGTCGTCGAGCAGGGCCTGGACGGCGCCCGGGTCGATCGCGGTGATCTCGCCGACCCGCCCGAGGTCCACGCGCTCGCCGTCGATGGCGGCGTAGTGCTTGGTGGCGGTCATCAGGTGGGCGTCCTCGCCGGTGAGGCCGACGGCGAGGGGGCCGTGCTGGTTGAGCAGGCCGACGAGCTCGCGCTGCACCTGCCCGGCGAGGACCATGCGGACGACGTCCATGGCCTCGGGCGTGGTGACCCGCAGCCCGGCCTTGAACTCCGAGGCGATGCCCATCCGGTCGAGCTGGGAGCTGATCTGCGGCCCGCCGCCGTGCACGACGACGGGCTTGAGGCCGGCGTGCCGCAGGAAGACGACGTCCTGGGCGAAGGCGGCCTTGAGCTCCTCGTCGACCATGGCGTTGCCGCCGAACTTCACGACGACGGTCTTGCCGTGGTGGCGCGTCAGCCAGGGCAGGGCCTCGACGAGGGTGCGGGCCTTGGGCAGGGCGGTGTGCCGGCGAGTGGTTCCCGAGGTCTCGGAGGACTCGGAGAACTCGGAGGCTTCGGTCGTCGTCATGAGGAGTACGCGCTGTTCTCGTGGACGTAGTCGGCGGTGAGGTCGTTGGCCCAGATGGTCGCGGTCTCGGAGCCCGCGGACAGGTCGGCGGTGATGCGGACCTCCCGGTACCGCATGTCGACGAGGTCGCGGTCGTCGCCGACGGAGCCGTTCCGGCAGACCCAGACGTCGTTGATGGCCACGTTGAGCCGGTCGGGGTCGAAGGCGGCGGAGGTGGTGCCGATGGCGGAGAGCACCCGGCCCCAGTTGGGGTCCTCGCCGTGGAGGGCGCACTTGAGGAGGTTGTTGCGGGCGATGGAGCGGCCGACCTCGACGGCGTCGTCCTCGGTGGCGGCGTTGATCACCTCGATGCGGATGTCCTTGCTGGCGCCCTCGGCGTCGCCGATGAGCTGGCGGGCGAGGTCGTCGCAGACGGCCCGGACGGCCTCGGCGAAGGCGTCCTGACCGGGCGTGACGCCGGCGGCGCCCGAGGCGAGCAGCAGCACGGTGTCGTTGGTGGACATGCAGCCGTCGGAGTCGACCCGGTCGAAGGTGGTCCGGGTGGCGGCGCGCAGCGCGGTGTCGAGGCCGGCGGCGTCGACGTCGGCGTCGGTGGTGAGGACGACGAGCATGGTGGCGAGGCCGGGGGCGAGCATGCCCGCGCCCTTGGCCATGCCGCCCACGGTCCAGCCGTCGCCCTGGGCCACGGCCGTCTTGTGCACGGTGTCCGTGGTCTTGATGGCGATGGCGGCCTTCTCGCCGCCGTGCGCGGAGAGTTCGGCGGCGGCCTTGTCGATGCCGGGGAGCAGCTTGTCCATCGGAAGCCGGACGCCGATCAGGCCGGTGGAGGCGATGGCGATCTCGGCGGCGCTGTGCCCCGGGCTGCCTTCTTTTTCGTTCAAGATGGCGGCGGCCTTCTCGGCGGTGGCGTGGGTGTCCTGGAAGCCCTCGGGCCCGGTGCAGGCGTTGGCGCCGCCGGAGTTGAGGACGACGGCGGAGACCTGACCGCCCTTCAGGACCTGCTGGGACCAGAGCACGGGGGCGGCCTTGACGCGGTTGGCGGTGAAGACGCCCGCTGCGGCCAGACGGGGGCCCTGGTTGACCACGAGGGCCAAGTCGGGCTGACCGCTCTCCTTGATCCCGGCGGCGATGCCCGCCGCCGTGAATCCCTTCGCCGCTGTGACGCTCACTGCTTCTCCTTGCCGACTGCCGTCGATGTCTTCGGGTCGTGGGTTCCGGCGCGGCGGCCGGTCGGGGGTCTGTCGCACAGGTCGCCCGGGGCGCACGGCGCGAGACGGGCTAGCGCGGTGGCGACCGCGCGCCGGATGCTCATGGCGCCACCCCGGTGGCGGGCAGTCCCAGCTCCTCGGGCAGCCCGAGGGCGATGTTCATGCTCTGCACGGCGCCGCCGGCCGTGCCCTTGGCGAGGTTGTCGATGGCGCTGATCGCGACGATCCGGCCCGCCGCCTCGTCCAGGGCGACCTGGACGAGGGCGGTGTTGGAGCCGAGGACGGACGCGGTCGAGGGCCACTGGCCCTCCGGCAGGAGCCGGACGAACGGCTCGCCGGCGAAGGCCTTCTCGTACGCGGCGCGCACGGCGTCCGCCGTGACCCCCGGCCGGGCCTTGGCGCTGCACGTGGCGAGGATGCCGCGCGGCATGGGGGCGAGGGTCGGGGTGAAGGACACGGTGACGGGCTCGCCCGCGGCGGCGGAGAGGTTCTGGGCCATCTCCGGGGTGTGCCGGTGGCCGCCGCCGACGCCGTACGGGCTCATGGCGCCCATGACCTCGCTGCCCAGCAGGTGCGGTCTGGCGGCCTTGCCGGCACCGGAGGTGCCGGACGCGGCGACGACCACGGCCTCGGGCGCGGCCAGCCCGGCGGTGTACGCGGGGAAGAGGGCGAGGGAGACGGCGGTGGGGTAGCAGCCCGGCACGGCGATCCGCCGGGCACCGCGCAGCGCGTCCCGCGCGCCGGGCAGTTCCGGCAGCCCGTACGGCCAGGTGCCCGCGTGCGGCGAGCCGTAGAAGCGCTCCCACGCGGCCGCGTCCTTCAGCCGGAAGTCGGCCCCGCAGTCGACGACCAGGACGTCCTCGCCGAGCTCGGCGGCGACGGCGGCGGACTGCCCGTGCGGCAGGGCCAGGAAGACGACGTCGTGCCCGGCGAGGGCCTCGGTCTCCGTCGGCAGCAGCACCCGGTCCGCGAGCTGCGGCAGATGCGGCTGGAGGCCGCCGAGACGCGCGCCGGCGTTGGAGTTCCCGGTCAGCGCGCCGATACGGACCTCGGGGTGCCCCAGCAGCAGGCGCAGGACTTCCCCGCCCGCGTATCCGCTCGCTCCGGCCACTGCCGCGTGTATCGCCGCCATCGACGCCTCCTTGGTGATGGCATGACTATACGGATGACAGCAGTTTTATGCAATGGAGCGCGGGATGGAGTGCGGGGCGGACGGAATCGGCGACGGAGTCAGCCCAGCGCCGCCAGGTAGTCGTCGAGGAGCTCGGCCTGGCGGTGGGGCGGGAACTCCGCCGGGCTGAAGAGGGCCTGCACCACCAGGCCGAGCACGAAGGCCTGGGCGCCGGCCGCGACGCGCTCCGGGTCCCCGGGGGGCAGCTCGCCGAGCCGCTGGGCCGTGGCGACCAGGTCGCGCAGCTTCTCGCGGCTCCGGCCGTACTTCCGGCCGTAGTCGTCGCTCAGCGCGGGGTCGGCGAGCGCGGTGTCCCAGGACGAGACCCAGATCCGGTTGCTCGCCACCGCCTCCGCCGTCAGCGGAAGGACGTCGAGCAGGGCGGCCCGCAGGGCGGACAGCCCCGCCCCCGCCTCGCGCCGGGGGCGGGCGGCGGTCCGCTCCGCGAGCAGGTCGAGGGCGTACACGACCAGGTCGCGCTTGGCGGGGAAGTAGTGGGTGAGCAGACCGGTGGTGGCGCCGAGCTCGGCGGCGACGGCGCGCAGGGTCAGCCCGTCGAAACCGTGCGCGGCCAGCACCCGCCAGACCGCCTCCGAGACTTCGCGGCGCCGGGCTTCGTGATCTCCCTTGGTACGTGGCATGCTGCCACCGTACATATCCGTAACGCTTGTTGTGTGAATGGGGTCACCATGTTCTCCCTGCCGCTGCGGGACGACGCCTTCCTCCGTCCGCTGGAGATATGGCACGCCGAGGAGTTCGCGGCCCATATGGACCGGGCCCGCGAGCACATCCGGCCGTGGGTCGGGCCGGCGTTCGTCACCGACGACCTCGACGGGGCGCGGGGCACACTGCGCCGGTACGCCGAGCGCCAGGCCGCGGACGGCGCCCGCCTCTACGGCATCTGGCTGGAGGGCACGCTCGTCGGCGGCGCGATGTTCGTGGACTTCGACACCACCTTCGGTTCCTGCGAGATCGGCTGCTGGCTGGAGCCGGCCGCCGAGGGACTGGGCCTGATCACGAAGGCGTGCCGCGCCCTGCTGGACTGGGCCTTCACCGACCGGGGGCTGCACCGCGCCGAATGGCACTGCCGGGCCGACAATCAGCGGAGCTCCGCGGTCGCCGTGCGGCTCGGCATGGCGCTCGAAGGTGTGCGGCGCGAGCACTGGCCCTTCGACGGCATCCGCTACGACAAGCAGATCTGGGCCGTCCTGGCCTCCGAACTGCGGACCCGCCGCCCGGCCGGGGACAACCTCACGCCCACGGAGTAAATCACCGGACCCCACAAAACCCCGGAACCCGACTCCGTGGATCACCGCATCCGTGCCGCCGGAAAACCCCTGGAAGAGTGGCCAACGAGTTGATCACTCCCCGCTCGCCTGCCGGGCGGGGAGTTGTGTCTGTACTACAAAGGGGGTTGTCCATGAGCAGCGATGTCAAGGATGTGGTGGTCACGGGTCTGGGGGCCACGACGCCGCTCGGCGGGGACGTGGCGTCGACCTGGGCCGCGATGCTCGCCGGGGAGTCGGGGATCGGCCCGATCGAGGAGGAGTGGGCGGCCGCCCTGCCCGTGCGGATCGCCGGGCGGCTCAAGTCCGAGCCGACCGAGGTCCTGGACCGGGTGCAGGCCCGCCGGATGGACCGCTGCGAGCAGATCGCGCTCGTCGCCGCCAGGGAGGCGTGGGCCGACGCGGGCCGGCCCGAGGTCGAGCCGGAGCGACTGGCCGTGGTCATCGGCACGGGCACGGGCGGCGCGCTGACGCTGCTCGGGCAGGACGACGTCCTGGAGGCGTCCGGGGTGCGGCGGGTCTCCCCGCACACCGTCCCCATGCTGATGGCCAACGGTCCCGCCGCCTGGGTCAGCATCGAGCTGGGCGCCCGGGGCGGGGCCCACACCCCGGTCAGCGCCTGCGCGTCCGGCGCCGAGGCCATCGCCATGGGCCTGGACCTGATCCGGCTCGGCCGCGCCGACGTGGTGGTCGCGGGAGGCACGGAGGCCTGTATCGCCCCGCTGCCCATCGCCGGCTTCGCGCAGGCCAAGGCCCACTCGACCCGCAATGACGCGCCCGCCCTGGCGTCCCGTCCCTTCGACACCGGCCGCGACGGCTTCGTCATCGGCGAGGGCGCCGCCGTGGTCGTCCTGGAGCGCGCGGAGTTCGCCGCCGCCCGCGCGGCCCGCGCCCACGCGCGGCTCGCCGGGGCCGGGGTCACCTCGGACGCCCACCACATCACCGCCGCGCACCCCGAGGGCCAGGCCCGCGCGATGCGGCTGGCGCTGGCGTCGGCGGGGCTGTCCCCGCTGGACATCGAGCACGTCCACGCCCACGCGACGTCCACACCCCTGGGCGACCTCGTCGAGGCGCGGTCGGTCACCGAGGCCATCGGGCTCCACCCGTCCGTCACCGCGACCAAGTCGATGACGGGGCACCTCTTCGGCGCCGCCGGGGCGGTCGGCGCGCTCGCCGCGATCCTGGCGGTCCGCGACGGCGTCGTCCCCGCCACCGCGAACCTCGACACCCTGGACCCCGAGGTGGGGCTCGACGTCGTCGCGGGCGGGCCCCGCCGGGGCGCGGTGACGGCCGCGCTCACGAACTCCTTCGGCTTCGGCGGCCACAACGCGTCGCTGGTCTTCACGGCGTCCTGAGCGCCCCGCCGGGTTTGCGGTCATTCGGCTGCGGGCCGTCGGTGGCTGATCGCGCCCACGCGGCGGTAGCCGCATATCGACACTGTCCCGCGCCCCTTCGGGCGCGGGGCCGCGACCTGTGAGCGGCGTGCAACGATGCTGCTCATGCAGTTGCCCGACATGAATCTCCTCCCCGCCCTGGACGCCCTCCTGCGGGAAGGGAGCGTGACGGGCGCCGCCGCCCGGATGAACGTCTCGGCCTCCGCGATGAGCCGCACCCTGGGCCGGCTGCGGCGGGTGCTGGGCGATCCGCTGCTGGTCCCGGCCGGGCGCGGTCTGACCCTCACCCCCCGGGCGCGGGAGCTGCGGCCGTCGGTCGAGGCGGCCCTCGCCGGGGCGCTGGCCGCGCTGCGGCCCGCTCCGGAGGTCGACATCGCGACCGTGGAGCGGCGGTTCACCCTGCGCACCAACGACGCGTCGGCCGTCGTCCTCGGCCCGCCGCTCACCGCCCGCGTGGCCCGGGAGGCGCCCGGCATCCAGCTGCGGATCCTGCCCGAGGGCGACGAGGACCCCGCCGATCTGCGCGACGGCGTCGACCTGGACATCGGTCAGCTGCCCGAGCTCCCGCACGACGTGCGCAGCCGGCCGCTGCCACCGCAGGACCACGTCGCGGTCTGCCGCGCCGACACGCCGCACGCGGCCGGGCCGCTGACCGTCGAGCGGTTCGCCGCGCTCCCCCACATCACGGTCACCCGGCGGGGGCTCTTCCACAGCGTCGTCGACGAGCGGCTCGCCGAGCTCGGGCTGACCCGCCGGATCCTCACGACGGTGCCCTCGCACGTCACGGCCTGCTTCCTCGCGCTGCGCTCCGACGCGCTGGCGCTGGTCGGCGCGGCGGTCGCCGCCCATGTCGCCGAGACCGTGCCGCTGGTGGTCCGGGAGATCCCGCTGGCCCTGCCGCCGGTCGCCCTGGGCATGGCCTGGCACGTGCGCGTGGACACCGACCCGGCCCACCGGTGGCTGCGGGAGGCCGTGGCCGAAGCGGCCGGTGCCGGGAGCGCGGAGCCTGGCGGCACCGGCCATTCCTGAGCGCGCCCTATACCGCCGGTCACCTTAGGCTGGGACTATTCCGGGAACGCACCTGTCCCGTTCCGGCGAAAGGGTGGTCACGTCGATGGAAGCGAAGAAGGGCGACCGGCTGGTCGTGCACGGCCGGGTCGTCGGGCAGCACGACCACACCGTGGAGATCGTGGAGGTCCTGGGCCCCAAGGGCAACCCGCCCTACCGGGTGCGGGACGACAAGGGGCACGAGACGATCATGTCCCCCGGCCCCGACTCCGTAGTGGCCCACCACAAGACCGGCGAGCAGTTCTAGGCAGGTCCTAGCGCGGCGGGCGCGCGCGGTGGGGGTAGTGGTCCTTCACCACGCGCGCCATCGCCCCGATGCGGTCGGCCACGACGTTCCTCGCCGAGAAGTAGACGTTGCCGCGCACCTCCGGATGGCTGCGGCCCAGCGCGATGTGCCGGGAGAGCTCGGCCGGGTCCTGCCAGGGCGCGGGCTGCGCGGGATCGCCCGCCCGGTAGAGGGCCTCGCCGATGTAGAGCTGGACGTTCGTGCCGCGCACGGCCTGCGCCCACCAGGGCACCAGCGTGGCGTAGTCGGCGGGCGCGAAGCCGATGTGCCAGTAGCACTGCGGGACGATGTAGTCGATCCACTGCCGGCGGACCCAGGTGAGGGTGTCGGCGTGGAGGTCGTCGTAGGTCTGCACCCCGGCCTTGGTGTCGGAGCCCCGGGGGTCCGTGGCGCGGTTGCGCCAGACGGCGAAGGGGCTGATGCCAAAGCGCACATGCGGTTTACGGCGCCCGATCCGCTCGCCCGTCTCCCGTACCAGGCGGTCGATGTTGTCGCGCCGCCAGGCCGCCCGGTCGGGGAAGCCGGCGCCGTACCGCTCGTAGGCGGCCGTGTCGTCGAAGGTCTGGCCGGCCACGGGGTACGGGTAGAAGTAGTCGTCGAAGTGCACGCCGTCGAGGTCGTAGCGCCAGACGGCGTCGAGCAGGGCGTCCTGGACGAACCGGCGGACCTCGGGGAGCCCGGGGTTGTAGTAGAGCTTCCCGCCGTAGGGCACCACCCACTCGGGGTGGATCCGCGCGGGGTGGGTGGGCACGAGCCGTCCGGGGTCGGTGTGGTTGGCGACGCGGTACGGATTGAACCAACCGTGGAGCTCCAGACGGCGCTTGTGGGCCTCGCGCACGGCGAAGGCCAGCGGATCCCAGCCGGGCGACCGACCCTGAATACCGGTCAGATATTCCGACCACGGCTCGAAGCGTGAGGGCCAGAAGGCGTCGGCCGTCGGCCGGATCTGAAGGATCACCGTGTTCAGCCGCCGGGCCACCGCCGCGTCGAACAGGGCCAGCAGCTCGGCCCGTTGCCGCTCCGGCGGCAGCCCGGGACGCGAGGGCCAGTCGACATTGACGACGGTCGCGATCCACATGCCCCGGAACTCCCGCCCCTGGGTC
>NZ_JAILXP010000549.1 GCF_020740895.1 Streptomyces sp. UNOB3_S3 | reverse complement strand
CCTCCCAGCGGTAGCTGGGGGAGGGTGGGCACAACCCGACCACCGGCCCGCAGCCGCACACGCGCCCCTCGACCCCGACGGCACCGTGCTCATCACCGGCGGTACGGGCAGCCTCGGCGCCCTCTTCGCCCGCCACCTCGTGAGAGAACACGGCGCCCGGCACCTGCTGCTCACCAGCCGCCGCGGCCCCGCAGCCCACGGCGTGGAGGAGCTCACCGCCGAGCTGAAGGCGCTCGGCGCCGAAGCCGTGACCGTCGCCGCCTGCGACGTAACCGACCGCGAGGCAGTCGCGAAACTACTGGCCGGCATCCCGGCCGAACACCCCCTCACGGCCGTCATCCACACGGCAGGCGTCCTGGACGACGGCCTGATCGCCTCCCTCACCCCCGAACGCCTCGCCGCCGTCCTCCGCCCCAAGGTCGACGCGGCTTGGCACCTCCACGAGCTGACGAAGGAGAAGAACCTCGCCGCCTTCGTCCTCTTCTCCTCCATCGCCGGCATAGTCGGCGGCCCCGGCCAGTCCAACTACGCGGCCGCCAACGTCTTCCTGGACGCCCTCGCCGAGCACCGCAGGGCGAACGGCCTGCCCGCCACCTCCCTGGCCTGGGGCCTGTGGGAGCAGGAGGCCGGCATGAGCGGCCACCTGGACGACACCGACCTCAAGCGGATCGCCCGCAGCGGCTTCCGCCCGGTCACCGCCGTCCAGGGCACCGCGCTGCTGGACCTGGCCCTGGAGCTCGGGGACCCGGCCCTGGTCGCCACCCCGCTCGACCTCACCCCGCTGCGGGCCCAGCCGGCCCAGGCGCCCACGGTGCTCGGCGCCCTGGTGCGCACCCCGGCGCGCCGTATGGCCCGCAATTCCGACACCGTGGACGGTTCGCTGGCCGAGCGGCTGGCCGGGCTGGACACGGACGGGCGGCGGGAGGCCGTCCTGGAGCTGGTCACCGCCGAGATCGCCGGGGTGCTCGGGCACTCCGGGGGCACCGGCATCGACGCCTCGCAGTCCTTCCCCTCCCTCGGCTTCGACTCGCTCACCTCGGTCGAGCTGCGCAACCGGCTGGGTGCCGCCTCCGGCGTCAAGCTGCCGGCGACGGTGGTCTTCGACCACCCCACGCCGGAGGGCCTGGCCGCCTTCCTGCTCACGGAGGCGCTGGCCGGGGCCACCGGTGACGCGGCCGCCCCGGGCGTGGACTTCGCCGCGGAGATCGTCCTCGCCGAGGACGTCCGCCCGGCGGACGAGGTCGTGCGCGTCGCGGCCGATCCGAAGGAGATCCTGCTCACCGGCGCCACCGGCTTCCTCGGGGCATTCCTGCTGCGCGACCTGATGCGGACCACCACGGGCCGGATCCACTGCCTGGTGCGCGGCACGGACGAGGCCGGCGCCCTGGCGCGGCTGCGCGCCAACATGGAGTACTACCGGGTCTGGGACGAGGTCGACCCCGCGCGGCTGGCGATCGTCCTCGGCGATCTCGCCGAGCCGGGCCTGGGCCTCGCGCCGGAGACCTTCGACGCCCTCGCCCGCGAGGTCGACGTGGTCTACCACAACGGCGCCCGCGTCCACTGGCTCCACCCGTACACCACGCTCAAGGCGTCCAACGTCCTGGGCACGGAGGAGGTGCTGCGGCTGGCCGCCCGGCACCGCACGGTGCCCGTCCACTACGTCTCGACCGTCGGCGTCTTCGACGGCGTGCGCGAGGAGGGCGTCCCGCTGAAGGTCACCGACCCGACCGGCCCCGCCGAGGCGCTGCCGAGCGGCTACCTCCAGAGCAAGTGGGTGGCGGAGCAGCTCATCGGGGTGGCCCGCGAGCGCGGCCTGCCGGTCTCGGTCTACCGCGTCGACGTGATCTCCGGTGACCAGGAGAACGGCGCCTGCCAGACGGCGGACTTCGTCTGGCTCAGCCTCAAGGGCCTGCTCCAGGCCGGTTCGGTGCCCACGACCAGCGGTGGCCGCTTCCATCTGCTGCCGGTGGACTATGTGAGCGCCTCGATCCTGGGCATCTCCCGGCAGGAGAAGAGCGCCGGCGGCACGTTCCACCTGTTCAACCAGAGCTCGCTCTCCCTGGGCACCTGCGTCGCCTACCTGCGCGACCTGGGCTACCCGCTGGGCGAGCGCTCCTGGGACGAGTGGAGCGAGTCCGTCCGTACGGACCGGGACAACGCCCTGTACCCGCTGCTGCACGCCTTCGAGATGATGACGTCGGACACCGACGCCTTCTATCCGCCGATCGGCACCGAGGAGACGGAGGCCGCGCTGGAGGGCAGCGGCATCGCCTGCCCGGAGCTGACGCGGGAGCTCTTCGAGAAGTACGTCGGCTTCTTCGTCGAGGAGGGCCACTTCCCGGCGGCGCCGGTGAGCCAGCCGGTCAGCTGAGCGCGATCGAATTCGGGAGGGGCCGAATATCCGGCCCCTCCCGAATTCGGCCCCTCCGGCATTCGGGGAAAAAACCAAGGGCTGGCAAACTCCCCATCATGACCAGCCAGCACTCCCTCCTCCCCCACAAGGTGACGCTCGTCACCGGCGCCAGCAGTGGCATAGGCGCGGCCGCCGCCCGCGTCTTCGCCCGTGAGGGCGCCCGCGTCGTCCTCGCGGCCCGCCGTGAGGACCGCCTCGCCGCCCTCACCGCCGAGCTCCGCGAGCAGGGCGCCGAGGCCTCGTACGTCGTCACCGACGTCACCCGCCCCGACGACGCCCGTCGCGCGGTCGAGTTCGCCGTCAAGCGGTACGGCCGTCTGGACGCCGCCTTCAACAACGCCGGCGTCGGCGGCGACCGCACCCCGATGCACCTGATGGGCGACGACGTCTACGACGCGATCATGGACACCAACGTCCGCGGCGTCTGGAACTGCCTGCGCCATGAGGTCTCCGCCATGCTGGCGACCGGCGGCGGCGCGATCGTCAACAACAGCAGCGTCGCCGGGCTCGTCGCCATCCCGGCCGCCGCCCCCTACGTCGCCGCCAAGCACGCGGTGGCCGGGCTGACCCGGGCCGCGGCCGACGAGTACGCCAGGCAGGGCATCCGGGTCAACGCCGTCGCCCCGGGCACCACGCGCAGCGAGATCACGGCCGACTGGTTCGACCGCAACCCGGGCCTGGAGGAGATGGTGAACGGCATGACCCCGCAGGGCCGCACCGCGGCCCCGGAGGAGATCGCCGAGGCGGCCGCCTGGCTGCTCAGCGACCGCTCGCCGTTCCTCACCGGCGTGGTGATGCCGGTGGACGGCGGCTTCGTCAACCAGTGACGACCAGTGACGGCCGTCAGCCGGTGACAGCCGCGGTCCCGGCCCCCGCGCCGTACCGCAGCCCTATCCGGAACGCGATCTCGCCGCCCTGCACCCCGGCGACCTCATAGGCTGTC
>NZ_JAILXP010000548.1 GCF_020740895.1 Streptomyces sp. UNOB3_S3 | reverse complement strand
CTCCGGGAGGCGTGCCGTCCGGCCTGGTGCGGCGCGTTCGCGTGCGGCGCGGCCTGGTGCGGCATGGCCTGATGCGGAAAGGCGGATGACGGCGGCGCCGGATGCGGTGTGCCCGGATGCGACGGTGCCGTATGCGGCGCGGCCGGGCGGGATTCGTCCGGTGGAGGTGCGGGCCTGCGCACGGTGGTGAGCTGGATGGTGTGCTCGTCCTGCTGGGCCCAGGGGCCCGAGCGCCGGGGCCCTGGCACCGCCGGTGGCGGGCCCTGGGGGTGGGACCGGCCGTGCAGCGTGTGGGAGTTGACCTCGGCGACCACCCCGGGCAGGTCGGTGTGGGGCGCCGTGCGCACGGCGCCCGGGAGCCGGCTCCCGGTGGGGTCGGTCGCGGCCGGGGGTTCGGCGGGCAGCAGGTGGCCGGGCAGGACGACGACGGCGGTGATGCCGCCGGGGCGCTGTTCGCGCAGCTTGACGCGGACGCCGTGCCGGGCGGCGAGCCGGGCGACGACGTACAGGCCGAGGCCCATGACGGGGTCGCCCTGCTCCCCGAATCCGGTGCCGCGCGGGTCCGGGTCGGCCTCGGCGAGGAGGGAGTTGAGCTCGTCGAGCCGCTCGGGGGGCATGCCGATGCCCTCGTCCTGGATGGAGAGCATGACCTCGCCGTTCTCCAGCAGCCAGCCGGAGACCTGGACCTGGACGTCCGGGGGCGAGAACGTCGTGGCGTTCTCCAGCAGTTCGGCGACGAGGTGGCTGACGTCGTCGGCGGCGAACCCGGCGAGCTGGGCGCGGGCGGGCAGGGAGTGGATCCGGACCCGCTCGTACCGCTCGATCTCGCTGACGGCCGCCCGCAGGATGTCCAGCAGGGGCACCGGGTTGCTGTGGGTGCTGTGGTGGTCGGCGCCGGCGAGGGTGAGGAGGTTCTCGTTGTGGCGGCGCATCCGGGTGGCGAGGTGGTCGAGCTTGAAGAGCACCTCCAGCCGGTCCGGGTCGGCCTCGTGGGCCTCCATGGACTCGATGACGGTCAGCTGCCGCTCGACCAGGCCGAGGGTGCGGCGGGAGAGGCTGACGAAGGTGGCGTGCACCCGGCCGGAGAGCCCGCTCATCCGGTCGTCGATCTCCTGGCAGCGGGCGCGCAGCGCGTCGCGCTCGTCGGCGAGGTCCTGGCGGGCCACGTCGAGGCGGTTGCGCTCGCCCTCCAGGAGGGCGACGCGCTCACGCAGCCGGACGATCGTGCCGTGCAGCACGTTGACCGAGCGGGCGACCTCGGCGAACTCGTCGTCGCGGCCCCGGAAGGCGACCGGCTCCTTGTCCACCGGGTCCGCGCAGACGCGGCGCGCCCCGAGGCGGAGCGCGGCGAGCGGCCGGGTCACCGAGCGGGCGGACTGGACGCCGGTGCCGAGGATCAGCAGGAAGGCCAGCGCGGCGAGCGCGCCGCGCACCTCCAGGGCGGCGGTGTCGTGCTCCCGGAGGCCGGCGAGGCGGGCCATCTCCTCGGTGCCGAGGCCGGATTCGAGCCCCCGCATCTGGTCGACGCGGACGGTCAGCTGCCCCCGTACGGTCCCGGGCCGCTCCGGTTCGGCGGCGACGGCCTGGGGCCGGGCGGCCAGCCGGGTGAGCCGGGCCTCGGCGGCGGCGGTCTGGGGGCCGCTGACGGTACGGGCGTACTCGGCGCGCAGCCCGGCGGGGGCCAGCTGGTGGAAGTCGGCGAGAGCGGCCTCTTCCCTCAGGCGCCGTTGCTGGGCGGCGGCGAGGAGCGGCGTCTGCCCGGCGCCGCGGGCCGCCAGGGCGGCGAGGAGCAGCCCGCGGGTGGCGGAGGCCTCCTCGACGGCCCGGCCGAGGGCGGGCAGCGCGACGGCCTCGCCGGGCCGGGCCCGGCCGGGCAGCCGCTGGACGAGCCCGGTCTCCACGGCGTGGAGGGCCTGGACGGTGGCGGTGTAGGCGGTGAAGACGGCGAGGGCGTCGTCGGGGCCGGCCAGGGCGCGGCGGCGCAGCTCGGGCAGGGCGGCGAGGCGGCGGCGCAGGGGGTCGGGCGCGCTCGCGCGGAACTCCTCGATCTGCCGGTCCACACCGGCCCGTTGCTCCTCCGACGCGGCGCCCGCCCCGCCCGAGTCGGCACGGCCCCCGGCCACATACTCGGTCATGGTGTCGCGCTCGTCGGCGAGGGCGTGGGCGAGGGCGACGGCGCCGCTCGCGGTGGTGGCCTGCCCGGCGAGGCGGCGGGAGTCGGTGAGGTCGCGTATGGCGTCGGCGATGCCGAAGGCGCCCGCGCCGAGGGCTCCGAGCGAGACGACGGCGACGGAGGCGACGAGCCTGTTGCGTACGCGGGCGGTGCGCTCCGGTACTCCTGTGGTCTGCTGTTCGCGCGTGCCGCCGCGAAGCCGCTTCTTGCGCACCGGTGCTCGCATTCTGCTCTGGTCTTCCGCTCCACCCGCCGGCGACATCCCGCTGGTGGCCCCTTGCCGGGTGCCACCCGCCGCGTTTCCCCCCGGCAAGTGCCCCACCACATCAACCGCCGAGCACGCCGGAAGGATGCGCGTCAACGGGCAAGGAAATTCGGGCATCCGGCACACTGGCCGCATGCGCATCGAACTCTCCACCCAGCCGGGGGATCCGGGCCGCCCGAACGAGGATTTCGTGTCCGTCGCGCTGCCCGCCGGCGGGCGGGGCGGGGCCCTGGTGCTGCTGGACGGGGTGACGCCGCCGCCGGCCGGGGAGTCGGGGTGTACGCACGGGGTCCCGTGGTTCACGGCGCGCCTGGGCGGGGCGCTGCTGGAACTGGCGGTGACGCGCCGGGAGATGACCCTGGCGAAGTGCCTGTCGACCGCCATCTCCCGTACCGCCGACGCCCATCGGGACGGCTGCGACCTGACGCGGCGGCTCACTCCGCAGGCGACGGTGGTGGTGGCGCGCTGGGACGCGGAGGTGGTGGAGCACCTGGTGCTGTCCGACTCGGTGCTGCTGATCGAGGGGGCGGACGGCGCGGTGTCGGCCGTCCTGGACGACCGCATCGCCCGGCTGGCCGCCATCGGGCGGGTGGCGGACGCCCAGCGCAACGCCGAGGGCGGTTTCTTCACGGCCGCCGCCGACCCGGCGGTGAGCGCCCGCGCGGTCACGGGCACGACGGCGCGCGGTGACGTCCGCGCGCTGGCGGCGCTCACGGACGGCGCGGCGCGCTGGGTGGAGGTCTTCCGGCAGGGGCGCTGGGCGGGCTGTTTCGCGCTCCTGGCGAAGGAGGGCCCGCAGGCGCTGATCGACCGCGTCCGGGAGGCGGAGCTGGCCGACCCGGACGGCCGCGCGTTCCGCCGCGGCAAGGCGCACGACGACGCGGCAGCGCTCTACGCGGAGCTGTGACGTCGTGGAGGG
>NZ_JAILXP010000547.1 GCF_020740895.1 Streptomyces sp. UNOB3_S3 | reverse complement strand
CCGATCCGCTCCCACAACTCATCCGACACGATCCACGGCGATGCCCCCACGAGCCGGACAACGCTCAACCCGCCCGTCAGACACGGCAACCAGCGTCAACAGATCTCATTCTGTTAGCTGTTGTTAGAGGGATGTTCTCGCTGCCGCTGCGGATCGCGATGAGGGCGGCGGTGGAGATGACATAGGTGAGGACTTTGAAGTAGCCGCCGGTACGCCGGTGCAGCCTCAGGTCGGCCTCGAAACCTGCCAGCACTTTCCGAAAGGTTTCTTGGTCCTCGGTGTCCAGAGGGAGGGGGCAACCAGGTGACGGGCAGCAGCGCGGTGGGCGAGGGGGAGCCGGGCACCGCCGGTCAGCCGGCCTGTTGGAGCCGTGCCCGGTTCTCCTCGCTGACGCGGGTCAGGTCCCGGGCCAGGATGCGGGCCCGGTGCAGGAGGCGGCTGGCGCCGGTGCCGCAGAAGACAAGTGAGATGCCCAGCTTGTCGCGCAGGTAGTCGAAGTAGGGCAGCACGTTTGCCAGGCGCTGCGCCGTGGCGCGGTTGATGTCGTCGATGAGCAGCAGGCGGGTCTGCGTCGTCTCCAGGATGTAGTTGACCGGCAGGGTCAGGTCGGGGCGCCGGCGCATCTCCAGCACCTCGGCGATGCTCTTCGGCTCGGGGGTGAGCCCCAGGTAGGAGGCGATCCCCCAGATCCAGTTCACCTTCATCTCAGGGTCTGCCGGGGTGGTGGCGTGCACCACCGGAATCTGGTTCGGCTGCCCGCCGTTCGTGGCGGCTTCGATTCAAGACCGAGAAACTCGTCAGAGCTACAACGAGCTGGAGGATCTCTTCAGCGACCTCCAGCGGGTGGCCGCTGCCAACGCCCACTGGCCCCGCCCGAAGGACCGGTCCTGGAGCGCCGACGACTCCACCGAGCACAGGGGCGGAAAGTTCAGCGAGCACACCCCCTACATGATCAAACAACAGGCCCAGGAGAGCAGCCCTAACGGCAAGGCCGACATGTTCTACACCTTGGTGTCCATGCTCGCCACCCCCGAAGAGGTCCCCGGCAACTACGGGACGTCTTCACCGAGGCGCAGGCCCTCGCTTGCTGACCTGCTGATGCGCTCGCCGCTGCAGCAGGCGCTCCTTGCGCTGCTCAGTGGTCGGGGCCGTCCAGGCGTGACACCCGGCCCGCTGTCCATCGCCGCGTGAGCTCAAGTCTCGATTTCCCACCATCGGCAGCCCCCCTCGGGGCGCCACAGTGTTCTCGGCCCTGATAGAACGCGATAGCGACATCACCTTCTCCTTTCCCCTTGGCATATCTTGCCTCCTGCCACTGACAACCACCCTGCGAGCCACGTCCGGCTCCGGCACCTGGCAGCGCAGATGAAGAAACCTTTCCCTCGCGCGTCCCCAAGCTTCTGAAGCAAGACTGTTTATCGGGAAAACCATGCGTAGCCCCCACCACACTGGTTACGGTCTGTGCCCATGAGGTTCCTGCACACCTCGGACTGGCATCTCGGCCGCCGGTTCCACGGGGAAGACCTGATCGACTACCAGCGCAAGGTCCTGGACCACATCTGCGCCACTGCCCACACCCACAAGGTGGACGCCCTGCTGATCGCGGGCGACATCTACGACCGTGCCATCCCGAGCCTGGACGCGGTACGCCTGTTCGACCGGGCTTTGCATCAGCTCGCCGACCTCGGCATCCCTACCGTCATGATCAGCGGCAACCACGACTCCGCCCATCGCCTCGGCACCGGCGCCGGCTTGTACGCCAAAGCAGGCGTCCACCTGCGCACCGACCCCGCTCACGCCGCCTGCCCCGTCCTCCTCGACGACGAGCACGGCCCCGTCGCCGTCTACGGAGTGCCCTATCTCGAGCCCGCCCTGGCACGCACCCAGCTGGACGCCGAGGCAGCCTCCCATCAGGCTGTTCTCACCTCGGCGCTTGACCGCATCCGCGCCGACCTCGCCACCCGCCCGGGCACCCGCTCCGTCGTCCTTGCCCATGCCTTCATTACCGGCGCCACCACCAGCAAGAGCGAACGCGACATCAGCGTCGGCGGCGTCGCCCACACCGGAGCCGACCTCTTCAACGGCATCGACTACACCGCCCTGGGACATCTTCACCGTCCGCAGAGCGTCAACGACCGCATCCACTACAGCGGCTCCCCGCTGGCCTACTCCTTCTCCGAGACCAGCCAGACCAAATCCCTCACCCTGGCCGACCTGCCGGCCGACGGCGCCCCCACGATCACGCGCCACGACATCCCGGCAGGCCTCCGCCTTCCGCTGGCACGCCTGACCGGCCGCATCGACGACCTGCTGACCGACCCCGCACACGAACAGCACAGCAAAGCCTGGCTGCAGGCCACCCTCACCGACACCGCCCTGCCGTACGAGGCGATGGCACGCCTCAAACAGCGCTTCACCAAGACGCTGGACATGCGGCACGTGCCTGCCGGCATCCCGGCACAGGCCACCGACAGCCCCACCTACCGTGAACGGGTACGCGGCCGCAGCGACCTCGACATCGCCCATGACTTCATCACCGCCGTGCGCGGTACCCCACCCACCGCCGCAGAGGCAGGCCTCTTGCAAGAGGCTGTCGACGACATGCGCGTGCGCGCCCAGGAGAAGGAGACCGTCTGACATGCGTCTGCACTCTCTGCACCTGCAGGCCTTCGGCCCCTTCGCTCGCCGGCACACCGTCGACTTTGACGCCTTGTCCGCCGATGGCCTGTTCCTGCTGCACGGCGACACCGGCGCCGGCAAGAGCACCCTGTTCGCCGCCATCTGCTTCGCTCTCTACGGTCTGCCGCCTCACGAACGCAACATGCGGCTGCGCAGCGATCACGCTCCCACAGATCTGCTGACCGAAGTGACCCTGGAAGTAACCCTGGCCGGCAAGCGCCTGCAGATCCGCAGAATTCCCGCCCAGAAACGACCCCACCTGCGCAACAGCGCAGAGCTCGTCGACCAGAAGGCCGAAACCTACCTGCACCAGTGGGTCCTCGACGAAAACGGACACGGCCGGTGGGAAGGCATCATCAAGTCCCACAAGGAAGCCGGAGAAGAGATCAAGTCCCTCCTGCGTCTGACCCGGCAGCAGTTCTGCCAGGTCGTTCTGCTCCCGCAGAACGAGTTCACCAAGTTCCTGCGCGCCGATGCATCCGAACGCCGGGTCTTGCTCGGCACCCTCTTCGGCACCCGCCGCTTCGGCGCCATCGAAGAATTCCTTGCCACCCGCAAAACGCTCACCGCCAAGACGCGCGACGAGGCCCGCGCCGACGTCCTGCGCCTGGCCGAACGTATCCAGCAGGCAGCCGGCGACGACCTCGAGCCGGCCAAGGGAGCCCCCCGGGCCGACGCCCCCGCCAC
>NZ_JAILXP010000546.1 GCF_020740895.1 Streptomyces sp. UNOB3_S3 | reverse complement strand
ATCTACGAGTACGGGACCGGGTACTCGCCGGTCCCGTACTCGTAGATGTAGTCGCCGAGGTGGAAGACGGCGTCCAGGTCCTTGCGGGCGGCGAGGTGGCGGTACGCGGAGAAGTGGCCGGACTCCCAGTTGGCGCAGGACACAACGCCGAAGCGCAGCCCGGCCGTGGCCGCGTCGTGGGCGGGGGCGGTGCGGGTGCGGGCGGCCGGGGAGACGGCGTCCCCGGCGGTGAACCGGTAGAAGTAGCCGGTGGCCGGGCGCAGTCCGCGGACGTCCGCCTTGACGGTGTGGTCGTGGGCGGCGGTCGCGGTGACGGTGCCCCGGGCGACGACCTTGGTGAAGCCGGCGTCCTCGGCCACCTGCCAGTCGACGTCCACGGCCGGGCCGCGCCCGGAGCCGGGCACGGCGTCCGGAACCGGCGTGACGCGGGTCCACAGCAGGATGCCGTCGGGCAGCGGGTCGCCGGAGGCGACGCCGTGGAGGAAGGCCGGGCGGGACGGTCCCGGGGGGTCGGAGTCGGCGAGTGCGGCCGGGGCGGCGGCCAGCGGGATCAGGGCGGCGGTCGCGGTGGCGGCGACGGCCGTGACGGCTGTGCGGCGGGATATGTCGTGGGATGTCACGGGCCGTCACTTTACTGCTGAGTAGAACCAGCGGTAAGTCCTGTGACAAGGGCTTCGGCGGACGATCACCGAGTGTTCGTCCGCCCGTCGCCTACCGCCGGTAGCCCGCTGCTTCAGCCCGCTACTTCACGAGCGCCCCGTCGACCAGGGACGTGAACAGCTTCGCCTCCTGCGGCGCCTGGCCGCGCTGGTCGCCCAGCACCTTGCCGTTGAGCTTCAGGCCGGGCGTGCCCTGGATGGGCTTGTTCGGGCCGACCTGCTTGTCGAAGGCGGCGGACATCTCCAGGGCCCACTTGTCGAAGGTGCCGTCCTCGACGTCCTTCTCGAAGGCGGCGTTGCCCTTGAGCGCGGGCACCTCCTGGGCGACGGAGACCAGCTTGCCGTCGTCGGAGAGGGCGTCGTCCCGCTCGTCGGGGTGGTTCTTGGCCGAGTAGAGCGCCTTCTTGTACTCCAGGAACGCGTCCGGGCTCACATTGAGCGCCGCGCCCAGCGCGCTCAGCGCGTTCTTCGAGCCCGAGCCCTTGATCATCGGGTTGCGGTCGAGGAAGGTGCCGATCTCGAACTGGGCCTTGTACTTGCCGTCCTTGATGTCCTTCTGGATGGTCTCGCCGACGTTCTGCTCGAAGCCGGAGCAGATCGGGCAGCGCATGTCCTCGAAGACCTCCAGGGTGTTCTTCGCGTCCTGCTTGCCGATGACGACCGTGGTGCCCTTGTCGCCGGTGGTGTTGGCGGGCTGCTTGAACGCCCGCTTCCGGGCGGCGCTCTCCCAGTCCTCGCTGCTGACCTTGGTGTTCTTGCCGCCGTCGGTGGCCTTGGAGACGGCCACGCCGATGCCGCCCGCAGCCGCCAGGACGGCGACGATCGCGCCGCCGATGAGCAGCTGACGACGGGTCTTGTCGCGCTTCGCCTGCTTCTCGCGCTCGGCGCGCAGGCGTTCGCGGGCGGCGGCCTTGTTCTGGGGGTTGCTCATGACTCGGCTCCGTGGAGAGGAAAGGTACGGAAGGGATGTGGTGCCGTGCTCAGGCGGATGCCGGGAGCGACGGCGGTCCCCGCCGTACGACGGAGTGGACGAGCAGGGGGAGCGTACGGGCGGCCAGGGTGTCGCGCACGGGCCGTACGGGCGCGGTGCCGGCGGGGCCGTACGACCGGAGCGCGGCGGCCGGCGGCAGCGGGCGGAAGGCCAGCGCGGCCAGCGCGCGCAGCAGCCGGGCCACGGCCACCTCGCCGCGGCGCAGCCAGGCGGCCGCGATCAGCCCGACCGTGAGGTGCGCGGCGAGCAGCAGCCAGGGCGTCGCGGAACTGGTGGCGGCCGGTAAGCCGCCCAGGGGTGGGCCCAACTCGCCGCCCCGGCAGACCAGATCGACGCCCATCGAGTGGAGGGGGCCCGCGACCGGGCCGCCGGCCTGGCCGTAACAGGCGTGCTGGCCGGTGGTGAAGACGGTGTCGGCGGCCAGCTCCAGCGGGACGAGCAGGGCCGCTATCGGCCAGAAGCCGCGCTCGCGGCCGGCCAGCGCGTAGGCGACGGCGAAGAAGGTCACCGCCAGCACGGCGACCGTGGACAGGGGCAACGGGGCGTGCGAGAGCAGCACATGGGCCGCCGCGGACAGCGTGAGGCAGAGCGCGGTGAACAGCCCGGCGCGCATCGCCCTGAGCCGAACGCCCGTCCCCTCCATGAGGGCGAGTGTGCCACGGCGGCCGACGGCTGTCCGGTCAAGATTCGGCATCGATGAGGGGCGGGCCGGGCCCGCCCCTCGGGGGTGCTACTTGAGCTGGGCGGCGACCAGTTCGGTGAACTTGTCGGCCGTGTTCGGGGCGCCCTCGCCGTAGGCGGTCTTCACGGTCAGCTTCTTGCCGTCGAGCTTGAGCGTGGGGGTGCCGGTGACGTCCTTGTGGCTGTCGAAGGAGTCGGACATGTCCAGGGCCCACTTGTCGAAGGTGCCGTCCTTGACGTCCTTCTCGAAGGCGGCGTTGCCCTTGAGCGCGGGGACCTGCTGGGCGACCTTCAGCAGGACGTCGTCCTTGGCGAAGTCGTCCTTGGTCTCCTCGGGGTGGTTGGCCTTGGCGTAGAGGGCCTTGTTGTAGGCGCTGAACGCCTCGGTGCTCACGTTCAGCGCGGCGCCGAGCGCGCTGAGCGCGTTCTTCGAGCCGTCGCCGCGGATCTGCGGGTTGCGGTCGAGGAAGGTGCCGATGTGGTACGTGACCTTGTACTTGCCGTCCTTGACGTCCTTGTCGATGGTGTCACCGACGTTCTGCTCGAAGACGGAGCAGATCGGGCAGCGCATGTCCTGGAAGACCTCCAGGTTGTGCTTGGCGTCCTTCTTGCCGACGACGACCTCGGTGCCCTTGTCGCCGGCGGTGTTGGCGGGCTTGACGAGGGTCTTCTTGGCGGCGGCGGACCAGGCGGAGTCGCTCTTGCCGCCGGACTGCGTCACCGCGTAGCCGACGCCGCCGGCTATCGCCAGGACGCCGACGATCGCGCCGCCGACGAGGAGCTGGCGGCGGGTCTTCTCCTTCTTCGCCTGCTTCTCGCGCTCGGCGCGCAGCCGCTCGCGGGCGGACTGCTTGTTCTCCCAGTTGTTGCGGTTGCTCATGGTGGTCTTCTCCGTGATGCGTGTCGTGACGTGGTGGTCGATGGCGTGCCGCCCGGCCGGCGCGGGCCCGTCGGGGTGGACGGGCCGGCGGTCAGCAGGGCGTGGGCAGAGCCGGCGGACCGCGCCGTACGACGGAGTGGACCAGGAGCGGGAAGGCGTGGCGGGCGGGGGCCTCGCGACCGGCCCGGAC
>NZ_JAILXP010000545.1 GCF_020740895.1 Streptomyces sp. UNOB3_S3 | reverse complement strand
GCCTCCGGTTTCGGGAGGGGGCGGGTCGGGGGAGAGATCCCACGGACAGCCCCCCACCCCCGGAAGGAGCCGTGGCTGCCGTGCTCTCCGATGACCTCAAGCAGTACCTCGACGACAACCCCGCCTTCGTCTCCGTCGCGACCGTCCAGCCCGACGGCAGCCCCCAGGTCTCCGTCACCTGGGTCAAGCGCGACGGAGACGACCTGCTGATCTCCACGACGGTCGGCCGCCGCAAGGAGCGCAACCTCCGCCGCGACCCCCGCGTCACCGTCCTGGTCAACCCGCCCAACGCGCCGTACACCTACGCCGAGGTGCGCGGCACCGCGGACATCACCACCGAGGGCGGGAACGAGCTGATCGACGAGCTGGCGCGGAAGTACACCGGCAAGGACTACGCCGACTTCAACCCGGCCGCCAAGGACGACGCCCAGCGCGTCGTGGTCCGCATCACGCCGCGCAAGGTCGTCGGCTCCCTCTAGAACAGTCCATCGGTCCTCTGGATCAGTCCGTCCGCGCGGCGCTCACCCGGTCGGAGCGCCGCGGCTCGTTCAGCAGCGGCAGTCCGTCGAGCGCGGGCGCCGCCGCGCTGTGGCGGATGTCCTCCATGCCCTTGCGCAGCGCCGAGCGCAGCCGCCTGCCGAGCGGGCGCTCGACATAGCGGTGCATCAGCCAGGCGGCGCCCAGCATCACCGTGATCAGCCCGGCGACGAGCGGCAGCGGGGGGACGGCCTCGCGCAGCGCGTAGATGATCGTCATCCCGATGTACTGGTGGAGCAGGTACATCGGGTAGGTGAGCGCGCCCGCCGTGGTCAGCCAGCGCCACCGCACCCGGTCGAAGGTGCCCAGCGCCACCAGCGCCATCACGGCGAAGATCGCGAAGACCATGGCCTGCGCGGGGAAGAGCGACGTCGCGTGGTTGGCGTTGTCGTGCACCCGCTTGGCGACCTGGTGGTTGGCGAGCAGGTACGAGATGGCCACGATGCCCCAGAGCAGCGCCGTGGGCCGGTAGCGGTGCATGAGGTAGTAGGCGATGCCCGCGACGAAGTACGGCGCCGCGATGGGCGTCGTCCAGAGGGTGAGCAGCTTGCTGTCGGCCGTCGGGGCGATGGCGGCGGCCAGGGTCCACACGCCGCAGAAGATCACGCAGCGGCGGTAGGTGACGCCCCTGGCCACGACGAGGGCGAAGAGCACATAGAACTTCAGCTCCACGAAGAGCGTCCAGTAGACGCCGTCCACGTCCCAGACGCCGAGTCCCTGCTGGAGCATGGTCAGGTTGGTGAAGACGGTCTCCGGGCCCGCCACCGAGCGGACCTCCGGCCACAGCGTGACCACGCCACCGGTCAGCAGGATCGCCACCCAGTAGGCGGGATAGATCCGCGCCGCCCGGGACACCACGAAGTCGCCGAGGGACCTGCCCCAGGCGCTCATGCAGATGACGAAGCCGCTGATGAGGAAGAAGATCTCCACGCCCAGCCAGCCGTAGCGCGTTATCGGCTCGATGCCCGGGAACAGCAGGCGCGGGTCGCGGTTCCAGCCGCCGTTCAGACTCGTGTAGTGGTACAGCACGACCATGAGGGCCGCGAGCAGACGGAGTCCGTCCAGGATGCAGAGCCTGGGGCCAGGCCCACCCGGTCGGACGCCATCGTTTTCGCCGCCGCTGGCGAAACGCATGTCGTCCTCTCCCGTTGGCTGTCGGCCCGCTGCGCGTACGGGCCACCCTGCATGCTGGCACACCGAGCGTTCCCGACGGGTGACCGAACGTCACGGCCGGGCCGCCGGCCTCCCGGTTTCCGCCCGATGGTCATGGCGGGTCCCCCGAAAGGACCAACGGCGGCCTCCCGGATGACCGGGGGGCCGCCGTGGGGCGTCGGGGCGGGCTCGTGGGAGCCGGCGGGTGGCGTCAGACGCGCTCGCGTGGCGTGCGCATGTCCGCCAGCGCCTTGGTCATGCCGCGTTTGAGCGCGCGGGCGAGCGGGCGCTCCACATAGCGGTGCAGCAGCCAGGAGGCCACCAGCATCAGCGCGACGAGGGCGGGGACGAGGACGTAGCGCGAGACGTCGTTCTCGAACTCCTTGATGACCGTCCAGCCGATGCGCTCGTGCAGCAGGTAGAGGGGGTACGTCAGCGCGCCCGCCGTCGGCAGCCAGCGCCAGTTGATCTTGCTGGTCCTGCCGAGCGCCACGGCAGCGATCGCCACGTAGAACAGGGCGATCAGCGCCACCGTGGGCCACAGCGGGAGCTTGTGCCCCACGTACTTCTGCACGTTGTGGTGGGTATTGAAGGCGAAGTGCTGGCCGGCCAGGAAGGTCGCGGTGACGATGCCCCACAGCAGCAGATTGGGGCCGTAGCGGTACATCAGGTAGAACGCCATGCCGGCGATGAAGAACCAGCAGTCGTTCGGCATCAGGACCGCGTCCAGCGCCTCGACGTCGAGCCCCGCCGCGACGGCGGCGGCGATGCCCCAGATGACGCAGAAGCCCACGACGCGCCGGTAGGTCAGCCCCTTCCAGGCGATCAGCAGCGCGAAGAGCAGGTAGAAGCGGATCTCGGCCCACAGCGTCCAGTAGACCCCGTCCGCGGGGGCGACCTTCATCGGCTCGTGGAACATCGTGAGGTTGACCAGGACGTCGCTGAGCGAGGGCCCCGGGCCGTTCACGGGCCAGATGGAGACGACGAGCGTCGCGGCCAGCACGGCGAACCAGTAGGCGGGGTAGAGGCGGGTGACGCGCGAGGTCGCGAAATCACCGATGCTTCTGCCCCAGGCGCTCATACAGATGACGAAGCCGCTGATGAGGAAGAAGAGCTGGACGCCCAGCCACCCGTAGGACGCCGGCACGTACGCCACCGGGAAGCGCTCGGTGGCCGGTTTGGACCACGCGGCGCTGTTGAAGGCGATGTAGTGGTAGAGCACGACCATGAGGGCGGCGAGCAGACGCAGGCCATCCAGTGCGGCGAGTCTCCCCTTGGGCGCTATTCGCGGGAGTGGTGAGGCAGGACGTTCCTTCTGCCGCTGCTGCACCGTCACGGAGGACGTCAACGTCCCTCCTGAGTCCTGTGTCCGGATTTCGCTGGTTTTATCAACGGCCTGGCCGGGAAGGCACGACCGCCGGGGAAGTTACCATGCGGCCCCCTATCATGTGCAGATAGTAAGGAGAGGTCAAAGACCCGCCACCGGTTCTACGGAAGCTGTCGCTCCGCCGCAGTAGGGCCCCGCGCTCGTACCCGTTATCGAGTCAGCCCGTGCCGCCAGGGGCGATGCACCCCCTCGGGCCCACTACCCTGGTGCCGTGAGCATTCGTCTGTACGACACCAGCGCCCGGCAGATCCGTGACTTCTCCCCGCTTGTGCCGGGCTGTGTCTCGATCTACCTGTGCGGTGCGACCGTACAGGCCGCTCCGCACATCGGGCACAT
>NZ_JAILXP010000544.1 GCF_020740895.1 Streptomyces sp. UNOB3_S3 | reverse complement strand
GTGCCGGCCGGCGGCGGGGCCACGGCCTGAAGGGCGGCCGTGACGACGCCGACGGGCTCCTCGGGGAGGCCCTGCGGCGTGTTGAGGTCGTTGACGTTGTCGTGGGTGACCGGCTTGCGGCGCGAGGCCATCCAGATGGCGCCGGAGACGGCGAGGCCGAGGACGGCGACGGCGGCGATGCCCCAGTCGCCCTGGTCGGCCAGGAGCGCGGCGCCGGCGGCGACGAGGCCCGCGGCCGGGAGGGTCAGGCCCCACGCGGCGACCATGCGGCCGGCGGTCGACCAGCGCACCACGCCGCCCTTGCGGCCCAGGCCGGAGCCCATGATCGAGCCGGAGCAGACCTGGGTGGTGGAGAGCGCGAAGCCGATGTGCGAGGAGGCGAGGATCACGGTCGCGGCACCGGTCTGGGCGGCGAAGCCCTGCGCCGGCTTGATGTCGGCGAGGCCCTTGCCGAGCGTCTGGATGATGCGCCAGCCGCCCAGGTACGTGCCGAGCGCGATGGCCAGGCCCGCGGAGACGACGACCCACAGCGGCGGGTCGGAGTGGGGGGCGACGACGCCGCCGGTGACCAGGGCCAGGGTGATGACACCCATGGTCTTCTGGGCGTCGTTGGTGCCGTGGGCGAGGGAGACCAGGGCGGCCGAGGCGATCTGGCCCGCGCGGTAGCCCTTCGCGGTCTCCGCCTCGTCGCGGCCCTTGGTCAGGCGGAAGGTCAGGCGGGTGGCGGCCCAGGCGGCGATGCCCGCCACGATCGGGGCGGCGACCGCGGGGATGAGGACCTTCATGACGACCTTGTCGGCGTTGACCGCGTCGAAGCCGACGGACGCGACGGTGGCGCCGATCAGGCCGCCGAAGAGGGCGTGCGAGGAGCTGGAGGGCAGGCCCGCCAGCCATGTCAGGAGATTCCAGACGATCGCGCCGACCAGCCCGGCGAAGATCACCTCTGGTCTGATGCCGGCACTCTCATCGATGATGCCTCCGGAGATCGTCTTCGCGACCTCGACGGACAGGAACGCCCCGACCAGGTTGAGCACGGCCGACATGGCCACGGCGGTCTTGGGCTTGAGCGCTCCGGTCGAGATGGTGGTGGCCATGGCGTTGGCCGTGTCGTGGAAGCCGTTCGTAAAGTCGAACACCAAGGCCGTGACGATCACGATCCCGATGAGAAGCGTGATGTTTTCCATTCACCCAGGCAATCAGTTCGATGGTCAGTACGCGGCGACCGTAGGGACTCCGGGTGAACGGAAGGTGAACTGGCTCGGGCCCACCGATGACACCAACCGGAGGCGAAGATCATGAAGACCGGCGAACCGACCCCCGCCGCACCCGACGACATCAGCCGGACCTGGGCCGATGTCGTGGCCACGGCCCGCAGGAGCACCGCCGACGGACTGGTCGTCGGCACCTCGGGCAACGTCTCCGCAAGGGTCGGTGACGTGGTGCTTGTCACGCCCAGCGGGGTGCCCTACGACCGGCTCGGCCCCGGCGACGCCGTCGGCGTCGACCTGGCCGGCCGCCAGGTGCTCGGCGAGCTCGCCCCCACCAGCGAACTGCCCATGCACCTCGCCGTCTACCGCGCCACCGACGCCGCCGCGATCGTCCACACCCACGCCGTCCACGCCACCGCCGTCTCCACGCTGGTCGACGAGGTGCCGTCGATCCACTACATGGCCGTCGCCCTCGGCGGGCCGGTCCGCGTCGCCCCCTACGCCCTCTACGGCAGCGACGAGCTGGCCGCGCACGCGCTCCGGGCCCTCGACGGCCGCACCGGCTGTCTGCTGCGCAACCACGGCACCCTCACCCACGGCGCCACCCTCGACGCCGCCTACGACCGCACCGCCCAGCTGGAGTGGATGTGCCGGGTCTGGCTCACCGCCACGGCCGTCCCCGGGCGCGCCCCCACCCTGCTCGGCCCCGACCGGCTGGAGGAGGTCGCCGCCAAGTACCGGGGCTACGGCCAGCCCGGCTGAGCCGAGTCGCCCGGCGGCCCGCGCGGGACCAGACTGGAGGGGATGGGCCTGCGAAGAGTGGCGGCCCTCGCCGCCACCTCACTGATCGGTGCCGGGGCCGCCGCCGTGGCGGCCGGGCGGTACGCGGGCGACGCCGTCCTGCGGACCGTGCCGGGACACCCGCCACCGGGCGAGCACCGGCTCACCGTGCACGACATCGCCCCCGGCGCCGGCGCCGCCCCCGGCACGATCACCCTCACCCGCACCCCGGCCACGCTGCGCCCCGGCGTCTACGGGCTGGCCGGCCGGGGGCTCCACGCCGTCGTCGGGGACGTCGTCGCCGATGTCTCCCACCCCCACGACTGCGTGGTCCGGCACCTGGAGCGCGTCACCCACGGCGCCCCGGCCCCCGGCGACCGGGTCTGGCTCACCCCGCAGATCCACCGGGGCAACCCGCGCGACGCCCTCGGTCTCGACCACGCCGACGTGGAGGTGCCCGGCGAGCTGGGCCCGCTGCCCGCGTGGTTCGTGCCCGGCGCCCGGGACACCTGGGTGATCGCCGTGCACGGCCTGGGCACCACCCGGGAGCACACCATGGTCGTGCTGCCGTTCCTCCACCGGCAGCGCCTCCCCGTCCTCGCCCTCGCCTACCGGGGCGACCCCGGCGCACCCCGCCCGGCGCACGGAATCAGCCACTTCGGCGCCCGGGAGTGGCGGGATCTGGATGCCGCCGTCCGCTACGCCGTCCGCAACGGCGCCCGTCGCGTCGTCCTGTACGGCTGGTCCACGGGCGCGACGATGGCGCTGCTCACCGCCCTGCGGGACACGGGCTCGGCGCTGAGCGACCGGGTCGCGGGCGTCGTCCTGGACGCGCCGCTCCTCGACTGGCCCGCCGCGCTGGGCACCCTGGCCGCCCACCGGCTCCCGGCCGCGCTCATTCCGCTTGCGGTCCGGGCGACGGAGGGACGCACCGGTCTGGCCCCCGAGGGCCTGCTGACCGCCGCCGACCCCACCCTGCTGGACGTCCCGGCCCTCGTCGTCCACGGCACCGACGACCCCGTAGCGCCCCTCCTCCATTCCCGTGAACTCGCCGCCCGGCGACCGGAACTGATAACGCTGCGCACCGTTCGCGGGGCGGGTCACGCGGCCTCCTGGAACGTCGATCCCACGGGCTACGAGGAGGCCCTGCGCCGCTTCCTGATCCCCCTGATGTAGGGCGTGAACAGGGCGCTCGCGCACCGCACGCACCCCCCGCATGACGTCCCACCACGGGTCCCCGACGGCTGGATAGTTGATTCCGATTGGGTTTTCGGAGCGTGAACGGCAAGACTGCTCCTGTGACGTCCCGTACTCCGCGCGACTCCCGGCTCAGACTCGTCCCCCGACAGCCGATCACCGCCGCCCGCCGGGCCGTGGCGAACCGGGGCGCCCGCCCGGCGGGCGGCGGTGATCGGCTGTCGGGGGA
>NZ_JAILXP010000543.1 GCF_020740895.1 Streptomyces sp. UNOB3_S3 | reverse complement strand
TCGCACCGGGGCCCGGGTGGGGGAGGGGGTGGTAGCGCCCGTCGAGGACCACCGGCGCCTCACGGCGCAGGACCCGCCGGACGACCTCCACGTACTCCCGGGTCGCGGTCAGCGGACTGTCCGGGAACGGGCGCCCGTACCAGCCCTCCACCACCTGTGGCCCCGACAGCCCCAGGCCGAGCAGCAGCCGGCCGCCGGAGAGGTGGTCGAGGGTCAGGGCGTGCATCGCGGTGGCGGTGGGGGAGCGGGCGGCCATCTGGGCGACGGCGGTGCCGAGCCGGATGCGCCGGGTGTGGGCGGCGATCCACGTCAGCGGGGTGAAGGCGTCGGATCCCCAGGACTCGGCGGTCCAGACGGAGTGGTAGCCGAGCCGTTCGGCGTGGCGGGCGAGGGAGAGGTGCCGGGGGTCGGGGCGGCGGCCCCAGTAGCCGAGGGCGAGCCCGAGCCGCATGCGCGAAACCTCCTGACGGCGCGTCAGACGGCGACGGTGGGGACTCTAGGACCGGCCGGCTCCGGTGACAAGGGCCGGACGCGCCACGGCCCGCCGGGAGGAACCCGGCGGGCCGTGGGGACGAGGGACGTGAAGGACTCAGCCGCGCTGAATGCCCGTCGTGTCCTGGAGCACGCCGCGACGGCCGTCCTGCGTCTGCGCGACGAGCGCGGGACCGCGCTGGTCGACCGCGAGGTACCAGGTGCCCGGCGCGAGCTCGCCGACCTGGTTCGAGGAGCCGTCCTCCGCGAACAGCGGGCGGTTCACCGGCACGGCGAACCAGAACGGGGCGAAGTCGGCCGCGGGCGCGGCCGGCTGACCGGCGGCGGGATGCGCGGCGGCCGGCTGGGCCTGCTGCTGCGGCTGGGCCTGCGCGGGCTGACCCTGCTGCGGCTGGGGGGCCTGGCCGCCGAACGGCATGGTGGCCTGCGCGCCGTACGGGGAGGGAGCCCCCTGCTGCGGCGCCCCCTGCTGCGGCGCACCGGCCGCCGGGCCGGGGTAGCCGTAGCCCGCGTGCGGCGGCTGCGCGCCGTACGGGGCGGGGGCCGCGGCCTGCGGGGCGGCCATCAGCGGGGCCTTGAGCGCGGGGGTGCGCGGCGTCAGCACCGCGACGGCCGCGAGCAGGAGGTTGGCGATCAGCGCCAGGATCTGGCCGACGCCGGGCGAGATCTGCTCCACGTCCGGGCCACCGAAGATCGTCCACAGCGAGGACCAGGCGGCGAACACGGCGAACGCGGTGCCCCACTGGTCGAGGCTGAGCCCGATGAGCTTGCGGCCCTCCGGCTGGAACCGGGCGGCGACGATCAGAGCGGCGGCGATGATTCCGGCGAGGAAGATCGACGGCAGTACGGGGAAGAGTTCAGGCTTCCAGCCGATCGGCTCCTTGGGGCAGCCGACCGTCGCCTGCCCGCAGTCGTACGAACGGAAGCTGAGGAACGAGGCGATGAACAGCAACACCGCTGCTCCGATCACCCCGCCGTCGCCTCGAGTGAGGGAGCGGATGTTCACCTAAAATCCTTTGTCAGTACTGTCAGTAATCGTCGCTGCGGGGGTGGCGGCCACCCATCGTAAGGGGAACCTATCGCCTGGGCGGCCCGGGCGTCCTCTTCGTATCACCCTCGTGACACGGCTGTGGCCTGCCCGTTCGGGCCCCGTGCGGCGGCCCTCCGCCCCCGCCGCGGGCCGTACCCGCCGCCCGGGCGGACGCGGCCCGCGCTCCGGTCCTCTTTACCCGCGCAGGAAGTCCGTAATGCCGTCCGCGATCCCCTGCGCCGCCTTTTCGCGCCAGCCACCGTCCGTGAGCAGCGCGGCGTCCTGCGCGTCGCGCATATTGCCGCACTCGATGAACACCTTGGGAATCGTCGACAGATTGAGACCGCCCAGATCCCCCCGGGTGTCGAGACCGGTGCCGTGGCCGATGTAATTGGACGGCGCGCTGCCGGTGACCTTGACGAAGTTCCCCGCGACGCGCGCCCCCAGCTCCTTCGAGGGCTCCACGATGGGACCGGTGTCCGCCGCGCCGCCGCGCACCTTCGCGGGCAGGATCACATGGAAGCCGCGCTGGCCGGGGCCCGCGCCGTCCGCGTGGATGGACACGGCGGCGTCGCCGTGCGCCTTGTTGCCGATCTCGGCGCGCTCGGTGACGCACGGCCCGTACGGCCGGTCGCCGTCGTGCGTCAGCACGACCTTGGCGCCCCGCGACTGGAGGATCGCGCGCAGCCGGTGCGCGACGTCGAGGCTGAAGGTGGCTTCCGCGTAGCCGGAGTTGGTCTCGGTGCCGGTGGTGTCGCACTCCTTGTGGCCGGTGCCGATGTCGACCTGACGGTTGATCTCGGTGGAGTGCTCGGCGTTGTGGATGTTGTGGCCGGGGTCGACCACGACGACCTTGCCCCGCAGCGGCCCGTCGGCGGCGGGGGCGGCCTCGGAGCCCTTCGGCTCGGCGGAGGCCGGCTCGCTCCTGGCGGGCTGCGGCGCGGTGCTCGCGGGCGACGACGGCGGGGACGAGGACGGCGAGGACCGCTCGCTCGGCGAGGACGACGAAGCGGCGGCCACGGGCTTCTTCCCGTCGTCACCGCCGCCCATGCCGACCGTACCGCCGCCGCACCCGGCCAGCCCGGCCGCCAGGAGCACCACTGCCGGCCCGGCGACGAGACGCCGGGCTATGGGGGGAACGCTGCCGTGGGACACGCGGGCGATGCTAGCGCCGCCGCTCAACTTCCGAGACCCGTACGCCGCAGTATGCGCAGCGAGCGCTCCACCGAGACCTCGGTGAACGCGCCGGACGCCAGCGCCCGGAGATACACGCGGTACGGGGCCTGACCGCCGTCGGCGGGGTCGGGGAACACATCGTGGATGACGAGCAGCCCGTCGGGCGCGACATGCGGTGCCCACCCCTCGTAGTCGGCGTTGGCGTGCTCGTCGGTGTGCCCGCCGTCGATGAACACCAGCCCGACCGGCGCCTGCCACACCTTCGCCACCTGCGGCGACCGCCCGACGACGGCGATGACGTGGTCCTCCAGGCCCGCCTTGTAGAGCGTCCTGCGGAACGTCGGCAGCGTGTCCATCCGCCCCACGCCCGGCTCGTCGTCCACGACGGACGGGTCGTGGTACTCCCAGCCGGGCTGCTGCTCCTCGCTGCCGCGGTGGTGGTCGACGGTCACCGCGACGGTGCCGCCCTCACGGGCCGCGTCGGCGAGGAGGATCGTCGAACGGCCGCAGTACGTGCCCACTTCCAGCAGCGGCAGCCCGAGCCGCGCCGCGTCCCGCGCGGCGGCGTACAGGGCGAGGCCCTCGTCCACCGGCATGAATCCCTTCGCGGCCTCGAAGGCGGCGAGTATGTCGGGCTTGGGTGCCATTGCGTGTCCGTCCCCGTTGTGAGTGCGTGCGGTGCGGGTTGCTGCTGGAGGGCCATTGTCCCCAACCCCGCCCCTTCCCGTTTCCTGGGGCTCCGCCCCGGACCCCGCGCCTCAAACGCCGGCGGGGCTGA
>NZ_JAILXP010000542.1 GCF_020740895.1 Streptomyces sp. UNOB3_S3 | reverse complement strand
GCCGTGCACCCACCCCCGCCCGGGGCTGGGTGCACGGCGACTTCCACCCGCTCAACCTGCTCTACCGGGGCGCCGAGCCCGCGGCGATCGTCGACTGGGACCGGCTGGGCGTCCAGCCGCGCGCCGAGGAGGCCGTACGGGCCGCGGTGATCTTCTTCCTGCGTCCGGACGGCACGCTGGACCTGGCGAAGATACGCCCCTACGCGCGTGCCTACCGCCGGGTCACCGGCGCGGACGCGGCCGAGCTGGGCGCCGCCGTGCACCGGGTGTGGTGGGAGCGGCTGAACGACTTCTGGATGCTGCGCTGGCGCTACCAGTTGCGCGACCACCGCGCCGACCCCGGCTTCCCGGCCTCGGCGGCGCTGGCGGTGTGGTGGACGGGCGCGTACGAGTCCGTGCGCGACGCCTTCACGGACTGACGGCCCGCACGGCCCCCACATGGACGAGGCCGGACCCCTGGAGGGGTCCGGCCTCGTTCGCGTCGGCTAGCCGACGGTGCCCTGGTTGGCGCCGCCCTGAGTGGTGGTGCCCGGCGTGCCCTTGTCCGGCGGGTCCGGCGAGTGGGACGGCTGCTTCCCGTCGTCCGGGGTCTTGGTCGGGTTGCCCGACGGGTCCGTGCCGCCCGACGGGTTGGACGACGGATTGCCGGTCGGCGGCTTGCTCGCGTGCCCCGTCGAGTCGTCGGAGGGCTCGCGCTGCCGGTTGCGGGTGTTGTCGCTCCAGTCGTCGCTGTCGCCGCCCGTGCCGGTGCCCGTGTCGGACGTGTGGCCCTTGGAGGGCTTCCGGCTGGGCTTCTCGCTGCCGCTGGGCGTGGGGGCGCTGGGGGTGGTGGTGACCTTGTCGGTGGTCGTCTTGTTGCTGGGGCCGCCCTTGTCGCCCTGCTTGAGCATGAACGCGACGCCCGCCACGACCGCGACCACCGCGAGCACGGCGACCAGCCACAGCTTGCCCTTGCCGCCGCCCGAACCGCCGCGGCCGCCGTTGTAACCACCGTTGTAGCCGCCGAAACCGCCGTCGTCGGCGCCCTGGCGGCGCGGGATCACCGGCTGCTGCGAGGTGTCGCCGTGCTGCGGGTGCGGCATGGCCGTGGTGGCGCCCATGCCCACGCCGCCCATGACCTGGGTCGCGGCGGCGGCGTGGCCGACCGGGCCGGTGCTCCAGGCACCCGTGTGGCTGCCCGCCTCGTGCAGCATCTGAAGGCCGTACTGGACCAGCCCGCGCATCTCCTCGGCGCTCTGGAACCGGTCGTCCGGGTCCTTGGCGAGGGAGCGCATGACGAGCCCGTCCAGCTCCGGCGGCACCGCCGGCTGCACCTGGGACGGCGGCACGGGGGTGTCCTGGACGTGCTGGTAGACCACCGACAGCGGGGTCTCGCCGGTGAACGGCGGGCGCAGGGCCAGCAGTTCGTAGAGCAGACAGCCGGTGGCGTAGAGGTCCGAGCGGGCGTCGACGGTCTTGCCGAGGGCCTGCTCCGGGGAGAGGTACTGGGGCGTGCCCATGACCATGCCGGTCTGGGTCATGGTGGAGGCCGCGCCGTGCAGGGCGCGGGCGATGCCGAAGTCCATGACCTTGACCGCGCCCGTGTTCGTGATGATCACGTTGGCGGGCTTGATGTCGCGGTGCACGATGCCGTGCTGGTGGCTGTAGGCCAGCGCCTCCAGCACCCCGGAGACGATGATCAGCGCCTGCTCGGGCGGCGGCGCCTCGGAGTTGAGCAGAAGGTCGCGGATGGTGCGGCCCTCGACCAGCTCCATGACGATGTACGGCACGACATTGCGGCCGACGGTGTCCTCGCCGGAGTCGTAGACGGCCACCACGGCGTGGTGGTTCAGACCGGCGACGGACTGTGCCTCGCGGGTGAAGCGCGCCTTGGAGACCGGGTCCTCGGCGAGGTCGGCGCGGAGCAGCTTCACCGCGACGGTACGGCCCAGCCGTACGTCCTCGGCGGCGAAGACCTCCGCCATGCCGCCCCGGCCCAGCCGGTGGGTCAGACGGTAACGGCCGTCGCCGACCAGTCCGCCATTACCCCACATTTCAGGCACATCGGGCATTCCGCCCCCGTGGGCGTCAGGATCGGATGGACCCTGGGCGCTCTGCGTCTGTGCCATCAGTCCTCGCCGTCGTCTCTGGTCCGCCGCAGCCGCTCCCCGTGAGAAGGCGATTGCGCGGGGTAACTCGAGAAAGCTGTCTTCCGCTAGGGCACGCTACAGGCTTTGCGACGTGTCCCGGTCCGGGATGGACCGGCTATCAAACCCGTACCGGTACGAGCAAGGCAAATCCCGTGACACCTTGTCGCGCATCCGGTCACGGAACGGGCACGCGGCTTGACGTGCCCGGCGCCTCGGGCAGACTTGGCCGGGATACGACGAAGAACAGCTGGATCGGCGCGCCCCGGGCGCGTCACGAAACCACTCCAGCGACGCCAGTACGCCAGGCAGCGCGCCGAGGCCGAGGGGGAAGCAACACCATGAGCCAGGACGGCGCTCAAGGCCGCTACGCGGGACGATCTGTCGGCCGGGGCCGCTACCAGCTGCGCGACCTGCTCGGCGAGGGCGGCATGGCGTCCGTGCACCTGGCCTACGACACGGTGCTGGACAGACAGGTCGCGGTCAAGACCCTCCACACCGAGCTGGGCCGCGAGTCCTCCTTCCGCGAGCGCTTCCGCCGCGAGGCCCAGTCCGTGGCCAAGCTCACGCACACCAACATCGTCTCGGTCTTCGACACGGGCGAGGACGACCTCGACGGCTCGACGATGCCGTACATCGTCATGGAGTACGTCGAGGGACAGCCGCTGCGCTCGGTGCTCGACGCGGACGCCGCCCAGTACGGCGCCATGCCCGTCGGGAAAGCGCTCAAGATCACAGCGGATGTGCTGGCCGCGCTCGAGGTCAGCCACGAGATGGGCCTGGTCCACCGCGACATCAAGCCCGGCAACGTGATGATGACCAAGCGCGGCGTGGTCAAGGTCATGGACTTCGGCATCGCCCGCGCCATGCAGTCGGGCGTCACCTCCATGACCCAGACCGGCATGGTCGTCGGCACCCCGCAGTACCTCTCGCCCGAGCAGGCCCTGGGCCGCGGCGTCGACGCCCGCTCCGACCTCTACTCGGTCGGCATCATGCTCTTCGAGCTGCTGACCGGCCGGCTGCCCTTCGACGCGGACTCCCCGCTGGCGATCGCCTACGCGCACGTCCAGGAGGAGCCGGTCGCGCCCTCCACGATCAACCGCTCGATCCCGCCGGCCGTGGACGCGCTGGTCATGCGCGCCCTGAAGAAGAACCCGAACGAGCGCTTCCCGAGCGCCGAGGCCATGCGCGACGAGTGCGCCCGTGTCGCGGGCACCGCCCAGGCGGCACCCGCGCCGATCATCATCGCGGGCGGCCCGCCGGCCCGCAGCGGCGCCGGCGTCGGCTCGGCGGTCTTCCCGCCCGTGGACGGCCAGACGCCCGCTCCGGGCCCGCAGGGCGTCCAGACGCCGTACCAGCCCCACCCGGCC
>NZ_JAILXP010000541.1 GCF_020740895.1 Streptomyces sp. UNOB3_S3 | reverse complement strand
GAGGGAGGGCGGGCCCGAGGGCTACGCCGAGTACCTGGAGCAGAAGACGATCCACCTGCCGAAGGGGACGGGCGGTGGGTGATCCCCGCTGGAGGGTGACCGTCGACCGGACGCGGTGCGTCGGCTCGGGCCAGTGCGCGGGCGTCGCGCCCGCCGTGTTCCGGCTGGACACGACGACCCGGCGCTCGCACCCGGTCGCGGAGGAGACGGCCCCCGACGGGGAGCTCCTCGCCGCGGCCGAGTGCTGTCCCGTGGAGGCCGTGGCCATCCGGGTGCTCGGTACGGGGGAGGCGGTGTTCCCACCCGAGGAGCCCGGTGAGTGAGCCCGCGCCTCCGGCGCGCGGAGCGCGCCCCGGGAGCGCGCGGCGCCGGAGTGGGCCCCGCCAACAGGGCTGACCTGCGTTCGCCCTGGTCCGTACATATGTTTACGCGTGCGTTCCGCACGGCATGTTCGTGACAGATGCGACTGTCCCGGCCCCCCACGGCGTGGAAATCTCTTCCCGTCGCAGCTGAGGGGGGCCGATGGAGAAGCGGTACGAGGTCTACTGCCTGGCCGACAGGCACTTCTACGAGATCCCGGACCGGCTGTCCCGCCCGGCCGGGGACCGGGCCGAGGACGCTCTGTTCGAAACCGCCCGGCGTCCCGTGCCCGAGGGCTGGACGAGCGGCCGCAACGGCGACTGGCTCCACCTCGCGCCCCTCGGCGCGGACGGCGGGCCGCTCCCCGGGCAGCCCGCGCAGGGCTGGAAGATCCATGTGTCGGCCACGGCGGACGGCGCCGACAAGACCGCCGCCGACGTCTGGGACTACTGCGTCCCCCGGGGCATCCCGTTCAAGTTCGTCCCCGCGCCCCACCTGCTCCACCTCCGCAACAACAAGTACGCGCCCCGGGACGCCAGCGGAAAGTTCGTCACGATCTACCCCGCCGACGAGGAGAGCCTCCACACCGTCCTCACCGGCCTGGAGGAGATCCTCGGCGGACGCCCCGGCCCGTACATCCTCACCGACCTGCGCTGGCACGCCGGGCCGCTGTACGTGCGCTACGGCGCCTTCGCCCGCCGCTACTGCGTCGACGCGCGCGGCAGCCTCGTCCCCGCGATCGAGGACGCGGACGGCACCCTCGTCCCCGACCCGCGCGACCCCGCCTTCCAGGTGCCCCCGTGGGTGACCCTCCCCGCGTTCCTGGCGCCCCACCTGGCCGCCCGCAACGCGACCACCGTCGCCGACCTGCCCTACCGCATCGAGAAGGCCCTGCACTTCTCCAACGGCGGCGGCGTCTACCGGGGCACCGACACCCGCGACGGCTCGCAGGTCGTCCTCAAGGAGGCCCGCCCGCACGCCGGGCTCGCCGCCGACGGCGCCGATGCCATCACCCGGCTGGAACGCGAGAAGGACGCCCTCGACCGGCTCGCCGGCCTCGGCGTCGCCCCCGGCGTCCGCGACTGGCTCACCATCGGCGAACACCGCTTCCTCGTCATGGACTTCGTCGAGGGCCGCCCCCTCAACTCCTTCTTCGGCGAACGCCACCCGCTGCTCGCCGCCGACCCCGACCCGGCGGCCGTCGCCGGCTACACCGACTGGGCGCTGCGGATCCACCGGGCCGTGGAACGGGCCGTCGAGGCCGTCCACGCCCGGGGCGTGGTCTTCAACGACCTCCACATGTTCAACATCATGGTCGGGCCCGACGAGGAGTCGGGTGAGGAGTCGGGCGAGGAGACCGTCACCCTGATCGACTTCGAGGCCGCCGCGCCCGCCGCCGAGGGCGGCCGGCAGATCGTCGCCCACCCCGGCTTCTTCGCCCCGCCGGACCGCACCGGCACCGACGTCGACCGCTACGCCCTCGCCTGCCTGCGGATCGCGCTGTTCCTGCCCGTCACCACGCTCTTCGTCATCGACCGGGCGAAGGCCGCGCACCTCGCCGACATCATCGCCGAGCACTTCCCCGCCGTACCGCGGGAGTTCCTCGACGAGGCCGTCGCCGAGATCACGAAGCAGACGGGCGACGAGACCGGCCCCGCCTTCGCCGGGCCCGTGTCCGCCGGGCCCGTACCCGCCGCGCCCGCCGTCCTCCCGCCGACGGACGACTGGCCCGCCGCCCGCGACTCCATGGTCCGTGCGATCCTCGCCTCCGCCACGCCCGAGCGCGACGACCGGCTCTTCCCCGGGGACATCGCCCAGTTCTCCGAGGGCGGCGGCCTCGGCCTCGCCCACGGCGCCGCCGGCGTCCTGTACGCCCTCGCCGAGACCGGCGCCGACCGCTACGAGCAGGGCGAACGCTGGCTGCTCGCGCACAGCGAACCCGGCGCGACACCGCCCGGCACCCCGCTCGGCCTCTACGACGGACTCGCCGGCGTCGCCCACGTCCTCGACCGCCTCGGTCACACCGAGCGTGCCCTCGACCTCACCGCCACCCTCCTCGGCGAGAAGTGGCAGAAGCTCACCTCCGGCCTGCGCGGCGGACTCGCCGGCATCGGCCTCCACCTCGACCACCTGGCCCGCACCACCGGCGACCGCCACTTCCACGAACGCGCGGTGGAGGCCGCCCAGTTGCTCGCCGACCGGCTCGCCGCCGACGACGGGAAGCAGCGCGCCGGGCTGATGCGCGGCGCCACGGGCCCGGCCCTGCTCTTCCTCCGGCTGTACGAACGCACCGGCGCGCCCGCCCTCCTCGACCTCGCCGGCACGGCCCTGCGCGTGGACCTCGCGCACTGCGTGCGCACGGCCAACGGCGCCCTCGACGTGAACGAGGGCTGGCGGACCATGCCCTACCTCGGCGACGGCAGCGTCGGCATCGGCGCCGTCCTGGACGACTACCTCGCCCACGTCCCCGACCCGGACGAGGACCTCACCGACGCCCGCGCCGCCGTCCTGACCGCCGCCCGGTCCCGCTTCTACGCCCACCCCGGCCTCTTCCAGGGCCGCGCCGGAATGATCTGGCACCTCGGCCGCACCACCGCGCCGGGCGCCACCCCGGACGGCCTCGCGGCACAAGTGGCCGCCCTGGGCTGGTACGGCATCCCCTACCGGGGCGAACTGGCCTTCCCCGGCAGCCAGATGATGCGGCTGTCGATGGACCTCGCGACGGGTACGGCGGGCTGTCTGCTCGCGCTCGGATCGGTCGAGGGCCCGGCCTCCCTGCCCTTCCTCCCGCCCCCGAAGGGGCCCCAGAGCCGGCTCCACCACGTCGTGGAGTCGTGACCCAACCGTTCCACCTGTTCCACCTGTTCCACCTGTTCCAGCCGTTCCACTTCCGTCCCCATGAAAGGAATCAGAACCATGGCGCTTCTCGACCTTCAGAGCATGGAGTCCGACAGCCACGACGGTGGCCACGGCGGCGGCGGGCAGAGCACCGTGAGCCTGCTCTCGTGCATCAGCACGGCCAGCGTGCTGCTGTGCCTGTGACCCACGCTCGCGGGTGACCGCTCAGGGTGGGCCCTCTCCCGGCGGGGAGGGCCCACCCGGCCTGTCGCCCCCCTCCACCACGGATGCGAGGACGACCGCATGACCC
>NZ_JAILXP010000540.1 GCF_020740895.1 Streptomyces sp. UNOB3_S3 | reverse complement strand
AAGCTAAGCCTTTCAGCGCCGATGGTACTGCAGGGGGGACCCTGTGGGAGAGTAGGACGCCGCCGAACTCCTTTTAAGAGAAAGCCCTGGCAGGGGATACCTGCCGGGGCTTTCTTGCATTTACGGCTAAGCCAGTCGGCAAAGGTCTTCCCTTCTCACCCTCCCCGACAACGGCAGTCCCCGCACCCACCGTTCCGTTTCCTCCACCACCCATTTCCCCAGCCTGCGGACCTCGCTCCCCTGGGCCCCCGCGATATGCGGAGTGACCAGCACATTCGGCAGGGAGAACAGTGGATGCCCCGCCGGCAGCGGCTCCGGTTCCGTCACGTCCAGGAACGCGTCGAGCCGTCCCGAAGCGCATTCCCGTACCAGCGCCTCTGTGTCGATCAGTGAGCCGCGTGCCGTGTTGACGACCGTGCCACCGTCCGGGATGAGAGCCAGCCTCCGTGCGTCCATCATGTGCCGGGTCTCCGGAACTTCAGGAGCGTGGAGTGTGATGACGCTGCTGCTGCCGCACAGTTCCTCGAGACTCACGGCCTCGACCCCCAGCCGCGCTGCCTCGACGGCGGACACATACGGGTCGTAGAGAAGCACCCGACAGCCCGTACCCGCCGTGATCAGCCGCTCCAGGACGCGTCGCCCGATGCGTGAGGCCCCGATGACACCGACCGTACGGCCGTCGCCCCCCTCCCGCTCCGTGAAACCGGGCCAGACAGCACCCGAGGCATACGCGGACGCCGTCGCCACCGCCCTCTTCGCCGCGAAGGTGATCGCGGCGAGGGCGTAGTCGGCGACGGGGCCGGCGTTGGCGTCGGCGGCGGAGGAGACCACGATGCCCCGCTCCCACACCGCGTCCGTGACCAGCCATTTGACGGACCCGGCAGCGTGGAGGACCACCCGTGCACGGGGTGTCCGGGCGAGAAGGTTCGCCGTGAGCGGGGCGCTTCCCCAGCCCGTGACGAGAATGTCGGCCTGCTCGGCCGCCCCGACCGCCTCTCCCCATTCCGCGAGCCGTGCCCGTAGATCCGAGGGCAGGATGGCGTCCGCTTCGCATCGGCCCATGGTGATCGCGATCCTCGGTTTGGCCCTCCTCACGAGGCCATGCCCGCCGGTGGCTTCAGCTCGGCCGCCGCCTGTGCGATGTGGGCGAGCATCCGTCGGCGTTCCGCACGGTCGATCAGGAGGCCACGCGTCACCACCGAGTCGATGCGCTGCGTATTGCGGATGTCGTCCAGCGGGTCGGCGTCGAGGACGACGAGGTCGGCGGCCTTGCCGGGCTCGATCGTGCCGATGACGGCCTCCAGGCCGAGGGCGTGGGCCGGCGTGGTGGTGGCGGCCCGTAGGGCCTGGGCCGTCCCGAGACCGGCCCGGGTGAGGTGTTCCAGTTCGTGGTGGAGGGCGAAGCCGGGGACGAGATAGGGGGCCCCGGAGTCCGTGCCGGCGAGGAGGGGGACGCCGTGGCGGTGGAGTTCGCCGGCGATCCGCGCGTGATGGGCGTTTAGATCGCGGACGTTCGCATACTCCTGCTCCGTTCGGCCGCCCATCAGCTCCTCCAACTGGCTCGGCCATGCGCCGGTCAGCCATCCGGGCAGATGGGCCCATTCGGGGGCGCGGTTCGGGAGGGTGTCCGGGCGCTCCATGACGTGGTGCATGCCGAGCGTCGGAGTGACGTAGGTGCCGTTCGCGGCGAGGCGGTCGAAGACGCGGTGGGCCCGGTCGGGGTCGTAGGAGCGGGCCGCGAGCGACTCCAGTTGGTGAACCCGGCGGTACCAGCGGCGGAAGCGGGCGATCGAGCCGGCTTCCGCCGGGTCGACCTTCAGGCCGTCCTCCAGCTCGCGGCGGAGCGTCGGCTGGTCCGAACTCGTCGCGCTGAGAAGGGGGTGAAGGTGTTCGATGGTGCGTTGACCGGCGTCGGAGGCCTCCGTCACGGTCACGGCGTCGGGGCAGTGACCGGCGTACGGGATGTCCTGTCGCCGGGCCTCGTCCGCGAGGGCGAGATAGACCTCGCGCGTCAGCCGCGAGTAGACCTTGATGAAGTCCGCGCCCTCCTGCTTGATCCGGCGGACGGCCTCCCGTACCTCCCTCTCTGTGCCCGCCTCGACGACCGGGACCGGCGAGGCGTCCTCGGTCCAGAGGCTGGGCCGCCCGTCGACGAGGGTGCTGCCGATCACCCAGCGGGGGCCCGGGAACTCCCCCCGTTCGACCCGGTCGCGGCCGGCGCGGACGGCCGGTGTGCCCCACATCTCCCGGACGGTCGTCACGCCGGTGAGGGCGTAGAGCGGGGCGACGAGTTCGGCCGGTCCGTGGCTGTGCGTGTGCATGTCGACGAGGCCGGGGATGACGTACTTCCCGGAGAGGTCCATGACGCGCGCCCTGTGCGGGACGGGGACCTCGGCCGTACGGCCGACCGTCGCGACGCGGCCGTCGTGGACGACGACGGTCATGTCCTGCTCGGGGCCGCGGGTTCCCGGAGCGGCGATGAGCGTGGTGTGGGTCAGGAGAAGGGTGTCGTGCATGGCGTTGCCCCCTGTCGCCGTGGCTTCGTCGGCTGCCGTGCTGTCCGGTCGGGCTTCCGTGCTACCCGGTCGGAAGGGTGCGGCGGGGCCAGCGTGCCCGGCCCTGCTCCTCGGAGCGCATCAGCGCGAACGTGGGGAGGCCCTGTGCCTCGCCGTGCTCCAGGAGGTCGGGCAGGGCGGGCAGCGGGGCCACGGCCGCCACATCGTCGAGGACGAGGGTGAGTGGTGGGTCGAGCCGGCCGGAGGATGACCGTGCGGCCATGCGGCGGCCGTGCTCGACCACGCTTGAGGCGAGTGCGGTGAGCAAGGGCATCGCACCCGGGCGGGTGCGGGGATCCTCAATCGCCTCACCCACCACGTACAGCGTTCCCCCTTCGGCGATGAATGATTCCGGCGCCGGCGAATTGACTCGATTGGGGTTACAGGCGTCCCGGATGTGGACGGACGTCAGTGCGCCGAGCGCTCGCGCGGCCAGTTCCTGGGCCATGTCGCGCCGTTCGGGGTGCCCGGTGAGGGCGGATTCGAGTTCGCCCGCGGTGCCGCCGATGGCCTTGGGGCTGGTCCGGAGGATACGGACGGGTTCGTGGGCCGACGTTCCCTGGGCCCAGCGGTGCACCTGCCGGAAGGGCCGGCCGTCCACGGCCGCGGCGTGCAGCCAGCAGCGCAGCAGGGTCTCGGCGGTGTCGGCGGTGGCGGAGTCGAGGGTGCTGAGGGGCCGTACGGGCGCGAGGAGCGCGGCGGCGCGGGCGGCGGCGGTGTCGCGCGCTTCGCAGCCTGTGGTGGGGCTCCAGCGGAGCCGGTCGGGGGTGTCGAGGAGGTGGGTCGGGTCGAAGACGTGGACCGGCCCGAGCTTGGCGCGGGCGGTCTTGGTCTCGGCCCAGAGGCCGGGATCGCTGGTGACGACCAGCGCGGGGCCGGCGGCCTCCAGGACCGCGCGGGCGGCGGGGGCCCGGCGATCGGTGGTGTAGAGGAGGCGCCGGGCCCCCGCCGCCCGCGCGG
>NZ_JAILXP010000054.1 GCF_020740895.1 Streptomyces sp. UNOB3_S3 | reverse complement strand
CTTGATGGGGTAAGGCTCCCAGTAGACGACTGGGTTGATAGGCCAGGTGTGGAAGACCGGTAACGGTTGGAGCTGACTGGTACTAATAGGCCGAGGGCTTGTCCTCAGTTGCTCGCGTCCACTGTGTTTGTTCTGAAATAACGAACAGTCCAAAGTGCCGGACTGGTTCTAAATTTCATAGTGTTTCGGTGGTCATAGCGTTAGGGAAACGCCCGGTTACATTCCGAACCCGGAAGCTAAGCCTTTCAGCGCCGATGGTACTGCAGGGGGGACCCTGTGGGAGAGTAGGACGCCGCCGAACTCCTTTTAAGAGAAAGCCCTGGCAGGGGATACCTGCCGGGGCTTTCTTGCATTTACGGCCAGGCCGGCTCCCTCGGCCTGCCCCAGAGGGACAGGCCGGAGCGGAAACAACTACCCGAGGCTCATCGTTCACATACCCGCAGCGCGCGCGAGCTCGATATCAAGGGACTCGCGACGGATCCGCTGATCCATATACAGCAGCGCGGTCATGCCGGCAGTGATCGGGAGTGCCAGTGCGGAGCCGATCGCCGAACCGATGCCATTGATGATCAAAGACGTCCACGTCAAATGATCCATGGAGGATTCACCGGTCACGATCCCGTCAATCAGACTCGTCGGTATCTGTGCCATTGAACCGATCATGAAAACGATAAAGGCGGCCAGGACCTGTATTCCAAAGATCCGCCAGCCCGCTCCCTTCACCAGCTTCGCCGAACGACGCATAGCCGTGAACACACCCTGCTTTTCGAGCATGAGAGCAGGCGCGGCAAGGCTGAAGCGGACCCACACCCAGGCCGCCGCCGCCATGCCGGCGAACCCGCCCAGAACCAGCAGGCCGGCACCGGCACCGCCACCCTCAAGATCACCGGAAAGCCCGGCGTCGGAAGCCGCGGCGACCGCCAGCCCCGGGGTCAGGCCGATCGCGAAGGCCGCCGTGATGAGCACGGGCAGCAGCAGGAACAGCCCCGTCAGGGCGAGCAGCCGGGGGCGGGCGTTCCGCCAGGCGTCGCCCACGGAGGTGGGCCGGCCCAGAACGGCGCGGCTGACGACGATCGTCAGCATGGCGCTCGCGATGATCGAGCCGACCAGCCCGACCAGTGAGGCCACGGTCAGGCTGCCCATGGACTTGCGGAAGGCGTCCAGCACCTCGTGAAGGTCGGCGGTGTCCGGGTCGGAGAGCTTGTTCAGGCCCGCCAGGTCGCGGAACCACAGCCCCGTTACCGTGCTCCCTGCCACCTGGGTACCGAGGGCGACGGCCGCGGAGATGCCGAAGACGGTCCGCCAGTACAGGCGTGTCGTGGTGACCGCGCCGTCCAGGATCTCGCCCACGCCCAGGGGCCGCAGGGGCACCACGCCGGGCCGGGGGGGCCGGCGGAGGCGGCGGACTCCACTGTTGGCCGCCCCAGCCGCCGCCGTTGCCCCAGTGCTCACCGCCGTTGCCGTCGCCGCTTCCGCTGTGTCCGCCGCTGTGTCCGCCGCTTCCGCTGTTGGCGCGGGCGCGGCCCCGGCCCTGCGGGGTGCGGTCCGGAGAGTCGTTCATTCTCTGTAGCTCCTGTAGCTCCCTCTGACGCCCGTGTTCGCCGTCCAGCGGCCCGTCCGGGCGGTGTACCGGTCAGCCATCGTGTCAGTAGGCGTGTGCGGGGCGGCAAGTGCCCGAGGGGCCCGCAGGGGGCTCGTAAGGGGGAGCCGTCAGGGGAGGCCCTTCAATAGTTGGTGTGCGCGGGGCAGACTGGACCAATGGCTGATCAGTACGCGGCACCCGCGTCCGGCACCGGATCCTCCGTCCCGGCCCTGCGCTGGGAGGAGCTGCCCGAGGGACCCGTGATCGTCCTCCTCGACCAGCGGAGGCTGCCCACGGAAGAGATCGAGCTGGTCTGTACCGACGTCCCCGCGCTGATCGAGGCGATACGCACGCTCGCCGTGCGCGGCGCTCCGCTCCTCGGCGTCGCGGGGGCCTACGGCCTGGCTCTCGCGGCCGTGCGCGGCTTCGACGTGGAGGAGGCCGCCGAGATGCTCGCCCACGCCCGCCCGACCGCCGTGAACCTCGGCTACGGGGTGCGGCGCGCGCTGGCGGCGTACCGTACGGCGGCGGGAAGCGGCGTGGACGGCTCTCAGGCGGCCGCTGCCGCGCTCGCCGAGGCCCGGGCCCTCCACCGGGAGGACGCCGACGCCAGCGCCCGTATGGCCGCGCACGGTCTGGCGCTGCTCCAGGAGCTGCTGCCCGGGGGCGGGTACCGCCTCCTGACCCACTGCAACACGGGCGCCCTGGTCTCCGGCGGCGAGGGCACCGCCTTCGCGGTGGCGGGCGCGGCGCACCGGGTCCGGGAGCTGCGGCGGCTGTGGGTGGACGAGACGCGTCCGCTGCTGCAGGGGGCCCGTCTGACCGCGTACGAGGCCGCCCGGGCCGGTATGCCGTACACGCTGCTCTCCGACAATGCGGCGGGTTCGCTGTTCTCGGCGGGCGAGGTCGACGCCGTGCTGATCGGCGCGGACCGGATAGCGGCGGACGGGGCGGTGGCCAACAAGGTGGGCAGCTATCCGCTGGCGGTGCTCGCCCGCTATCACCATGTGCCGTTCGTCGTCGTCGCGCCGACCACGACCGTCGATCCCGGGACCGCCGACGGCGCCGCGATCGAGGTGGAGCAGCGGCCCGGGTACGAGGTGACGGAGTTCCCGGGAAGTGCTTCCGGAAACCCGGTGGCACCCCTGGGTACACAGGCCTACAACCCTGCGTTCGATATCACACCGCCGGAGTTGGTGACCGCCATTGTCACGGAAAACGGGGTTGTTTCACCCGTGACGGAGGCGGGTCTGGCAGAGCTGTGTGCCAGGTCACGATCGGGTAATGGGATGATGTCGATATGAAGGGACGCGTTCTTGTCGTCGATGACGACACCGCACTGGCCGAGATGCTCGGAATCGTGCTTCGTGGTGAGGGTTTCGAGCCGTCGTTCGTCGCGGACGGCGACAAGGCGCTCGCCGCATTCCGTGAGGCCAAACCCGATCTTGTATTGCTGGATCTGATGCTGCCTGGCCGTGATGGCATTGAGGTGTGCAGACTGATCCGCGCCGAGTCCGGGGTGCCGATCGTGATGCTGACGGCCAAGAGCGACACGGTCGACGTGGTGGTCGGGCTGGAGTCCGGTGCGGACGACTACATCGTCAAGCCGTTCAAGCCCAAGGAGCTGGTGGCCCGTATCCGGGCGCGGCTGCGGAGGTCGGAGGAGCCGGCTCCGGAGCAGCTGACCATCGGCGATCTGATCATCGATGTCGCCGGGCACTCGGTGAAGCGCGACGGCCAGTCGATCGCGCTGACGCCGCTCGAGTTCGACCTGCTGGTGGCGCTGGCGCGCAAGCCGTGGCAGGTCTTCACCCGTGAGGTGCTGCTCGAGCAGGTCTGGGGTTATCGCCACGCCGCCGACACGCGGCTGGTGAACGTGCATGTGCAGCGGTTGCGCTCGAAGGTCGAGAAGGACCCCGAGCGGCCGGAGATCGTGGTGACCGTCCGTGGTGTGGGCTACAAGGCCGGACCCAGCTGACATGCCGGCCGACGGTGCCGCTCCGGAGCGGGACGCGGGGCGGCCCGTCGACGCGGGTGGGGGCATATCGCTCCTGCGGCGTCTCTGGCGGGCGGGCAGGCTGCTGTCCGACGGCGCGGGCTCGGCGCCGGTCCATCCGGTGCTGCGGCTGTACGCGCGCTGGGTGCGCCGGCCGCTGCTGCCCGCGATGCGGCTGTGGCGGCGCAACATCCAGCTGCGGGTGGTGGCGACCACCCTGCTGATGTCGCTGGGTGTGGTGCTGCTGCTCGGCGTGGTCGTCATCGGGCAGGTGCGCAACGGCCTGCTGGACGCCAAGAAGCACGCCTCGCAGAGCCAGGCCGAGGGCGGTTTCAAGGCGGCGCGCGACGCCGCGGACGCCGCCGGTGCCGATCGCGGTCAGGACGCGCAGTCCGGTGGCCGGGGCACGCCCGACTCCGGGGCGTGGCTGACGGCGCTGGTGCAGCAGCTCGCCAGTGGTGGGCAGGGCGTCTACCACGTGGTGGCGCTCAGCGCGGGCGACGGCGACACGACGTACGTGGGCGGGACGCGGGGGCCGCGGGCCTCCGGGGACATCGATCCGGAGCGCAGTGTCCCGGCGGATCTGCGCAAGCAGCTGGACAGCCGGACGGGCACGTTCGAGAAGCCCGGGACGATCAAGCGGAGCTCCTCCGACGAGGGCGAGCCGGCGCTGATCGTCGGCAAGCGGCTCTACGACGTCAACGGCAAGCCGTATCAGCTGTACTACCTCTTCCCGTTCACACAGGAGGAGAAGTCCCTCACCTTGGTCAAGACCACGCTGGCGACCGCCGGGGTGTTCGTGGTGGTGCTGCTGGGCGCCATCGCCTGGCTGGTGGTGCGGCAGATCGTCACGCCCGTGCGGATGGCCGCCAGCATCTCCGAGCGGCTCGCGGCGGGTGTGCTCCAGGAGCGGATGAAGGTCACCGGCGAGGACGACATCGCACGTCTGGGTGAGGCCTTCAACAAGATGGCACAGACCCTCCAGGTGAAGATCCAGCAGCTGGAGGAGCTCTCGCGGATGCAGCGGCGGTTCGTCTCGGACGTCTCGCACGAGCTGAGGACGCCGCTGACGACCGTCCGGATGGCGGCCGACGTCATCCATGAGGCGCGCGACGGCTTCGATCCGGTGACCGCGCGCTCGGCCGAGCTGCTGTTCGGGCAGCTGGACCGGTTCGAGTCGCTGCTGGCGGACCTGCTGGAGATCAGCCGGTTCGACGCGGGCGCGGCGGCGCTGGAGGCCGAGCCGATCGATCTGCGCGACGTGGTGAACCGGGTGGTGGAGGGCGCTCTGCCGCTCGCCGACCGCAAGGGCAGCCGGCTGCTGGTGCGCGGTGCCGAGCAGCCCGTCATCGCCGAGGCGGACGCCCGCCGTGTCGAGCGGGTGCTGCGCAACCTCGTGGTCAACGCCGTGGAGCACGGCGAGGGCCGGGACGTGGTGGTCCGGCTGGGAGTGGCCGGGGGCGCGGTCGCGGTCGCGGTGCGCGACTACGGCGTGGGTCTCAAGCCCGGCGAGGCGACCCGGGTGTTCAACCGCTTCTGGCGGGCCGATCCCGCGCGTGCGCGGACGACCGGTGGCACGGGCCTGGGCCTGTCGATCGCGGTGGAGGACGCGCGGCTGCACGGCGGCTGGCTCCAGGCGTGGGGCGAGCCGGGCGGCGGTTCGCAGTTCCGGCTGACGCTGCCGCGCACGGCGGGCGAGCCCCTGCGCGGTTCGCCGATCCCGCTGGAGCCCGAGGACTCGCGGCGCAACCGCGGGATGACCGGGTCCGGGCTGCCACCGGCGCTGCCGGGGCGCGGTGCGCCCGTGGCGGGCGCGGGGGCGCCCGTACCGGCGCAGAGCAGGAACGTACATCCCACGGCCGATCCCACCGCGCTGCCGGGCAGCGGCGCGCGGGTGGTGACGCGTCCCGGTGGGGCGCTCGGTGGTGAGAAGAGTGGTGACCGTGCCGGTGACACGACGGACCGTCGGGCCGGTGCCCGGGACGGCCGCGAGGCCGCGGGCGGCGGGAGCGGGACCGGAGGCGACCGTGACGGCCAGGCGTAGGGGAACCGGCGTGCGACGGCTCACGGGTGCGGGCGCCGTGCTGGTCGGCGGTGCGCTGCTGGCCGGCTGCGCGTCGATGCCCGACGGCGGCGAGGTGAAGTCGGTCGACTCCCCGCAGCAGCGCGCCGACGCCGACGCGCAGGTGCGCGTCTACGGTGTGCCGCCGCGCAAGAACGAACAGCCGCTGGAGCTCGTCATGGGATTCCTGGAGGCGACGACGAGCGACGACACGGACTATGAGACGGCCCGGCAGTACCTGGCGAAGGGCGTGCAGGGCCGCTGGGATCCGTCGGCGTCCACGACGGTGCTGTCGCAGACGCCCCAGGTGCGGGTGGAGCGCACCGGCGGTGACCGCGAGCCGGGGTACGTCGTCACCCTGACCGGTCGGCGGGTCGCGACGGTTGACGCCAAGCACGCGTACAAGCCGGACGAGGGCGAGTACAAGACCCAGCTGCACATGGCGCGCGAGGACGGCGAGTGGCGCATCGACGCGCTGGACCCGGGGCTGGTGCTCGGGGTCTCCGACTTCCAGCGCATCTACCGTTCGGTCAATAAGTACTACTTTGCCGAGTTGGGGCAGGGCGCGAGCGGCGCGGGGAAGTCGCGCGAGGTGCTCGTCGCCGACCCCGTGTATCTGCGCAAGCGGATAGACCCGGTCACGTCGACGGTGAAGGCGCTGCTGGACGGGCCGACGTCGTGGCTGGACCCGGTCGCCGCCACGGCCTTCCCCACGGGGACGCGGCTGGAGGACCAGCGGCTGTCCCTGGACGACTCCAACGGCCTGAAGGTGCGGCTGAACGACAAGGTCGCCGGCGCCAATCAGGACCAGTGCCTGCGGATGGCCGCGCAGCTCCTGTACACCGTTCAGGAGTCGGCCAAGGCCACCGATGTGACGCTCCAGCGCAAGGACGGCTCCCGGCTGTGCGTGCTCGGCAAGGAGCAGGCGCGCTACTACGCGCCGGACCTGACCTCCGGGCGGCCGGACCGGCAGTACTTCGTCGACGGCCAGCACCGGATGGTGAGCCTGGCCGACGGCGACGACGAGGCGCGCCGGGTCGCCGGCCCGCTGGGCGCGGACGGCTCGGTCCCGCTGCGCTCGGTGGCGGTGGACCGCGCGGAGCGCCGGGCGGCGGGCGTGTCGTCCAACGGCCAGTCGCTGTACGTCGCCTCCCTCCAGGCGGGCGCGCCGCTGGGCGAGGCCCGGCTGACCGTACGCGGCGGTACGGGCGCGAGGACGGGGCTGACCGCGCCGAGCTGGGACGGTCTGGGCGATCTGTGGGTCGCCGACCAGGACGCGGACAAGCCGCGGCTGCTGCGGCTGCCCGGGGGCACGGGCGCTCCCGAGGAGATCCAGGTGCCCGGGCTCGACGGCGGGCGGATCACGGGGTTGCGGATCGCCGCGGACGGTGTGCGCATCGCGCTGCTGGTGACGAAGGGCGACCACACGGTGCTGCGGCTCGGCAGGGTCGAGCGGCGCGGCGCGGGCCGTACCGGCCTGGCGGTGCAGGAGCTGCGGAACGTGGCGCCCCGGCTGGTGGACGTCAACGCCGTCTCGTGGGCGGGCGCGAGCCGGCTGCTGGTGGCCGGCAACGAGCAGGGCGGGCTCCAGCAGCTCCAGTACGTCGAGACCGACGGCTCGCAGGCCAACGGCTCCGGGCTGCCGGGGATCACGGGGGTGCGGGGCGTGGCCGCCTCGGAGAACCCGGGCAAGGCGCAGGCGCTGGTCGCGGAGGGCGACGGCGGGATCGTACGGCTGTTGCCGGACACCAACTGGAAGCTCGTGGGCAAGGAAGGTACGGCTCCGGTCTACCCGGGGTGACGGCCGGTTGCGTCCCGTGGTGACCGGGGACGGCCGGTGCCTGTAAGGCGGTGGGCGGCGCGTTCGCGCAGGCCAGGGGCCGTGTTCCGGCGGCGCCGCGGGTTTTCCACAGGGGTGGCGGCTTCCGGGGCCGCGCGCGAGAGTGGAGCCATGCGCGGGTGGTGGCAGGAGCTCGCCGGCCTGGTGGCGCCGGTGGACTGCGCGGGGTGCGGGCTGCCGCGGTCCGTGCTGTGCGAGGGATGCCGTGCGGAGCTGTGCGGGCGGGCGGCGCGGCGGGTGCGGCCCGATCCGGTCCCGCCCGGGCTGCCGCCCGTGCACGCCTCCGCGCGGTACGAGGGCGGGGTGCGCTCGGCGCTGATCGCCCACAAGGAGCGGGGCGGGCTCGCGCTGGCCGAGCCGCTGGGCGCCGCGCTGGCGGGCGCGGTGCGGGCGGCCGGTCGTCCTGGTGCGGCGTGGGGCGTACGGGGCCGGAGCGGCCCGTTATTGCTCGTGCCGGTGCCGTCCGCGCGGTCGGCGGTGGCCGGGCGGGGGCATGACGCCGGGCGGCGGGTCGCGCTGGCGGCGGCCCGGGCACTGCGCGGCTCCGGGGTGCCCGCGCGGGTGGCGGCGGTGCTGCGGCTGCGGCGGGCCGTCCTCGACCAGTCGGGCCTGGACGCCCGGCGGCGCGCGGCGAACGTGGCGGGGGCGATGGAGGCCGCCCGGGGAGCGGAGCGGCTGTGGCGCTCGGGAGAGCAGGTGGTGCTGGTGGACGACCTCATGACGACCGGTGCCTCGCTGGCGGAGGCGGCCCGCGCGGTGACGGTCCGCGACGCCCGGGTCATGGCCGCCGCCGTGATCGCGGCGGCACCGAGAGCGTTCGGAAACAAACCGGAACTGACGGGGAACGCCCCGCGTTGCTGAGGGAAACGGCCGGAAAACACCTGAACGGAGGTACGTCGAGATAGGGGGTACCGACGGGCTTCCGAGCGAGATATGTTCGGTTGTGAGGAAGGGCAGGATCTATGCCTGGTATCTCCGATTGGCGTGCTTTGTACGCCCGGGCGGAAGCTTGTAAGTAGCCCGTGGAGCCTTGAGGCCGGTGGGGTGTAGATCTTGCCGACGGGGGAGGAGGAGGTGAAAACCGCTTAGTCGGTGGCTCCGGCTCTCCCCGGGGCCTGATGCAAGAGGGATGCGCTCCGCAACCTTCGGCGGAGCGATCCGGGAACGGAGTTCTGCGTGGACATCGTCGTCAAGGGCCGCAAGACAGAGGTGCCCGAGCGGTTTCGCAAGCACGTGGCCGAGAAGCTGAATCTGGACAAGGTCCAGAAGCTGGACGGCAAGCTGATTCGCCTCGACGTGGAGGTGTCCAAGGAGCCCAACCCGAGGCAGGCCGACCGCTCGGACCGAGTGGAGATCACGGTGATCTCCCGTGGACCGGTCATCCGCGCGGAGGCCGCAGCGGCGGATCCCTATGCCGCGCTCGATCTGGCCACGAGCAAGCTCGAGGCACAGCTGCGCAAGCAGAACGACAAGCGTCACTCCCGCCGGGGCAACGGACGCGTTCCGGCGAGCGGCGTCGGCGCCGTCAGCGGCGCCGCAGAGCTCAACGACAGCGGTGAACTCGTCGCGGAGCAGGCGGCGGGCGAGGTGCCCGTCACCCACATGGGACCACTGGAGATCCGGGGAGAAGGCCCCCTGGTGGTCCGCGAGAAGACCCACTCCGCGGCCCCCATGGCGCTCGACCAGGCGCTCTACGAGATGGAGTTGGTCGGCCACGATTTCTATCTGTTCGTCGACTCCGAGACCAAGATGCCCAGTGTCGTCTACCGGCGGCACGCGTACGACTACGGCGTCATCCGCCTGAACAGCGACCCCTTCTACAGCGGAGAGCCCGGAGGAGCGGGCGGAGAGCTCGGCGGCTGACCCGTGCGGCCCGGCCGTACGCCGCGGCCGGGCCCCGTGAGCCGCGGACCCGTGACGGTGCCCCGGAGCGCCCGGCGCGTTCCCGGGGCACCGCTTGTGCGGCGCGCCACCTCCGCGGCCGGGGAAGCACCGTCCGGCGGTCCGGCATGAAATCATGGCCCGGACCAATCACCGGTCCGCCGGAGCCGATTGGGGCGGCGCCGGACCGAGCGACCGCGACGGGCCATGGCCTTCAGGGGGAGGAACAATGGCGGACAGGTTCGGGCCCGTGATCGGGGCCGGCGAGGACGACGAGGAAGGCGCCCGGGACGGGCGGGACGCCGCGCGGAGGGAGCCGATCAGGGTCCTCGTCGTGGACGACCACGCCCTCTTCCGCAGGGGGCTGGAGATCGTCCTCAAGCACGAGGAGGACATCGAGGTCGTCGGGGAGGCCGGGGACGGCGCGGAGGCGGTGGACAAGGCGGCCGACCTGCTGCCCGACATCGTTCTCATGGACGTCCGGATGCCCAAGCGCGGCGGCATCGAGGCCTGCACCTCCATCAAGGAGGTGGCCCCCAGCGCGAAGATCATCATGCTGACGATCAGCGACGAGGAAGCCGACCTCTACGACGCCATCAAGGCCGGGGCGACCGGTTACCTCCTCAAGGAGATCTCCACCGACGAGGTGGCGACGGCCATCCGGGCGGTCGCCGACGGCCAGTCCCAGATCAGCCCGTCGATGGCCTCCAAGCTCCTGACCGAGTTCAAGTCGATGATCCAGCGCACCGACGAGCGCAGGCTGGTGCCCGCCCCCCGGCTCACCGACCGCGAGCTGGAGGTGCTCAAGCTCGTCGCCACCGGGATGAACAACCGCGACATCGCCAAGGAGTTGTTCATCAGCGAGAACACCGTCAAGAACCACGTCCGCAACATCCTGGAGAAGCTCCAGCTGCACTCCAGGATGGAAGCGGTCGTCTACGCGATGCGGGAGAAGATCCTCGAGATCCGCTGAGCCGCCGCCCGCCGCCCGCCGCCCGCCGGGCTGCCGGGCTGCCGTCCGCCGAACCGCCGCCCGCCGTCCGCCGGGCCGTCGCGGGGCTCAGCCGAGGGCGGTCACCAGGGCGGCGGCCAGCTTCGCGTCGTCGCAGCGCTCGACGCGCACACTGTCGCAGCCCACCCACTCGGCCGCCTCCCACAGCGCCCGGGCCATGGGCTCGACGGCCTTGGGGTCCTCGAGCGACACCTGCCGGGCCACCAGCGTCCGGCCGTCGCGCGCCGGATCCACCCGGCCCGCCAGCCGGCCGCCCGTCAGCAGCGGCATCGCGAAATACCCGTGGACGCGCTTGTCCTTGGGGACATACGCCTCCAGCCGGTGGGTGAAGCCGAATATCCGCTCCGTGCGCGGCCGGTCCCAGATCAGCGAGTCGAACGGCGAGAGCAGCGCCGTACGGTGCCGGCCCCGGGGCTCCTCGGCCAGCGCCGCCGGGTCGGCCCAGGCCGCCTTGTCCCAGCCCGCCACCTCGACCGGTACCAGCCCCGTGCCGTCGACGACCGCGTCGACCTGCTCGCCCTTGAGCCGGTGATAGTCCGCCAGGTCCGCGCGCGTCGCCACGCCCATTGCCGCGCCCGCCTGGGCCACCAGGCGCCGTATGCACTCGGTGTCGTCGAGGTCGTCGTGGAAGAGGGCGTCCGGCACGGCGCGCTCGGCCAGGTCGTAGACCCGCTTCCAGCCGCGTCGGCGGGTGCAGACCACCTCGCCGGTGTCCAGCAGCCACTCCACCGCGATCTTCGTCTCGGACCAGTCGTACCAATCGCCGCCGTTCTTGGCGCCGCCCAGATCCGTGGCCGTCAGCGGGCCCTCGGCCCTGAGCCGGTCCCGGACGGCCGCGCACGAGCGGTCGGCGTCCGCCATGATGTGCCAGCGGTGGCCGCGCTCCCGCATGGCCCGGCGGCGGAAGGCGAACAGCGGCCACTCCTCGATCGGCAGAATGCACGCCGCGTGCGACCAGTACTCGAAGGCCCCCGTCTCGGCGTCCCCGCTCCAGTACGCCTCCTCGACCGCGCTCCGCCCGACGGCGCCCAGCCGGGCGTAGGGCACCAGCTCGTGCGAGCGGGCGAGCACCGAGATCGTGTCCAGCTGGACCGCGCCCAGCCGGCGCAGCACTCCCCGGGGGCCCGCCTTCCGGTCGGGCGTGCCGAGCAGGCCCTGCGCGCACAGGGCCAGCCGGCGCGCCTCGTCGGCGGAGAGCCGGACGGCGGCCCCGTGGTCCCCGGAAGGGCGTGCGCCGGACGTACCGGCCTTGACGGTGACGGCAGTTGTCATGCCGATCACCCTAGAGGGGACCACTGACATCACCCGGTGATGATCAGCCGCGCCCGGGAAACGGCAGGTAGGGGGTCCGGGTCGGCCGGCCGAGGTCCGAGGGGAGCAGCGAGCCGGTCCAGGCGTCGCGGCGGGTGCCGTTGTGGACGATCTTCGAGCGCATGGTGCCCTCCATCCGGAACCCTGCCTTCAGGGCGACGCCGCGCGAGCCCTCGTTGCCCGCCTCGGCGTACCACTCCAGGCGCTCGACGCCCAGGTCCTCGAAGGCCCAGCGGATCACCTCGCGCGCGGCCTCCACGGTGTAGCCGCGGCCGCGGGCCTCCTTGGCCGTCCAGTAGCCGAGCTCGGCCTGGCGTTCGGGGGTGTACAGCTCGGCGAGCCGCACCAGGCACATGGAGCCGACGAGCCGGCCGCCCTCGCGCGAGAAGAGACCGAACGTGTACATGGAGTCATCGCGCCAGCCGTCCGGGCACTTCGTCCCGATGAACGCGCGGGCGTCCTCCGGTGTGTAGGGGGAGGGCACGCTGGTGTAGCGCGGGATGTCCGGGTCCTGGCAGGCCGCGTGCACGGCGGGTACGTCCGACGAGGTGAACGGGCGCAGCAGCAGGCGTTCGGTGGTCAGATGTATGGGCTCCATGGGCGGAGTCTAGATTCGGGGCGCTTCGGACGTGTCCGAATTTCGCCGCTCCGGCACCTTCCGGGAGTGCCGTTCGTTCTCACAGTGGGTGACACCCGGCCTCGGTGATGACGGACCTCCCGGCGTGGTGGGGTCCTCGCTTACGATGGCCGTTGCGGCGGGGACTGTCCCGTCGTGCCCGCGCACCCCAACCGTGCCCAGGCCCGACCGGCAAGGAGCCAGCCTACGTGTCCGTCTTCGGCAAGATCATGCGTGCAGGAGAAGGCAAGATCCTGCGCAAGCTGCACCGCATCGCGGACCAGGTCAATTCCATCGAAGAGGACTTCCTGCACCTCTCCGACGCTGAGCTGCGCGCCCTGACCGAGGAGTACAAGCAGCGGTACGCCGACGGCGAGAGCCTGGACGACCTGCTGCCGGAGGCCTTCGCGACCGTCCGTGAGGCCGCCAAGCGCGTCCTGGGCCAGCGGCACTACGACGTCCAGCTCATGGGTGGCGCCGCGCTGCACCTGGGCTATGTCGCGGAGATGAAGACCGGTGAGGGCAAGACCCTCGTCGGCACCCTCCCGGCGTACCTGAACGCGCTGTCGGGCGAGGGCGTCCACCTGATCACGGTGAACGACTACCTGGCGGAGCGCGACTCGGAGTTGATGGGCCGGGTGCACAAGTTCCTGGGCCTGTCGGTCGGCTGCATCCTCGCCAACATGACCCCGGCGCAGCGCCGCGAGCAGTACGGCTGCGACATCACGTACGGCACGAACAACGAGTTCGGCTTCGACTACCTGCGCGACAACATGGCGTGGTCCCAGGACGAGCTGGTCCAGCGCGGGCACAACTTCGCCGTGGTCGACGAGGTCGACTCCATCCTGGTCGACGAGGCCCGTACGCCGCTGATCATCTCCGGCCCGGCCGACCAGGCCACGAAGTGGTACGGCGACTTCGCCAAGCTCGTCACCCGCCTGACCAAGGGTGAGCCGGCGAACCCGCAGAAGGGCGTCGAGGAGACCGGCGACTACGACGTCGACGAGAAGAAGCGCACGGTCGCCATCCACGAGGCCGGCGTGGCCAAGGTCGAGGACTGGCTGGGCATCGACAACCTCTACGAGTCGGTCAACACCCCCCTCGTCGGCTATCTGAACAACGCCATCAAGGCGAAGGAACTGTTCAAGAAGGACAAGGACTACGTCGTCATGGACGGCGAAGTCATGATCGTCGACGAGCACACCGGGCGTATCCTCGCCGGCCGCCGCTACAACGAGGGCATGCACCAGGCGATCGAGGCGAAGGAAGGGGTGGACATCAAGGACGAGAACCAGACGCTCGCCACGATCACCCTTCAGAACTTCTTCCGCCTCTACTCCAAGCTGTCCGGTATGACCGGTACGGCCATGACCGAGGCCGCCGAGTTCCACCAGATCTACAAGCTCGGCGTGGTGCCGATCCCGACGAACCGTCCGATGCAGCGCAAGGACCAGTCGGACCTGATCTACCGCACCGAGGTCGCGAAGTTCGCCGCCGTCGTCGAGGACATCGCCGAGAAGCACGAGAAGGGCCAGCCGATCCTGGTCGGCACGACCTCGGTCGAGAAGTCCGAGTACCTCTCGCAGCAGCTGTCCAAGCGCGGCATCCCGCACGAGGTCCTCAACGCCAAGCACCACGAGCGCGAGGCCCAGATCGTCGCCCAGGCGGGCCGCAAGGGCGCCGTCACCGTCGCCACCAACATGGCCGGCCGCGGTACGGACATCAAGCTCGGCGGCAACCCCGACGACCTCGCCGAGGCGGAGCTGCGCCAGCGCGGCCTGGACCCGGTGGAGCACGTCGAGGAGTGGGCGGCCGCGCTGCCCGCCGCCCTGGAGAAGGCCGAGGCCGCGGTCAAGGCCGAGTTCGAGGAGGTCAAGGGCCTCGGTGGGCTCTACGTCCTCGGCACCGAGCGCCACGAGTCGCGCCGTATCGACAACCAGCTGCGCGGTCGTTCCGGCCGTCAGGGCGACCCGGGCGAGTCCCGCTTCTACCTGTCGCTGGGCGACGACCTGATGCGCCTGTTCAAGGCCCAGATGGTCGAGCGCGTGATGGCCATCGCCAACGTCCCCGACGATGTGCCGATCGAGAACAAGATGGTCACCCGGGCCATCGCCTCCGCCCAGTCGCAGGTCGAGCAGCAGAACTTCGAGACCCGTAAGAACGTCCTGAAGTACGACGAGGTGCTCAACCGCCAGCGCGAGGTCATCTACGCCGAGCGCCGTCGCGTCCTGGAGGGCGAGGACCTCCACGAGCAGGTCGCCCACTTCATGGACGACACCATCGACGACTACATCCGCCAGGAGACCGTCGAGGGCTTCGCCGAGGAGTGGGACCTGGAGCGGCTGTGGGGCGCCTTCAAGCAGCTCTACCCGGTCAAGGTCACCATCGAGGAGCTGGAGGACGCGGCGGGCGACCGCGCGGGCATCACCGCCGAGTTCATCGCCGAGTCCGTCAAGGACGACATCCACGACCAGTACGCCGCCCGTGAGGAGCAGCTCGGCTCCGACATCATGCGCGAGCTGGAGCGCCGCGTCGTGCTGTCCGTCCTGGACCGCAAGTGGCGTGAGCACCTCTACGAGATGGACTACCTCCAGGAGGGCATCGGCCTGCGGGCGATGGCCCAGAAGGACCCCCTGGTCGAGTACCAGCGCGAGGGCTTCGACATGTTCACCGCGATGATGGAGGGCATCAAGGAGGAGTCGGTCGGCTACCTGTTCAACCTGGAGGTCCAGGTCGACCAGCAGCTCGAGGAGGTCCCCGTCGAGCAGCGCGAGGCGCCGTCCCTGGAGAAGGTCCAGGACACCGTGCCCGCCGCCCGCCCGGAGATCCGCGCGAAGGGCCTGGACACCCCGCAGCGCCCCGACCGGCTGCACTTCTCCGCCCCCACGGTGGACGGCGAGGCCGGTCTCGACGAGCGTGACCTCACGGGTGACGAGATGACCGAGTACCGCTCCGAGGCGGACGGCCTGACCCGCGCCGAGCGCCGCAAGGCCCAGCGCGGCGCCGGCGGCCGCCGCCGCAAGAAGTAACGGCGCGGCACAGGCTCATAGGAGGGCGGGACACCACCGGTGTCCCGCCCTCCGTCGTGTTCAGGCACGGGCTCCGCCCAGCTCCACGGCGGCGCACCGCCACCGCCGGTCCGGGCAGTGCTCCAGCCGGAAGGCCAGCGCCCGCAGCCGGTCGCCCGAGGCGATCCGGGCGAACGCCTCGATCACCCCGGGCCGGGGCTGGAACTCGTCGCAGTGGCGTACGAAGGGGATGCCGTGCCCCGGCGGGACGGGCCGCAGGGGCGCCCCGGGCGCCAGCTCGGCCAGCTGGTCGTAGGCCGCGGGCAGGGTGTGCCCGAGCATCCAGTGCACCGGGCGCTGCCCGCTGAGGGTCAGCAGCAGCCGCTCGGCGAACCAGTAGCGCGGATGGCGCCGCTCGCGTTCGTGGCGCCGGGCGGCCGCGTCGGCGGCGGGCCGCCGGGAGTCCGTGCGCCGCGGCGGCGCGGCCGGGCCTGTGCCGGCGGGTCCCCTGGTCCTGTACACGCGATCGCCCCCGGCTGTGTGCGGCCCGGCTGGCACCGGGCGTGGCTTCGGTCGGTGGATCTTCTACCGGCGCCGTTCGGGGGCGGGCAAGGACGTCCCCGGGCCGGCCGCCGGACCGGAGTCGTTCACCTATCAGGGGGACCCCGGCCCCGCGGGGCGGGCACGGCGGGCGACCGGGGCGTGCGGGCCGAGGCCCCCTATGGGGCCTCCGGCACTTCGAAGGGGGACTCGCGCCCGTATGCTGGCAGCACTGTTCGTAAGCCCTCAGAAAGCAGGAAAGCGGCGGTCATGCGCGTCTACGTCCCCCTGACCCTCCACGGCCTCGCCGAGGCGCACAAGGCGGGCCTGCTGGGCCCGGCGCCGCTGGACGCCTACGCCGTCACCCCCGCCCTGCGCGAGTGGTACGTCTCGGACGACACCGAGGAACTGGAGTACGCGGCGCTGAGCCGGGCCGCGCAGGGCTCGCTGCGGCAGCTGGCGGCCGATCCGGGGGCGCCCCGGCGGCGCGTGGTCGTCGCGGTCGACGTGCCCGACGCGGCGGTGACCGCCGACCCGGAGCGCGGGCCGGACCGGTCGGCGCTCGGCGAGGTGCGGCTCGCGGAGGCCGTGCCGCTGAGGAAGGCGGCCTCGGTGCACGTCGACGCGGACGACGCCGAGGAGGACGTGGCCGCCGCCGCGGCCGCGCTGGGCGCCGCCGACCAGGGCGACGACGACGCGCAGTTCACCGTGGACGGGGCCGACGACCACGAGCTGATGTGGTTCGGCGTCCAGGAGATCCCGAACCTCGTCTGAGGGGTCTGTCGGACCCGGACGGTACGGTCGTGAGCATGGGGACGCAGAGCATGGGCACGCTGGGCAACGGGGAGCGGGGCGCACAGGCCACGCCGCACATCGTCTGGGACTGGAACGGGACGCTGTTCCACGACACCGACGCGGTGATCACGGCGACCAACGCCGCCTTCGCCGAGATCGGCCTGGCGCCCATCACCCTGGCCAGGTACCGGGAGCTGTACTGCGTCCCGATCCCGCGCTTCTACGAGCGCCTGATGGGGCGCCTCCCCACGTCGGCCGAGTGGGAGCGGATGGACGTCGTCTTCCACCGGCACTACGCGGACCATCACATACGCTGCGGCCTCGCGGACGGCGCCGAGTCGCTGCTGGCCCGCTGGCAGGACGCCGGCGGCACCCAGTCGATCATGTCGATGTACGGGCACGAGGCCCTGGTGCCGCTGGTGCGGGGCTTCGGCATCGAGCGCAGATTCATCCGGGTGGACGGACGCACCGGACCTTCCGGCGGCAGCAAGACGGAGCACATGGTGCGCCATCTCACGGGGCTGGACGGCGTGGCCGCCCGGCGTACCGTGGTCATCGGGGACGCCGTGGACGACGCCGTCGCGGCGGCGCACGTCGGTGCGCACGCCGTGCTCTACACGGGCGGTTCGCACAGCCGGGACAGTCTCGCGGAGGCGGGCGTCCCGGTGGTGGACAGCCTGGCGGAGGCCGTCGCCGAGGCGGAACGTCTCGTGATCTGAGGCCGTGCTGTCCAGAGTGCGAAGGTTTCGTGGCCGTAATGTATAGAAGCAGCTCATGGACGCGTCCCGGGGGAAGGGCGATAGCCTTACCAGGTGATCAGCGCGATATCCAGCAGGGGCGCCGTCGCCCCTGTCCTGCCCCCGGGCCGCCACCGCGCCCGGGCCATCGCAGCGGATCCCCGGAGCCGGGCTCTCCTGGACGGCGTTCGCCGTGTTCCGCCCGGCCACCCCTCATCCCGGCGGACCGTCGGTGACGACCGGACACCCCGAGTCGCGACGTGAAGCCATCACCACCTATGTCACGCAACGGCGCGCGACAGGAGCCAGAGGACATGCAGACCAAGCTGGACGAAGCAAAGGCCGATTTGCTCGAGCGGGCGGCCCGCGTCGCTGAAGGCAGCCCGGGGGGAGCGCACCCGGCCGGCCCCAAGGGCGAGGGCGGACTCGACCAGAAGACCCTGACCGCCTACCTCCAGCGCTACTACCTGCACACCGCCCCCGAGGACCTCACCGGCCGTGACCCGGTCGATGTCTACGGCGCGGCCATCTCGCACTTCCGGCTGGCCGAGAACCGGCCGCAGGGCACCGCGAACGTGCGCGTCCACACGCCGACGGTCGAGGAGAACGGCTGGACGTCCAGCCACTCCGTCGTCGAGGTCGTCACCGACGACATGCCCTTCCTCGTCGACTCCGTCACCAATGAGCTCTCCCGCCAGAACCGCGGCATCCATGTCGTCATCCACCCGCAGGTCGTCGTCCGCCGCGATGTGACCGGCCGCCTCCTGGAGGTCCTCGGCTCCGCCTGCGACGCGCACGGCAACGGCAAGGACGCCGATCTGCCGCACGACGCGCTCGTCGAGTCCTGGATCCACGTCGAGACCGACCGCGAGACCGACCGCGACGACCTCAAGCAGATCGAGGCCGACCTGCTGCGCGTCCTGTCCGACGTCCGCGAGACCGTCGAGGACTGGGGCAAGATGCGCGACGCCGCGCTGCGCATCGCCGAGGGCCTGGCCGAGGAGCCGACCGCCGACGTCCCGCAGACCGAGCTCGACGAGGCCCGTGAGCTGCTGCGCTGGCTGGCCGCCGATCACTTCACCTTCCTCGGCTACCGCGAGTACGACCTGACCAAGGTCACCACCGACGGCGAGGAGGAGGACGTCCTCACGGCCGTCCCCGGCACCGGCCTGGGCATCCTGCGCTCCGACCCCTCGCACACCGCGGGCGGGCACCACGTGGGCCACCACGCCCCGCTGCCCCGCCCCACCTCGCCGTCCTTCAGCCGGCTCCCGGCGGACGCCCGTGCCAAGGCCCGTGAGCACAAGCTGCTCGTCCTCACCAAGGCCAACAGCCGCGCCACCGTCCATCGCCCCTCCTACCTCGACTACGTCGGGGTGAAGAAGTTCGACGCCGCCGGCAACGTGGTCGGCGAGCGCCGCTTCCTGGGCCTGTTCTCCTCGGCCGCCTACACCGAGTCCGTCCGCCGCGTCCCGGTCATCCGCCGCAAGGTCGCCCGGGTCCTGGACGACGCCGGCTTCAGCCCCGACAGCCACGACGGGCGCGACCTGCTCCAGATCCTGGAGACCTACCCGCGCGACGAGCTCTTCCAGATCCAGGCCGACCAGCTGCGCGCCATCGCCACCAGCGTGCTCTACCTCCAGGAACGCCGCCGGCTGCGGCTGTACCTGCGCCGCGACGAGTACGGGCGCTTCTACTCCGCCCTGGTCTACCTGCCGCGCGACCGCTACACCACCGGCGTCCGGCTGCGCCTGATCGACATCCTCAAGGAAGAGCTCAACGGCACCAGCGTCGACTTCACGGCCTGGAACACCGAGTCGGTCCTCTCCCGGCTGCACTTCGTCGTCCGTGTCGAGCCCGGCTCCGCGCTGCCCGAGCTCTCCGAGGCCGACGCCGACCGCATCGAGGCCCGCCTGGTGGAGGCCGCCCGCTCCTGGGCCGACGGCTTCGCCGAGACGCTCACCGCCGAGGTCGGCGAGGAGCGCGCCGCCGAGCTGCTGCGCCGCTACGGCCAGGCCTTCCCCGAGGGCTACAAGGCCGACCACACCCCGCGCAGCGCCGTCTCCGACCTCTCCCACCTGGAGAAGCTGACCACCGCCGGCGGTGCGCAGGACTTCGAGCTCAGCCTGTACGAGCCGGTCGGCGCGGGCCCCGGCGAGCGCCGCTTCAAGATCTACCGCACGGGCGAGCCCGTCTCCCTCTCCGCCGTCCTGCCGGTCCTCCACCGGCTCGGCGTCGAGGTCGTCGACGAGCGCCCGTACGAGCTGCGCTGCGCCGACCGGACCACCGCCTGGATCTACGACTTCGGGCTGCGGCTGCCCCAGGACATCGTGGGCGACAACGCGCGCAACCGCTTCCAGGAGGCCTTCGCGGCCGTGTGGACCGGCGCCGCGGAGAACGACAACTTCAACAACCTCGTGCTGCGGGCCGGTCTCGACTGGCGCCAGGCGATGGTGCTGCGGGCCTACGCCAAGTACCTCCGGCAGGCCGGTACGACCTTCAGCCAGGCGTACATGGAGGACACCCTCAGCAACAACGTCCACACCACCCGCCTCCTGGTCAACCTGTTCGAGGCCCGGATGTCCCCGGCCCTCCCGCAGGACGGCCGGAACGAGCTGATCGAGGGCCTGCTGGAGGAGCTGGAGGGCGCCCTCGACCAGGTGGCGAGCCTGGACGAGGACCGCATCCTGCGCTCCTTCCTCACCGTCATCAAGGCCACGCTGCGCACCAACCACTTCCAGCGGAACGGCCAGGGCGAGCCGCACGCGTACCTCTCGCTGAAGCTGGACCCGCAGGCCATCCCGGACCTGCCCGCGCCCCGCCCGGCCTTCGAGATCTGGGTCTACTCGCCGCGCGTCGAGGGTGTGCACCTGCGCTTCGGCAAGGTCGCCCGAGGCGGTCTGCGCTGGTCCGACCGGCGCGAGGACTTCCGCACCGAGATCCTGGGCCTGGTCAAGGCGCAGATGGTGAAGAACACCGTCATCGTGCCCGTCGGCGCCAAGGGCGGCTTCGTCGGCAAGCGGCTCCCGGACCCGTCCGTGGACCGTGACGCGTGGCTCGCCGAGGGCATCGCCTCGTACAAGACCTTCATCTCCGGTCTGCTCGACATCACCGACAACATGGTCGGCGGCGAGGTCGTCCACCCCAAGGACGTCGTCCGCCACGACGAGGACGACACCTACCTCGTCGTCGCCGCCGACAAGGGCACCGCGACCTTCTCCGACATCGCCAACGGGGTCGCCGAGTCCTACGGCTTCTGGCTGGGCGACGCCTTCGCCTCCGGCGGCTCGGCCGGCTACGACCACAAGGGCATGGGCATCACCGCCCGTGGCGCCTGGGAGTCGGTCAAGCGCCACTTCCGCGAGCTGGGCCACAACACCCAGACCGAGGACTTCACGGTCGTCGGCGTCGGCGACATGTCCGGTGACGTCTTCGGCAACGGCATGCTGCTCTCCGAGCACATCCGCCTGGTCGCCGCCTTCGACCACCGCCACATCTTCATCGACCCGAACCCGGACGCGGCGGTCTCCTACGCCGAGCGCCGCCGGCTCTTCGAGCTGCCCCGCTCCTCCTGGGCCGACTACAACACCAAGCTGCTCTCCGCGGGCGGCGGCGTGCACCCCCGCAGCGCCAAGTCGATCCCGGTCAACGCCCATGTGCGCGAGGCCCTGGGCATCGCCCCCGGCGTCACCAAGGTGACCCCCGCCGAGCTGATGAAGGCCATCCTCAGCTCCCCGGTCGACCTCCTGTGGAACGGCGGCATCGGCACGTACGTCAAGGCGTCCACCGAGTCGCACGGCGACGTGGGCGACAAGGCCAACGACGCCATCCGCGTCGACGGCCGGGACCTGCGCGTCAAGGTCGTCGGCGAGGGCGGCAACCTCGGTCTGACCCAGCTCGGCCGCATCGAGTTCGCCCTCACCGGCGGCCCGGACTCGACCGGCGGCAGGGTCAACACCGACGCCATCGACAACAGCGCCGGCGTGGACACCTCCGACCACGAGGTGAACATCAAGATCCTGCTCAACGGCCTCGTGAACGACGGCGACATGACCGTCAAGCAGCGCAACAAGCTGCTGGCCGAGATGACCGACGAGGTCGGCGAGCTGGTGCTGCGCAACAACTACGCGCAGAACGTGGCCCTGGCCAACGGTGTGGCCCAGGCGCCCAGCCTGCTCCACGCCCACCAGCGGATCATGCGCCGCCTCACCCGCGACGGCCACCTCGACCGCGCCCTGGAGTTCCTGCCCTCCGACCGGCAGATCCGGGAGCGGCTGACCGCCGGCCGCGGGCTGACCCAGCCCGAGCTGGCCGTCCTGCTCGCCTACATCAAGATCACCACGGCGGAGGAGCTGCTCACCACCGGGCTGCCCGACGACCCGTACCTCCAGCGACTGCTCTACGCCTACTTCCCGCAGGCCCTGCGCACGTCGTTCGGCGAGCACATCGACAACCACGCGCTGCGCCGCGAGATCGTCACGACCGTCCTGGTCAACGACACGGTCAACTCCGGTGGCTCGACCTTCCTCCACCGTCTGCGGGAGGAGACCGGCGCCTCGCTGGAGGAGATCGTCCGGGCGCAGACCGCGGCCCGCGAGATCTTCTCGCTGAACGAGGTCTGGGACGCCGTCGAGGGCCTGGACAACGTGGTCGCCGCCGACGCCCAGACCCGGATCCGGCTCCACTCGCGCCGGCTGGTCGAGCGCGGCACCCGCTGGCTGCTCAACAACCGCCCGCAGCCGCTGGCGCTCGCGGAGACCATCGGGTTCTTCCGCGACGGCGTGGACATGGTCTGGGCCGAGCTGCCCAAGCTGCTGCGCGGCGCCGACATGGAGTGGTGGCAGTCCATCCACGACGAGCTCGTCGCCGCCGAGGTGCCCGACGAGCTGGCGGTCAAGGTCGCGGGCTTCTCGTCCGTCTTCCCGGCGCTGGACATCGTCGCCACCGCCGAGCGCACGGGCAAGGAGCCGCTGGACGTCGCCGAGGTCTACTACGACCTGGCCGACCGGCTGCACATCACCCAGCTGATGGACCGCATCATCGACCTGCCGCGCGCCGACCGCTGGCAGTCCATGGCCCGCGCCTCCATCCGTGAGGACCTCTACGCGGCCCACGCCGCCCTGACGGCCGAGGTCCTCTCCGTGGGCAACGGCTCCTCCACGCCGGAGCAGCGCTTCGGCACGTGGGAGGAGCAGAACGCCCCGATCCTGACCCGGGCGCGGACGACGCTCGACGAGATCCGCGGATCGGACGCGTTCGACCTGGCCAACCTGTCGGTGGCCATGCGGACGATGCGCACCCTGCTGCGTTCGCACACCTGACGGGTGACCGCCGCACCGGCATGAAGGGGGCGGCTCCGGGGAAAACCCCCGGGGCCGCCCTTTTCGCATGTGTAAGAGAGTCGGATGACAGTCGTTCCACGGCTCGCGGCCACCCGGACGGCGTACCGGGAGGCGGTCGTCGCGGCGGCCGTCCAGCTGGCCGTCGCCGCCGTCGGCTTCGCCGTCCTGCTGCTGGTCAACCACCACCTCGGCCATGGGACGCGCTGGCTGCTGTACCGCTGGGACAGCGGCAACTACCTCCGGATCGCCGAGCGGGGCTATCCCCGGCTCATCCCCCACCGCCCCGACGGCACGCCCGACTACACCCGGCTCGCCTTCTTCCCGCTCGTCCCCGCGTTGATCCGCGGTCTGCACCTGGTGACCGGCCTGCCCCACGCCTACGCCGGGGTGCTGATCTCCTGGTGCGCGGCGGCGGTGGCCGGGGCCGGGGTGTACACGCTCGTGCGGTGCTGCGGGGGAGGCCGGGGCGCCGGGTACGCGTGCGTGGCGCTGTGGTCCTGCTCGCCGTACGCCTTCGCGCTGTGGGTGCCGTACTCGGAGGCGGTCTTCAGCGCCCTGCTGATGTGGGCCCTGGTCGCCCTGGTGCGGCGCCGCTGGGTCGCGGCGGGCGTCCTCGCCGCCCTGGCGGGCCTCGTACGGCCGACGGCGACGGTGCTGATCGCCACGGTGCTGCTGGCCGCCGGAGGGGCGGTGCTGCGCCGCCGGGACGGCGCGCGGCCGTGGGCGGCGCTGGTCCTGGCGCCGCTGGGGCTGCTGGCCGGCTGGCTCTATCTGGGCAGCCGGGTGGGGCGCTGGGACGGCTGGTTCGAGGCGGAGCGGGCGTGGGGGCAGACGTTCGACTTCGGCGCGGGCACCGCCGAATTCCTGCGGGAGGTCCTGCTCTACCGTGATCCCCGCGCGGCCGCCGATGTGCGCCACGCCGCCGTGCTCGCCCTGGTGCTGCTGACGGCGGCGGCGGTGGTGGCGCTGGCACTGGACCGGCGGGTGCCCTGGCCGCTGGTCGTGGCCGTCGCCGGGGCATGGCTGCTGATGGTGGGGACGCCGGGCTCGCCGTACTCCAAACCACGTTTCATGCTGCCGTTCCTGCCGGTTCCGCTGTTGTTGGCGGCCCGGCCGCTCGCGCGTGTTCCGCTGGGGGTGCGGGTGTGTCTCTACGGTGGAGGTGCGGTGGTCTCGGGTTGGTACGCGGCCGGGTTGCTCGTGCTGTTCGACGGGTCGCCGTGATTCGACGGGTCGCCGTGAGGGGAGCCGTGGCGCACCGCGTGCCCGGGCAGGGCCCGGAACACCCAGGCGCGGTAGGACCAGAAGCGGAACAGGGTCGCCGCGCCGATGCCCAGGAACTTGAAGAGGTTGCCGAGGAGCGCGCCGTTCCAGCCGAAGCCGTAGGTGGCGATGTAGAGGACACCGTTCTCGATCACCAGTCCGATGCCGCTGAAGGCCGCGAAGAGGGCGATCTCCCTGCTGCGGTGGCCCTTGTCGCGCTCGCGGTAGGTGAAGTGGCGCAGCCCCAGGTAGTTGAAGGCGATCGCCACCGCCGTCGCGACCACGCTGCAGCGCACCACCGGCAGCCCGGTGGCCCCCCGGCACACGTTGAAGACCCCGAGGTTCACAAAGATCCCCAGCCCGCCCACGGTGCCGAACTTCGCGAACTCCCGGGCCAGCGCCGACAGCCTTCCCCGGCCGGGCGGACGTGGCCCCCTCGATTCCGTCGGTCGCAAGGGCATCTCCAGATACGGTCGCCACGCGTAGCGGACATCTCACGTAGACAACCGATTGTAGTGTAAATTGCCGCAAAAACTGACGCAGTGCGACAGCGTGACCACAATGGGCGAGAGTCGGTATGGCGAGGAACTGGCATGACTGAGGCGGTACTGCTCGTCGGAGGCAAGGGGACCCGGCTCCGGCCGCTCACCATCAACACGCCGAAACCCATGGTCCCGGCCGCCGGGGTGCCCTTCCTCGCCCATCAGCTGGCCCGCGCCAGAGCCGCCGGCGTCGAGCACGTCGTGCTCGCCACCTCCTACCTCGCCGAGGTCTTCGAGCCCTACTTCGGCGACGGCTCCGCCCACGGCCTGCGGCTCACCTACGTCCACGAGGAGGAGCCCCTGGGCACGGGCGGGGCCATCCGGCACGCCTCCATCGCCCTGACCTCCGGGCCCGCCGACCCCGTCCTCGTCTTCAACGGCGACATCCTCACCGGCCTCGACATCGGGGACCTGCTGCTGCGCCACGAACGCGCCCGCGCCGACGTCACCCTCCACCTCACCCGGGTGGCCGACCCCCGCGCGTTCGGCCTGGTCCCCACCGACCCCGACGGCCGCGTCCTGGCCTTCACCGAGAAGCCGCGCCGCCCCGAGGAGATCGTCACCGACCAGATCAACGCCGGCGCCTATGTCTTCCGGCGCGAGATCATCGACGCCATCCCCCGGGGACGGCCGGTCTCCGTCGAGCGGGAGACCTTCCCCGGGCTGCTGGCCGCCCGGGCCCTGCTGCACGGGGTGGTCGACGCCTCGTACTGGCTGGACCTGGGCCGCCCCTCCTCCTTCGTCCAGGCGTCCGCCGACCTCGTGCGCGGCGTCGTCCACTCCCCGGCCGTCCCCGGGGACCCCGGCGAGTACCTGGTGCTGCCCGGCGCCCGGGTGGAGGACGGGGCGCGGTTGCTGGGTGGCACGGTGGTGGGGGCCGGCGCCCATGTCGCGGCGGGCGCTGTCGTGGAGGGCTCCGTCGTCCTGGACGGCGCCCGGATCGAGGAGGGCGCGCACGTCCGGGTGTCCATGGTCGGCGCCGGTGCCCGGGTCGGTCCCCGGACCCTCCTGGACGACGTGGTGATCGGGGACCGCTCCGACGTCGGCGCGGACAACGAGCTGCGCGAGGGGGCGCGCGTCTGGTGCGGGACCGCGATCCCCGACGCCGCAATCCGCTTCTCGGCCGTCTGACCGTCACCACCTGCCCGCACGCGAACACCGACTTAGTGTTTGAACGGCCGACGACGACCAACTGTCGCAGGCCGCCCGCTCCGCTCCCGTCTGCCGAGGATCCGCCCATGAGCCCTCCGCGCACCCAGCCCGCCGCCACACCGCTCCCCGCCGAATGGGGCCGCACCCCGCTGACCGTGGTGATGCCGACGTACAACGAGGCGCAGAACCTCCCCACCATGGCCGAGGCGCTCATGGCCCTGCCCCTCGAAGGGCTGCGGCTGCTGGTGGTCGACGACAACAGCCCCGACGGCACGGGCACCGTCGCCGAACAACTGGCCGAGAAGTACAACGAGCCCGGCCGGACGCGCATGGGCGTCATGCACCGCACCACCAAGGACGGCCTCGGCCGCGCCTACGCCGCCGGCATGGAGCGGGCCGTCGCCGAGGGCGCCGTGTACGTGCTCCAGATGGACGCCGACGGCAGCCACCCCACCGGGAAGATCTCCGAGATGCTCGGCGTCGCCCTCGCCACCGGCGCGGACGTGGTCGTCGGCAGCCGGTACGTGCCCGGGGGCACCCTCTCCGACGCCTGGAAGGCCCACCGCAAACTGCTCTCCCGCTGGGCCAACGCCTACGCCAGCGGGATCCTCGGCACCCGGGTCCGCGACATCACCGGCGGCTTCAACCTGTGGAGCGCGGACGCGCTGCGGGCCGTGGGGCTCGGCAGCGTCGACAGCGCGGGCTACAGCTTCCAGGTCGAGACCAAATACCGCGCGCTGCGCGCCGGTTTCACGGTCATGGAGGTGCCCATCCACTTCGAGGACCGCACCGCCGGGGAGTCGAAGATGAACCTGGCCGTGCAACTCGAATCCGTGGCCATGCCCTGGCGGCTGCGGTCCAGAGCGCTCCGCGCGCCGGCGGCCGGCAAGCGCCCCCGCTGACCCGTGAGCCCGCCCACGGCCTTCAGGACGCCCCGGCCGCCGCTCTCGCGGACCTTCCCGCCGCGCCGGGCGGGCCTGCCGCGCCGGACGGCCGCGGTCGCCGTCCTGCTGCTGGGCGTCCTGCTGCTGCTCATGGTGGTGCGGCTGCCGTGGTCCGGCGACCTGGGGATGCACGCCGCGGTCCTGGAGCGGCTGCGCGCGGACCTGGTCCACCCGGGCAACCCCCTGGTGGACGAGGACACGCCGAGCCCGTACTACTCGCCGTGGACGGTCGCGCTGGCGCTGCTGGCGACGGTGACCGGCTGGGGCACCTTCGGAGTGCTGCGGCTGGCCGGGCTCGCCGGTCTCGTCCTGCTGGGCACGGGCCTCGCCGCCTTCACCCGCACGTTCAGCCGGGCGCGCACCGCCGTGCCGCTCGCGCTGCTGTGCGTGCTGTTGCTGCACGGGGTGGTGCCGTTCGCGTGGAGCGGGGTGCCGGGGCTGGCCTCGCTCAGCCTGACCCTCGCCTATCCGGGCACCCTCGCCCTGGGCCTCTCCTGCTGGCTGTGGGCGCTGATGCGCCGGGCGCGGACGGACGACTGGGGGCCGGTGGGGTATCTGGG
>NZ_JAILXP010000539.1 GCF_020740895.1 Streptomyces sp. UNOB3_S3 | reverse complement strand
CTCCAGGAGCGCCACAGCGTCCTGGACACCCCGCTGGCCGCCCCCTACCCCGAGGGCCTGGCCGTCGCCGACTTCGGCCTGGGCTGCTTCTGGGGCGCGGAACGGAAGTTCTGGCAGACCGAGGGCGTCTGGACGACCCTGGCCGGCTACCAGGGCGGCACCACGCCGCACCCGACGTACGAGGAGGTGTGCAGCGGTCTGACGGGCCACACGGAGGTGGTCCGCGTCGTCTTCGACCCCTCCCTCGTCTCGTACGCGTCCCTGCTCAAGCTCTTCTGGGAGTCCCACGACCCCACCCAGGGCAACCGCCAGGGCAACGACCGCGGCACCCAGTACCGCTCCGCGGTCTACACCCACTCCCCCGAGCAGCAGTCCACCGCCGAGGCCTCGCGCGAGGCGTACCAGTCGGTCCTCCGCGCGGCGGGCTACGGCGACATCACCACGGAAATCCTCCCGGCTGGCCCCTTCCACTACGCGGAGGCCTACCACCAGCAGTACCTCTCGGACGCCAAGAACCCGCACGGCTACTGCGGCATAGGCGGCACGGGGGTCAAGCTGGGTGACCCGTTCGAGACGAACTGGGGACGGTCCTGCCCGACGGGGATCGCGCCTGCCCCGGAAGTGACCAACGAGTAACCCGCCTTACGGCATGCCCGATACGCTGAGCCACGGCGATCAGAATCACGCCCATGGGAGCAGCCATGACCACCTCCGCCGCTGGGCGACCACTCATCCCCGAGCCCCCGGCCACGGTTGCCGCGCTGCGACAGGCCATCAGTCAGATCGCCCCTGCCGCGCTACCGGCCTTCACCCGGGAATTGGACCAGGCTGCCGACCAGTCCCGGCAGGGCTCCGATCCGGCGCCGCTCCAGCGGTTCACCGCCCAGTGGGCCGTCTACGTCCACATCCAGCGCCAGCCCGAACTGGCAGCGGACCTGCGCCGGTGGGAGGGCGTCGCCGAGTCGGGCGACGCCACCCAGGCTCGACAGGCCGCCTCCGAGATCGGGCGGCCTGGACGAAGCCCACGCGGCCACGGGCCTCTCCACCCGGTGAGTCCGGACTGGCGCGGCGTCGATGTCAGTGACGTCGGCAACGGCCCCCGACCGGGCGGTCTGCGCCGCATGGACGCCATCGGCGGCTGGTTCTACTTCTTGGTGGCACCACGCGACGCGCTGATCATCATCGTCCGTATCGTGCCCCCGTTCGACGCGCTGTAGCCCTGACGGGGTGGAGTGTCCGTGCTTGTGGCTTTGAGATCATCTACTGATGTCGGAAGCTCTTATGACCTCGCCGTCCCTGCGTCGCCAGAGGCGCCGAAGGGTGAAGTGGTTCATCGCCCTCACCGTAATTGCCGTGCTAGGTGGGATGACATACGTCGTCGCCGGTGTTCAACAAGCCATCGACGACACCGGCAAGGAGCACTCCGTGGCGTGCTCGAAGGCCATGGCGGGTATCGGCTGGAAGCTTCCCGGAAACGCGAGTGATCAGCGGTGCACGGAGGTCGGCGGCATTTTCGGTGCCACCTGGTCGGGATCCTTCCGCATACCGCGCGCTGATGCCCGCCCCTGGCTCGCCTCGCTTCCCGGCGACCGCAGTCGGCCAGTGAACAAGGCAGGTCCTGACGGCATAGCGGAATGGGAGGACGGGCTCTACCTCAGCATCGACAGTCCGCCGGGCCACCCCCAAGTCGACGTGGTAAGCGTGCACGCCCGCTGGGAGGGCAAGGACAGCGCTGTCGTTACTTTCGAAACGTTCGACTACTGAAAAGTTTCCGATAGCGCCTCTGCGAGGGCGTGGTACGCGCGCCGAGCGGAGCGCCCCCACCGGGCTTGGCCACATCGCGGTAGCTGCCCGCTCCCCCTCAGCTACGCCCCCGTAGGCACGGGCGTCTCCTGCCCGGTGGGGATCGCGCCCTCGGAGGGCTGACCCGGGGGCGTCACCGGCGCTGGTCAGTCCGCAGCCGCCTCCGCCTCCACGATCGAGGCGAAGCCCGGGGTGGGGAGGGTGCGGACGTGGTGGAGGCCGGCTTGGGTGAAGAGGGAGGCGAGTTCGGCGGGGGTGCGGGTGCTGCCGCCTAGGGCGGTCAGCATCAGGATGTCGAGGTCCTTGCCCGGGTGCGGGGTGTTGCCCGGCGGCGGGGCGGCGTCGACGATCAGGACCCGGCCGCCGGGGGCGAGGGCCCGGCGGCAGGAGCGCAGGATGCGGACGCAGTCGGCGTCGCTCCAGTCGGGCAGGACGTGCTTGAGGACGTGGATGTCGCCCTTCGGGACGGCCTCGAAGAAGTCGCCGGGCTCGGCCCGCCAGCGTCCCGTCAACTCATCTTGGTCGAGGAGGGGTTCGCGCAGCGCCGGTGCCCGGTCGAAGAGGACGCCCGACAGGCCGGGGTGGCGCAGCAGGACGGAGCGGAGCAGTCCGCCCCGGCCGCCGCCGACGTCCACGACCGTGCCGCGGTCCGGGAACGGGTAGGCGGCGGCGACCGCGTCGTCGAGCGGGCCGGAGAAGGCCGCCATTCCGGCGTCGAAGACCTCGCGGGCCGCGCTGTCGCCTTCGAGGTGCTGGAAGAAGGGGGTGCCGAAGACCCTGGGGAAGGCGGACTCCCCGGTGCGGACGGTCTCGGCGAGGTCGGCGGAGGGGCGCAGGAACATGTCGTCGGTGAGCAGCAGCACCGCGGCGTGCAGTGATCCCGGTACGCCGGTGCGCAGGGCGGACGCGGCGGGGGTCAGCCCGAACGCGCCCGCCTCGTCCTCCTGGAAGACGCCGCGCGAGGCCAGGAGCCGCAGCAGCCGGCGCAGTGCCGTGCCGTCGGTGCCGGTGGCGGACGCGAGTTCGGCGGGGGTGCGCGGCCCGTCGGCGAGGTGGTCGGCGAGCCGGAGCCGCGCAGCGGTCCGCAGGGCGGCGGAGTGGAGGAAACCGAAGGTCTCCTCCATCAGTTGTAAGGCTCCGGACGTGTCGGGAGTAGTGTCGGGAGTGGCGTCAGGGGCGGTTGAGGCACGGTTCGGCGAGGGCTCCATGGGGTCTCCCTGGGCGGTTCCGGTGGGTATCGGAGGATCACCACCCTTTCAGCCCCGTCCCGGCCCCGGCTCCGCCGCTGTGCGGATCTCCGGGTGGGACTTCCGCCCTAGGACCGCCCTCAGCTCGCCAGGTGGAAGCCCGCGCCGACGCCGCCGTTGGCGTTCATCTCGGCGATGATGTCCAGGATCGCCGAACTGTGCTGGACGCCCCAGGCGTTGCCGACCAGCGTCTGGCCGCTGACCACGGGGGAGCCGGAGTCGCCGCCGTTGGTCCAGATGAGGTGGGTGAACCACATGTTGTGGGTACCCAGCTTGATGCCGCAGGTCAGGCCCGTGCGGTGGCCCTGCTTGCACATGCGGGTGCCGTTGGGGGGCGGGGCGCCGATCGAGGTGATGGTCACGCCGCCGACGGTGGCGGTGGGGGTGACCCTCGACTCGTCCAGCTTGATGACCGCGAAGTCGAGGCCCTTGGGACCGGCGTTGAGCAGGTTGTTGGGCGTGCTGACGTAGGTGACCGTGCCGATG
>NZ_JAILXP010000538.1 GCF_020740895.1 Streptomyces sp. UNOB3_S3 | reverse complement strand
CTCCCCGCCCGCGCCCTGGTCCGCGTCGGCGAGCTCTTCGGCACCGCCGAGGGCACCGTGCGCACCGCTCTCACCCGGATGGTCGCCGCCGGGGACCTGGAGCAGCGCGATGGCACGTACCGGCTCACCGAACGGCTGCTCGCCCGCCAGGCCCGGCAGGACGACAGCCGCGCGCCCCGCGTCCGCGCCTGGTCCGGCGCCTGGGAGATCGCCGTCGTCACCGCCGAGCGGCGCCCCGCCCCGGAGCGCGCCGCCCTGCGGCAGGCGATGGCCGCGCTGCGCCTGGCCGAGCTGCGGGAAGGCTGCTGGACGCGGCCCGCCAACCTCGTCCGCGACCCCGGGTGGCCGCCCGTCGTGGCCGGGCAGTGCGCCCTCTTCACCGGCGCGGCGCCCGAGGGCGACCCGGCCGCCCTCGCCGCCGGGCTGTGGGACCTGACCGGCTGGGCCCGCCGCGCCCGCGCCCTGGAGGCCGCCCTTGAGGCGCTGCCCGGCGGGCCGGACCGTCTCGCCGAACGGTTCACCGTCTCGGCGGCGGTCCTGCGCCATCTGCTGGCCGACCCGGTGCTGCCCGCGCCGCTGCTGCCCGCCGACTGGCCGGGCGAGCGGCTGCGGCGGCGCTACGAGGCCTTCGACCAGGACTTCCGGTCCTTGCTCCTGCGGCACATCGGGGTGTAAGTGACAGGGGTCGATTTATGAGGAGTCGGTGACAGTTCCGGCGGGAAGCGAGCCCCCGGGCGCATTCGCGCATACGAACGACCGATACTGGTCCTCATGTCACGCGTGCTTCTGATCGAGGACGACCGGGCCGTCAGGGAAGGGGTCACCCTCACCCTGCGCCGCCGCGGCCACGAGGTCGAGGCCGCGCCGACCGGCGAGGCCGGGCTGACGGCGCTGGAGAGCTTCCGTCCCGACCTGGTGCTGCTGGACCTGATGCTGCCCGACAAGAGCGGCTTCGAGGTCTGCCGGCGCATCCGCGCCACCCAGCAGATCCCCATCATCATGCTCACCGCCCGCGGCGACGACATCGACGTCGTGCTCGGCCTGGAGGCCGGGGCCGACGACTACATCGTCAAGCCCGCCCGCGGCGAGGTCCTGGAAGCCCGCATCCGGGCCGTCCTGCGCCGCGCCGCCCCCGTCGACGGCGGCCCCGACCCGGCCGTCCCGCAGGCCACCGCCGAGACCCACGGCGACCTGACCATCGACCGCGCCGGGCTGCTCGTCTCCCGGCACGGCCAGGACCTGCCGCTCGCCCCCTCCGAGATGAAGCTGCTGCTCTACCTGTCCGCCACCCCCGGCCGGGTCTTCAGCCGCCAGCAGCTCCTGGAGCACGTCTGGGAGCACAGCTACCACGGCGACGCCCGCCTCGTGGACGCCTGCGTCATGCGGCTGCGCACCAAGGTCGAGGAGTCCACGCGCTCCCCCCGCTACATCCAGACCGTACGGGGCTTCGGCTACCGCTTCGGACCCGTGTGAGCCGCGGAAAGCACTCCGAATGAGCCCCCTGAACCGCCCGGTCCACCTGCGCCGCCCCTCCCTGGGACGGCCGGCCCTGCGCACCTTCTACCGGGGCCTGCGGGCCCGGCTGGTGGTGGCGTTCCTCCTCGTCGCCGCGCTCAGCGCGCTCACCACGGCCGCGCTCACCTTCCGCGAGGCCCGCACCGCGATCCTCAAGCGCACCCAGGACACGGCCGTCTCCGCGCTGCGCGCCCAGGTCAACTCCCAGGTCCCCGACCTCCGCTTCCCGCCCGGCCACGGCGACCTGGTCAGGTTCACCACCAACCTCGCCCGGGCCGGCCAGGCACAGCACTGGAACATCTACGCCCGCTACCAGGGCGGCGCCATGGTCCCCCCGGCCCGCCCCGGCGCCAAGGGCATCCCCGACGGCGTGCGGAAGAAGGTCCAGGACGGCATCGCCGCCTTCCAGCGCGTCGACATAAACGGCGAGCCCTGGCTCGCCATCGGCCTGCCCGTCGCCTTCAGCGGCGAGGACGGCCGGCTGTCCGGCCTGGAGGTCTACGCCCAGGTGCCGCTCCGCGAGGACGAGGCGAACGTCCAGGCGCTCGTCGACGCGGCCCAGAGCGGCGCCCTGCCCGCCGCCGCGCTGGCCATCGTGCCCGCCCTCCTCGCCGCGCGCGGCGTGCTGCGGCCCGTGCGCGAGCTGCGCCGCGCCACCCAGCGGATCACCGAGGGCGAGCTGGACACCCGGCTGAAGGTCACCGGCAGCGACGAACTCGCCGACCTCTCGCGGACCTTCAACGACATGGCCGCCGCCCTGGAGAAGAACGTCGCCGAACTGCGCCGCATGGAGGCCAACTCCCGCCGCTTCGCCGCCGACGTCTCCCACGAGCTGCGCACCCCGCTGGCCGCGATGACCGCCGTCGTCGACGTCCTCGACGAGGACGCCGCCACGCTGGACGCCGACACCGCCTACGCGGTCCGGCTCATCGCCGGCGAGACCGGCAAGCTCGCCCGCATGGTCGAGGACCTGATGGAGATCTCCCGCTTCGACGCCGGAGCCGCCGCCCTCCACCTGGACGAGGTCGACGTGGCCGAGACGGTCCGCAAGACCCTCCAGGCACGCGGCTGGCAGGACAAGGTCACGGCCGACCTGCCCGAGGGAGTGCGGGCCCGGCTGGACCCGCGCCGCATCGACGTCGTCGTCGCCAACCTCGTCGGCAACGCGCTGCGGCACGGCGGCGAGCCGGTCGCCGTCGCCGTCCGCACGGAGTTCCGGCACACCGGCGGGGCGGACCGCGGGGAGCGGCTGCTGATCGAGGTCGCCGACCGGGGCGAGGGCATCGACCCGGAGGTCCTGCCGCACGTCTTCGAGCGGTTCTTCAAGGCGGACGCCGCCCGGGTCCGCTCCGAGGGCAGCGGCCTGGGACTCGCCATCACCATGGAGAACGTACGGCTGCACGACGGGACCGTGCGGGCCGCCAACGGGCCCGGGGGAGGCGCGGTGTTCACCGTGGACCTCCCGCTGCGGCGCGGAGGTGACGAGTCATGAGACGGCGGCGTCCGAGAAGTCCGGGGATGCGGCGCGTGGCCGCGGCGGCGGCGCTGTGCGGCGCCCTCGCGTGCGCCCTGGCCGGGTGCGGCGTCGAGCCCACCGACGTCATCGAGGTGGGACAGCCCGCGCAGGGCGCGAAACAGCCCGGCGCCCCCGTGCGGGAGGTCCGGCTGTACTTCGGCTTCCCCGGCGGCCTCGAACCCCGCTCCCGCCCCGCCGCCGGCGAGGTCGGCGCGGAGGAGGCGATCGCCCTGCTGCTCCAGGGCCCCAACGAGGCCGAACGGATGCAGGGCCTGTTCACGGACCTGCCCAAGGTGTCGCAGGGCTCCGTCGGCGTCACCGCGCTCCCCGGCACCGTGACCATCCGGCTGCCGCTGGACCCCACCCGGCTCAGCCCCATCGGCCGCAACCAGCTCGTCTGCACGGCCTCCCACAACGGCGTGCCCGACGACCGCCGGCCCGAGGACGTCAAGGTCGACCTCCTCGGCAACGGCAAGGGCCTGAAGAACCTGGTCTGCGACAACGAACTCCTCATCCCCCGGGTCGGC
>NZ_JAILXP010000537.1 GCF_020740895.1 Streptomyces sp. UNOB3_S3 | reverse complement strand
AGGGTCTCGGCCTCGGCGGTGGTCCGCTTCAGGGCGCGCTCGAAGAGCTCCTCGTCCAGGGGTCCCGCGATCTCCACGCGGTCTCCGGTGTTGAGGACCGGGTTCGCGGGGTCGAGAGCCTGGGCGTAGAGGATTCCGGACTGCGCGGCGAGGAGCGGCAGTTCGACGGAAGAAGTCTCGGCCTGGTGGTGACGCATCGCGTGGGGACTCCCGGTTTCTGGCGAACGTTCCTGGTCGCACCGGTAACCCCCGGTGCGTCAGCTTAGGTAAGCCTAAGCTATTTTCTGAACGCTTGTGAGCGTGGGTCCGGCTGGTCCGGACACCGCGCGGGAACGACGACGATGGAGCGGACATGACCGTGGCCGAGGGCCTCAAATCAGCCATACGCGAGCGCGTTCTGGATCGCCGCGAGGGGCTTCTGGCGCTCAGCCGGCGCATTCACGCGCACCCCGAGACGGCCTTCACCGAGCACCGGGCGGCCGCGTGGTGCGCGGAAGAGCTGCGGGAGCACGGTTTCGCCGTCACCGCTCCCGCCCATGGGCTGGACACGGCGTTCACGGCGACCGCCGGATCCGGCCCGGTCACCGTGGCCATCGCCTGCGAGTACGACGCCCTGCCCGGCCTCGGGCACGCCTGCGGCCACAATCTGATCGCGGCGGCGGGCGTCGGCGCGGCGCTGGGGCTGGCCCCCTTCGCGGACGAACTGGGCCTGACCGTGCGGGTGCTGGGCACCCCGGCGGAGGAGCGCGGCGCGGGCAAGGCGCTGCTGCTGGAGGCGGGGGCCTTCGAGGGGGTGGACGCCGCGATGATGGTGCACCCCTGCCCGTTCGAGGTGGCCGAGTTCCGCTCGTTCGCGCTGGGCACGCTCTCGGTCGAGTACCGGGGGAAGGCGGCGCACCCCAGCCTCGACGCGCACGAGGGCCGCAACGCCGCCGACGCCCTGACGGTGGCACAGGTCGCACTGGGGCTGCTGCGCCAGCAGTTGCCGCCGCACTGGAAGGTGCACGGGGTGACCACGGGGGCGGGCACGGCGCCCAATCTGATCCCCGACCGGGCGACCGCCGAGTACGAGATCCGCGCCTCCGCCGCCGAGGACCTCCGGGAGCTGCGCGAGCGCGTCGAGGCGTGCTTCCGCGCCGGGGCGCTGGCCACCGGCTGCGAGGTGTCGCTGACCCGTCCCGAGCCGGACTACCTGGACTTCCGCACCGACCCCGGCCTGATCGCCCTGTGGACGGCCAACGCCCGGGCGCTGGGGCGGCCCGAGCCGCAGCAGAAGGACGCGTTCGCCTGCACGGACATGGGCAACGTCTCGCACGCGGTCCCGTCGATCCATCCGGTGCTGGACATCACGGGCGGCGCCTGCGGCCCGCACGAGCCGGAGTTCGCCGAGGCCGCCGTCTCACCGGAGGCGGAGCGGGCGATCCTCGACGGCGCGATCGGCATGGCCTGGACGGCGGCGGACTTCGCGGAGACGCGCCGCGCGTAGCCAACGCCGTGTGCCGGGCGGGCCGTCCGCGACGGCCCGCCCGGCACGGCCGGTCAGGGGGGTTACTTCTTCAGCGCCTTGGTGATGTCGTCGATGACGACGTCGCCGGCGAGCGGGCCGCCGCGGGTGGACCAGACCGAACCGTTCACGGTCACGGCGTGGTTCTTCTTCACCGCGTTCAGGTCCTTGTAGGCGGGCTTCTCCTGGACGTCCTTGAGGGCCTTCTCGCCGTCCGAGGTCAGCGTGGACAGGAACAGCCAGTCGCCGTCGATCTCGCTGATCTTCTCAAGGCTGAGCGCCGGGGTGTGGGCGTTGCCGTCCTTGTCCTGCGTCTTGGGGCGCTTGAGGCCCATGTCCAGGGCGACGCCGCTGGCGAACTGCTTCTTCTCCATCCAGCTGGGGCCGTCCGGGTTCCAGCGGACGATGGAGACCTCGGCGCCCTTGTTCTCGCCGAGCTCCTCGCCGGCCTTCTTGGCCTTGGCCTCGTAGTCGGCGATGACCTTGTTGGCCTTGTCCAGGCTGTTGACGGCGTTGGCGACGCCCCGGAAGGACAGCTTCCAGTCGTCGGTCGGCGCCATGGTGACCAGGGTGGCCGGGGTGATCTCGCGGAGCTGCTTGAGGACGTTCTGGTCCTGCATGTCACCGGCGAGGATCAGGTCGGGCTTGGCCGCGAGGACCTTGTCCATCACCGGCTGGAGGAGGTTGCCGACGACGTTGATGCCCTTGACCTTGTCCTCCAGGTAGGCCGGGGGCTTGTTCAGGCCCTGGCCGTTGGTGATGCCCACCGGCTTGATGCCGAGCGCCAGCACCGCGTCCAGGTCCTCCTGGGTGAGGGTGACGACGCGCTTGGGGTTGGTGGGCACCTTGACGGCGGTGCCGGTCGCGTCCTTGATCATGCGCGTCTCGCCGCCGCCGGACGCCGCCTCGTTCTTCGTCTTGTCCGAGCCCGAGTCCGAGTCGGAGCCGCAGCCGGTCAGCAGCAGAGCGGCCGCACCCACAGCGGCGAGAGCCTGCGCCGCGCGGCGCGGGGCGGTCAGGAGGAGGCGGTTGGGCGAGGTCATCAGATGCTCCGGGCGTCGGTATACGAGAAGAGGGCGCCGTACGGGATCACTCCCGCCGGACAACCTGGATATTAGGTTAGCCTTACCTTAAAGTCACCTCGTCGGCCGGGTCCCCTTCCCGACGGAGCCCGCACAGCGAAGCGGCCCGCCGGGGACGGCGGGCCGCGTACTTCTCTCCACTGCCGGGAGACCTCCGCTATTTCTGACGGAGGAACAGCAGCCGGGCGAGCACCCCCGCCCGCCGCGATCCGGACGGCCCCCCGTCCTCCGCGCCCCGGGGCGCGTCCGGCCGTTCCTCGACGACGACGGGGGCGGGCTCCGGATCGGGAGCGGGGCGGTGGGCGCGATAGGCCTCTGCGCGCACATAGGCGCCGAGAGCGCGCGCGGAATCGATGCGCATGGCGTCACTCCTGTGTCTGAACTGCCGGCCTGCCGGGACGAGCCCGGGTGTCAGCGACGCCCCGCCCGCGACGCGTCGGCGGCGAGGTCAGGGCGTGGCTGTGCTCAGCAGCGCAGAACGGAGTGCTGTGCGTGGCCCGCGGCGACGGTGTCGCCGGACCGCGGCGGAACCCGTCCGCCGGGGAGCCCCCCGGTCCCCCCGGCGGACGATGCGAAGGCCGGCGGGCGGAAAAGCCTGCCCGCCGGCCGCCCGACCCTCCCCGGCCGTGGCACACGCTGCTCGGGCGCGCAGGCGACGCACTCGTCGGACGAGTCGTCGGACAGCGAGGCGGAGGCGAGGGTCTCCTCACGGACGGAGACGCGCTCCATCCCGGCGGACGCCGACCCGGTCAGCACCAGCAGCACGGAGGCCAGCACGGCGACCACAGCCCGCAGCGCGGACTGCGGCACCGCTGTGCGACCCCACATCGACATACACCAAGCGTAGATTCCGGGTCACCCCGGGTGCATTCCGTCGATCGGGTGAGATTGCGAAGCCGAGTGTGAAATTCCTGGATATCTCCGGCCCGATAAGACGATCGAACGCCCGGGCGCGGCCTGGCCGAAACCCCTCCCTCCCCCTCGGC
>NZ_JAILXP010000536.1 GCF_020740895.1 Streptomyces sp. UNOB3_S3 | reverse complement strand
GCAGGCGCACGCGGGGTACCGGCCGGGGGTGCGGAAGGGGGGCTGACGGCCCGCCCGGCCCCGTCCGGCCCGCCCGCGCGGCCCCGGCCCCGGGTTACGGCGGCGGCAGGAGCAGGACCTCGTCCGCGTAGCACCACGCCCACGTCTCGCCCGGTTCGAAGGACCGGGCGATGTCGTGGCCGGCGTTTTCCCGCGCGTGGGTGGTCGCGTGGTGGTGGGGGGAGCTGTCGCAGCAGCCGATGTGGCCGCACGTGAGGCATTCGCGGAGGTGGACCCACGTCGCGCCGATGCGCAGGCAGTCCTCGCAGCCTTCCGTCGTGCTCGGGGTCACCTCGCGCGCGGTCTGCGCCAGATGGGCGCAGGACCGGTCCGTCGGACGGCCTTCCAGGTCCGCGGCGACCCGCCAGGAGAGCGGCTCGGTCATACCTTCGAGCGTAGGCCCCTCCGCACCGGGGCGAAAGCCGAGGTCACGGGGATTGTCAGTGGGTGCTGGCAGACTCCTTCCCGTGAGCCGGGGTGCGGACACGGGCTACGGGGGTGTCCGTATCCGCCCCCGCTCACCGCCCGCTCTTTCGGGCGCGCGCATGCCCCCGTGCAGCCCATTTCAGCGGGCAGCGCGGCGCGCCGCCTTGCACGATGGCCGTGTTCCCCACATGCCTCACCCGTCGCGCACCCCAGGGCAGGACCGTGATGACCCTCAGCCTCGAACAGCTGACCCGTTGCACCGTCGCCGTCGACCTCGGAGCCGCCAGAACCCGCGTCTATCTCAAGGACACCGGGCTGATCGTGGACGAGCCGAGCCTCGCCGCCGTCAACTCCCGGACGGGGTCGCTGATCGCGGTGGGCTCACTGGCCGGAGGAATGGCCGGGCGGACGCCCGAGCACATCAAGGTCGTACGGCCCATCTCCGGCGGCACGGTCGTCGACATCGACATGGCCCAGCGGATGCTGCGCTTCCTGGTCAACGACAAGATCCGCCGCGCCTGGCGGCGCAAGCCGATGCTGCGGGCCGCCGTCTGCCTGCCGCACGACGCCGAGCCGATCGCCCAGCGGGCGGCCGTCGAGGTGCTGAGCGCGCTCGGCGCCCGCCGCGTCGAGCTGGTCGACACGCTCATCGCCGCCGCCGTCGGCTGCGGACTGCCCGTCGAGCGGCCGGAGGCCACGATGATCGTGGTGTGCGGCGCCGCCTCCACCCAGGTCGCCGTGCTCTCGCTCGGCTCCATCGTCGCCGCCGAGAAGGTCTCGATCGGCGGGGACGCCATCGACTACGCCGTCATCCAGCACCTGCGCAGCGTCCACGAGCTGATGCTGCCCTCCCAGGGGCTGCACCCGCTCCACCTCGCGCTCTACGACCCCGCGCGCATGGGCTGCGAGGCGGAGGTACGCGGGCGCGACGTCGCCACGGGGCTCTCGCGCACGGTGCTCGTCAACACCGCCCACGTCCGCGAGGCCATCCACACCCCGCTCACCGCCGTGCTCGACGCGATCGGCCGGGTGCTGCGCCAGTGCCCGCCCGATCTGGTCGCCGATCTCGCCGAGCGCGGGATCATGCTCGCGGGCGGCAGCGCCCGCCTCCCCGGGCTGGACACGATGATCGAGCAGGCCACGGGCATGGTGGTGCGCATCGCCGACAATCCCGATGTGTGTTCCGTCATCGGGCTGGGCGCGATGATCGAGGGAAAGATCAAGCCACTTCATCTCGACGCGGCGCACAGCTGACCTCCCGGCCGACCTCTCGCCGGTCCCCCTTGGGAACTTCTTTACCCGTCTCAACAGTTCTGCCAGTGCACCCCCGTATTCACAAGGAGATTGACGCACATGGCGCTCTGGGACCGGCTCAAGGATTCGGCGACCACCATGCAGGGCCAGCTGCTGGCGAAGAAGAACGAGCTCAAGAGCGGCGCATTCCGTGACGCGAGCATGGCAATGTGCGCTCTGGTGGCGGCTGCTGACGGCTCGATCGACGCTTCCGAGCGACAGCGCGTCGCTTCTCTGATCGCCACCAATGACGTCCTGCGGAACTTCCCCGTCGACGATCTCCAGGCACGTTTCAACGACTACTGCCAGAAGCTGACGACCGATTTCGAGTTCGGCAAGGTCAGCATTCTCCAGACCATCGGCAAGGTCCAGAAGAAGCCGACCGAAGCGCGTGCCGTCATTCAGATCGGCATTGTCATCGGCGGCGCGGACGGCGACTTCGACAAGACGGAGCAGGCCGTCGTCCGCGAGGTGTGCTTCGCGCTCGGTATCAACCCGGCGGAGTTCGACCTCTGAGTTCGACCTCTGAGGAGGATCCGACGCGCTTGTGGCGGTCACGGCTTCTGACGGATTCCCGTCGGAGTCGTGACCGGCCGCCTTGCCCGCCTTCGCCCGTCCCCGCCACCGTGTACGGGTGGTGGTCGAGGGCTTCACCTACCTACCCGTCGGCCGTGAGCTGATCGCGGTCGCCCGCCCCGAGGCCGCGCTGCGCGCCGGCCCCACGGGCGTACGGTCCACCGGCGGAGCCGACCTGTCCGCGCTCGACGCCTTCCTCGCCGACGAACGGCTCACCCTGGAGCCGCTCGCCCCCGCCCGTCCGGCCGTCCCCGAACTCGCCCTCTTCCACCGGGTGCGCGGCACCGAACGCCACCTCGACGAACTCGCCGTCCGGCTCGGCACCCTGCCCGGCATCGACACCGCGTACGTCAAACCGGGCACGCTGCCCGCCGGCCGCGAGCTCGCGCCTCATACCCCCGACCTCAGCCCCCGCCAGGGCTACCTCGGACCCGCCCCCGGCGGCGTCGACGCCCGCTGGGCCTGGAGCCGCCCCGGCGGCACGGGCGAGGGCGTGGGCGTCGTCGTGGTGGACGCCGCCTGGCAGCTCGGCCACGAGGGGCTCGGCCACAAGCTCACCGGCGTCGTCGCGGGCCAGCCCCTGGACGACCCGGCCTGGCGCAATCACGGCACCCACGCGCTGGGCGTCATCGGCGGCGACCGCACCGGCTCCGGCATCACCGGCATCGCGCCCGGCGCCCGCACCGCCACCGCGGCCTTCCCCGGCATCGGCACCGCCCGCGCCGTCCTGGCCGCGGCGGACCGGCTACCGCCGGGCGGGATCGTCCTCCTCCCGCTGCACCGGCCCGGCCCCCGCCACGGCTGGGCCGCCCGCGACGACCAGCGCGGCTGCCTCCCCCTGGAGTGGTGGCCCGACGACCACGCGGCCGTCCGCCACGCGACGGCCAAGGGCGTGCTCGTCGTGGCCGCCGCCGGGAACGGCGGGGAACGGCTGGACGACGCGCTGTACGACGCCCGGCCGGACGGGTTTCCGGCCTGGTGGCGCAATCCCCTGCGGGGAGCGGATTCCGGCGGGGCCGGCTCCGGAGCCGACTCCGGGGCCGTGCTCGTGGGCGCCGGTGCCCCGCCGCCCGGCACCCACGGCCGGGACCACGGCCCCGACCGCTCCCGGCTCCCCTTCTCGAACCACGGCGGGCGGGTGGACGCCCAGGGGTGGGGTCACGAGGTCACCACGACGGGAGGCCGGTGGGACGGCGCCGGGGAGCTGCGCGGCGGCCCGGACGAGGCGCGCTGGTACAC
>NZ_JAILXP010000535.1 GCF_020740895.1 Streptomyces sp. UNOB3_S3 | reverse complement strand
GAGGTGCCCCCAGCCAGGGGCTCCGCCCCCGGACCCCCGCTCCTCAAACGCCGGAGGGGCTGATTCAGCCCCTCCGGCGCCACCGCGTCAGTCGAAGACCGGCCCGACCGTCCGGGTGCGCTTGATCTCGTAGAAGCCGGGCGTGCCGGCGACCAGCAGCGTGCCGTCCCACAGCCGCGCCGCCGCCTCGCCCTTGGGCGCCGGCGTGACGACCGGGCCGAAGAAGGCGACCTCGGCGCCGTCCGCGCCGGGCACGGAGACGATCGGCGTGCCGACGTCCTGGCCGACCTTCTCGATGCCCTCGCGGTGGGAGGCGCGCAGCGCCTTGTCGTACTCGTCCGTGTCCGCCGCCTCCACGAGGTCGGCGGGCAGGCCCGCGTCCTCCAGCGCGGCCACTATGGTCTCGCGCGTGCGCGGCTGGTCCTGGTTGTGGAAGCGGGTGCCCAGCGCGGTGTAGAGGCGGCCCAGCGCCTCGCCGCCGAACCGCTGCTCGGCCGCGACGCACACCCGCACCGGCGCCCAGATCCAGCCACCGGGGGCCATCGCCTCGCGGAACTCCTCCGGGAGCTCGTCCAGCTTGTCCTCGTTGAGCACGCCCAGGCTCATCACGTGCCAGCGCACGTCCACGGGCCGGACCTTCTCCACCTCCAGCATCCACCGCGAGGTCAGCCAGGCCCACGGGCAGGCGGGGTCGAACCAGAAGTCGGCGGTCACTCTCTCCACGGTCACGCGGTTCTCCTCTGAGGGTTCTGCAGGCCGGTTGGTCGGTGATTCAACAAGGAGCCGCGTGCCATGATTCCTGGTGTTCGATAAATGGGACGAGAGACGAGACACAGCCGAGGGAGCCGCGTCGTGCCCGGTGAGAACCTGACCCGTGAGGAAGCCCGCGTCCGCGCCCGGCTGCTGACCGTGGACGCCTACGACGTGGCGCTGGACCTGCGCTCCGCGACCGGCCCCGGCGACGAGCCGCGGACCTTCCGCTCCGTCGCCACCATCCGCTTCCGCTGCGCCGAGCCGGGCGCCACGAGCTTCGCGGACCTGGTCGCGCCCGACGTCACCGCCGTCACCCTCAACGGCCGGGAGCTGGACCCCAAGGAGGTCTTCGACGGCGCGCGCGTCGAGCTCGCGGACCTGGCCGCCGAGAACGTGCTGGTCGTGGACGCGCGGTGCGCGTACAGCCGGACCGGCGAGGGGCTCCACCGCTTCGTCGACCCCGAGGACGGCGAGGTCTACCTCTACACCCAGTACGAGCCCGCCGACGCCCGCCGGGTCTTCGCGAACTTCGAGCAGCCCGACCTCAAGGCCCCCTTCACCTTCTCGGTGACCGCGCCCGCCGGCTGGACCGCGCTGAGCAACGGCGCGCAGGACGGCGAGGCCGAGCGCGTGGACGACGCCTCGGCGACCTGGCGGTTCGTCCCCACGGAGCCGATCTCCACCTACATCACGGCCGTCGTCGCCGGCCCGTACCACGTCGTCCGCGACCACTACAGCCGCACCCTCGCCGACGGGACCGTCCTGGACGTCCCCCTGGGCGCGCTGTGCCGCAAGGGGCTCGCCCCCCACTTCGACGCCGACGAGATCTTCACCGTCACCAAGCAGGGCCTGGACTTCTTCCACGACCGCTTCGACTACCCGTACCCCTTCGGGAAGTACGACCAGGCGTTCGTCCCCGAGTACAACATCGGCGCGATGGAGAACCCGGGCTGTGTGACCTTCCGGGAGGAGTTCGTCTTCCGGGGCAAGGTGACGCAGTCGGCCTACGAGCGCCGGGCGAACGTCATCCTCCACGAGATGGCGCACATGTGGTTCGGCGACCTGGTCACCATGGAGTGGTGGGACGACCTGTGGCTCAAGGAGTCGTTCGCCGACTTCATGGGCTCCTTCTCGCTCGTCGAGGCCACCCGCTTCAAGAACGGCTGGGTCACCTTCGCCAACCAGCGCAAGGCCTGGGCCTACCGCGCCGACCAGCTGCCCTCCACCCACCCGATCACGGCGGACATCCACGACCTGGAGGACGCCAAGCTCAACTTCGACGGCATCACCTACGCCAAGGGCGCGTCCGTCCTCAAGCAGCTGGTCGCCTACGTGGGCCGCGACGCCTTCCTGGAGGGCGCCCGGCGCTACTTCAAGCGGCACGCCTACGGCAACACCCGCCTGGCCGACCTCCTCCAGGTGCTGGAGGAGACCTCGGGCCGGGACATGGCCGCCTGGTCGCGGTCCTGGCTGGAGACGGCCGGCGTCAACGCGCTGACCCCGCTGGCGACCTACGACTCCGCCGGCCGGATCACCGAGCTGGCGATCCTCCAGGAGGCCGCTGCCGGACACCCCGAGCTGCGCCCCCACCGCCTCGCCGTCGGCCTCTACCGGCGCGAGGAGCCGGGCGGCCCGCTGTTGCGCTACGCCCGCGCCGAGGTCGACGTCACCGGCCCCCGGACGGTCGTTGCCGAGCTGACGGGCGCCGAGCGCCCCGAGCTGATCCTGGTCAACGACGAGGACCTCACCTACTGCAAGATCCGCTTCGACGAGGGCTCGCTGGCCACCCTGCGCGAGCACCTGGGCGACCTCACCGACCCGCTGGCGCGGGCCCTGTGCTGGTCGGCGCTGTGGAACCTCACCCGCGACGGGCTGCTGCCCGCCCGTGACTACCTGGAGCTCGTCCAGCGCTTCGCGGGCGCCGAGACCGACATCGGCGTGCTCCAGATGGTGCAGACGTGGGCCACCGGGGCGCTGACCCACTACGTGGTCCCGGACCACCGCGAGGGCGCCGGCCGGGAGCTCGCGTACAGCGCGCTGCGCGAGCTGCGGCTGGCCGAGCCCGGCAGCGGCCACCAGCTGGCCTGGGCGCGGTTCTTCGCCTCCCACGCGTGCGACGACGGCGACCTGCGGCTGCTGCGGGGGCTGCTGGACGACACCGCCCGGATCGACGGGCTGGACGTCGACCAGGAGCTGCGCTGGACGTTCCTGTTCGCGCTCGCCTCCCAGGGGGCGGCCGACGAGTCCGCGCTCACCGCCGAGCTGGCCCGGGACAACACCGCCTCCGGCAAGCGCCACCAGGTGCGCTGCCTGGCCTCCCGGCCGGCCGCGGAGGTCAAGGAGGACGCCTGGCGGGCGGTCGTGGACTCCGACACGCTCTCCAACGCCCTGGCCGAGGCCACCATCGCGGGCTTCGACCAGCCGGGCCAGCGGGAGCTGCTGGCGCCGTTCGCGCCGCGCTACTTCGAGGTGCTCGAGCGCGTGTGGCGGGACCGTTCCATCGAGATCGCCATGGCCGTGGTGCGCGGGCTGTTCCCGGCGCTCCAGGACCGCCCGGAGACCCTGGCCGCCACCGACGCCTGGCTGGCGGAGCACCCGGACGCGGCCCCGGCGCTGCGGCGGCTGGTGCTGGAGGCGCGGGACGACCTGGCGCGGGCCCTGCGCGCCCAGGAGTGCGACGCGAACGCGGTTACGGCCTGATCCGACGCAGTTTCGACCCAACACCACCGGCCCGCCGGGCACGTTGTCATGAAGTGACGACGGGCCGGTAACAGCGGTTAGGGGGCGGCCGGGGAGCGGGAATGGCCGGGTCATGAACCCCAACACCCCCCTCTCCC
>NZ_JAILXP010000534.1 GCF_020740895.1 Streptomyces sp. UNOB3_S3 | reverse complement strand
CTCGCCCACGGCGAGGACGTCGGGGGTGTAGACGGACTTCCAGCGGCGGCCCGTGGCGGGGTCGCCGCGGCCGTGGGGCCGTTCGTCGGCGGCTGGCTGGTGGACGGGCCCGGCTGGCGCTGGGTGTTTCTGATCAACCTCCCGCCCGCTGCCCTGTGCGTCCTCGTCGCCCGGCGGCACGTCCCCGAGACCCGGGACCCCACGGCCCGCGGCCGCTTCGACGCCGCCGGCGCCGCGCTGGGCGCCCTCACCCTCGCCGCCGTGACGTACGCGCTGATCGCCGCCCCCGACAAGGGCCTCTCGGCCTGGGTGATCGTCCCCGCGGTCGCGGGCGTCCTGCTGGGCGCGGCCTTCCTCCGGGTCGAGCGACGGCGGACCGATCCGATGCTGCCGCTGGGGATCTTCCGCGTCCGGCTGTTCTCGTCCGTCAACGTCGTCACGTTCTTCGTCTACGCGGCCTTCAGCGGCTTCTTCTTCCTCTCCGTCCTCCAGCTCCAGGTCGTCGTCGGCTGGTCCGCCCTGGAGGCCGGCACGGCCCTGCTGCCCACGACCGTGCTGATGCTGCTGCTGTCCTCCCGCTCCGGCCGAATAGCCCAGCGCATCGGGCCGCGCGTGCCGCTGACGGCCGGGCCGCTGCTGTGCGCGGTGGGGATGCTGCTGATGACGCGCGTCGGGCCCGGCGCCGTCTACTGGCGGGACGTGCTGCCCCCGCTCGTCGTCCTGGGCCTGGGCATGGTCACGCTGGTCGCCCCGCTCACCGCGACGGTCCTGGCCTCCGTCGACGTGGCCCGGGCCGGGCTGGCCAGCGGCATCAACAACGCCGCCGCCCGGGCCGCCGGACTGATCGCCGTGGCCGCGCTGCCGCTGGCGGCGGGCATGGGACCCGACGCCTACCGGGACCCGGCGGCCTTCTCCGACGCGTTCGTCCTGGCCATGGTCTACTGTGCCGGAGCGCTGGTCATCGGCGCCGCACTCGCCTGGTGGACGATCCGCGAGCCGGAACCGGCCTCCTGCCACCCCGAGTGCGCCTTCCACTGCGGCGTGACGTCGCCGCCGCTGGACCCGGGGGACGCGACCGGGAACGCGGAACGGTGACCCGGTAGGGAGCTCCGGCACCGCACGCGGCTGCGGCAGACTGGGCCCCATGCCCATTCACGAGAACCTGCTCGGGGGACCGCCCCCGACCCATCTGCCCGACGACCCCGAGCCGCGCGAGCTCCTCGCCTCCGGCGCGGCCCCCGCCGAGGTCGCCGCCAAGTACCCGGCGTCCTCGCTGGCCTGGGCGCAGCTCGCCGACGACGCGTTCGAGGCCGGCCGGACCGTCGAGTCGTACGCCTACGCCCGCACCGGCTACCACCGCGGCCTCGACGCGCTGCGCCGCAGCGGCTGGAAGGGCCACGGCCCGGTGCCCTTCGAGCACGAGCCCAACCGCGGCTTCCTGCGCGCCCTCCACGCCCTCGCCCGCGCCGCCCAGGCGATCGGCGAGCAGGAGGAGTACGAGCGCTGCAGCACGTTCCTGCGCGACAGCTCCCCGACGGCCGCCAGCACCCTGGGCTGACGTCCCCGGCGTCCCTGACGACTCGTCGGACCCCGTCGGACCCCGTCGGACCCTGTCGGCGCCCCGCCGGCACCCCGTCGCGAAGCGACCGGACACCGCCCACGGCTCTTGCCGCGGGCGGTGTCCGCGACGCAAGATGCGAACAGGGGACCGGGGCTCCGATGCCGACGGGAAGGGGCGGACCGCTACCCGGGAGCACTCTGCCGAGGAGAGTCCGCGATGTCGCACGCCCCCATAGCCCCCACCCTCGAGTTCGAGGGCACGACCCCGTACGAGGACTACGTCCGCGCCGAGGTCCTCACGAACCTTCAGAAGCCGCTCTCCGACGACCCGGGCGAGATGGTCTTCCTCGTCACCACCCAGGTCATGGAGCTGTGGTTCACGGTCGTCGTCCACGAGTGGGAGACCGCCGCCCGCGCCCTGCGCGAGGACGAGCTGCCCGTCGCGCTGGCCGCGCTCAAGCGGTCCACGTACGAGCTGGCGGCGCTCAACTCCTCCTGGGAGCCGCTCGCCCATCTGACGCCCGCCCAGTTCAACTCCTACCGCTCCGCCCTGGGCGAGGCGTCCGGCTTCCAGTCGGCGACCTACCGCCGCCTGGAGTTCCTGCTCGGCGAGAAGTCCCCCGCGATGCTCGTCCCCTACCGGGGCGCGCCGCGCGTCCACGCGGAGCTGGAGAAGGCCCTCCACGCGCCCGGCCTCTACGACGAGGCGCTGGGCTGGCTGGCCCGGCGCGGCCACGCGGTACCCGCCGCCGTCCTCGACCGCGACCTCTCCGCGCGCTACGCGGGCGACCCGGCCGTCGAGGACGTCTGGCACCGCGTCTACGCGGGTGACCAGAGCAGCGAGGAGTGCCGGCTCGGCGAGGCCCTGACCGAGGTCGCGGAGCTGGTGTGGCGCTGGCGCAACGACCATCTCGTCGCCACGAGACGGGCGATGGGCGCCAAGGTGGGCTCGGGCGGCTCGGCGGGGGTCGCCTGGCTGGAGAAGCGGGCCGGCAAGCACGTCTTCCCCGAGCTGTGGACGGCGCGCAGCCGTGTCTGACCCCGGGGGCACCGGAGGGCCACGCGGAGGATTACGCGGCGGACCACGCGGAGGGCTACGCGCCGAGGCGGCCGCCCTCGACGCCGCCGACGCGCTGCGCGCCAAGCGCGCGGAGTTCGTCCTCGACGACGACACCGTCTACCTCGACGGCAACTCCCTCGGTGCCCTCCCGCGCGCCGTCCCCGCCCGCCTGGCCGACGTCGTCGGGCACGAGTGGGGGCGGCTGCGCATCCGCTCGTGGCGCGAGTCCGGCTGGTGGACCGCGCCCGAGCGGGTCGGCGACCGGATCGGGCGGCTCGTCGGGGCCGCGCCCGGCCAGATCGTCGTGGGCGACTCCACGAGCGTCAACGTCTTCAAGGCCGTCGTCGCCGCCGTCCGCCTGGGGGAGGGGGCGGGGGCGGACGGCTGGGCGCCGGCCACAAGCTCGACCGCGTCGAGCTCCACGCACACCGGCAGCCCGCGCACCGGGCCCGTGCTGCCCGGCAGGACGACGGCCGCGCGCAGCCCGGCGTCCTCGGCCATGGCCCGCAGCCGGGCCGGCGGCAGGTCCTCGTCGAGCGGGACGTAGGCGCAGCCCGCCTTGAGGATGCCCAGCAGCGCGACCAGCGCCTCCAGGGAACGGCTGCCGCACACGCCCACCGGCGTGCCGGGCTCGACACCCCGGGCGAGCAGATGAGCGGCCAGCGCGCCGGAGCGGGCGCTCAGCTCACCGTAGGTCAGCGTGCGTTCCCCGTGCCGGGCCGCGAGCGCATGCGGCCGGGCCGCCGCCTGTTCCTCGAACAACTCCGGAAGGCTTCGGTCACGCGGGTAATCGCGTGGGCCGCTCGTACCGGCGATCGCGGGGTGGGCGCTGGAGGACGGCCGGACGGAAACGTCGATGTCTGTCATGAGGGCCTGTTCGCTTGGTTTCGGGGGGTGTGGGTGTCATGTCATCCGTGCCGTGAGGTGTGCGGTGGGACTCAGGTGAGGAGCTCAGGTGGGGGACTCAGGTGGGGGACTCA
>NZ_JAILXP010000533.1 GCF_020740895.1 Streptomyces sp. UNOB3_S3 | reverse complement strand
GAGGCGCTGCTCGACGCCGCCCCCCGGCTCTACGGGGTCGTCCTCAACGTCGCCGACGGCCCCGGCGGCCGCCCCGACCCCGCCTTCCGCGCGGCGGCCGGGCGGCTGAGCGACGCGGGCGTCCGGCTGCTGGGCTACGTCGACACCGGCTACGGCCACCGCCGCACCGGCGCCGTCGTCGCCGACATCCGCCGCCACCGCCGGTGGTACGACGTGGACGGCGTCTTCCTCGACCAGATCCCGGCGCACGGCGCCCTGCTGCCCCGCTGCCGCCGCATGGTCCTGGCCGCCCGGGTGCTGGGCGCCCGCACGGCCGTCCTCAACCCCGGCACCCACCCCGACCCCGGCTACGCCTCGCTCGCCGACCTCCTGGTCACCTTCGAGGGCACCTGGGAGGACTACCAGCGGGCCCGGGTACCGGAGTGGACCACCGGCCATCCACCGGAGCGGTTCTGTCACCTGGTGCACGGTGTGCCCGAGGGACGGGAGGGGCGAGTGGCCCGCACGGCGGGGGCGCGCGGTGCCGCGGTGCACTGCGCGGTGCCGGGTACGGGGGCCAACCCCTGGCGCTCGGCGCCCCGGGCGGCCGCCGGCCTGGCGACGGGAGGTGCGGCATGAGCGCGTGGCGCGTCCGCGCGGGGCTGTGCGCCGCGCTGCTGCTGGTGCTGGCGGGCTGCTCCGCGTCGCCCGCCGACGACGACGGGCCGGACCGGGACGACGACGGTGTCACGGCGGCCCCCCGCGCCTCGGGCGCCCCGCGTTCCCCGGGCGCGCCGGAGGCCTCCGGCACCCCGGGCGCCGCCGCCTCACCGGGCGGTTCGGCCACGGGCTCGCCGCCGGCCGCGTCCCGTTGGCAGCCGCGGCCGGGCACCGGCTGGCAGTGGCAGCTGGACGGAAAGGCCGACACCTCGGTGGACGCCCCCGTCTACGACATCGACGGCTTCGAGAATTCGGCCGAAACCGTGGCCCAATTGCATTCCCGTGGCCGGAAGGTCATCTGCTACATCAATGCCGGCGCCTGGGAGGACTTCCGGCCCGACCAGGGGAAATTCCCCAAGAACCTGCTCGGCAACAAGAACAAGGGCTGGAAGGGCGAGAAATGGTTCGACATCCGCCGCCTGGACACCCTGCGGCCGCTCATGGCGGCCCGGATGGACATGTGCCGGCAGAAGGGATTCGACGCCGTCGAACCCGACCTGACCGAGGGATTCCGCAATGCCACCGGCTTTCCGCTGACGGCCGACCACCAGCTGGCGTTCAACCGGATGCTGGCGGATCTCGCCCATGAGCGGGGCCTGGCCATCGGGCTGAAGAACGACCTGGACCAGATCCCGCAGCTGGCGGACGTCTTCGACTTCGCGGTGAACGAGCAGTGCGCGCAGTACGACGAGTGCGAGAAGCTCACCCCCTTTGTGAAACGTGACAAAGCGGTCTTCCACGTCGAATACGAACTCTCCCCGGGGGAGTTCTGCCCCACGGCGCGACGGCTCGGGCTGAGCTCGATGAAGAAGAAGCTGGAGCTGGACACCTGGCGGCAACCCTGCTGAGCGGCCCTCCTGAACGGCCTCGCGGAATTACTCGTTCCATGCTGCAAGTACCCGTGGGAACAAGGGTTTAGGACCAGTTCGGCGGGGGCGCGCGGAGCGCGGTTCCCGGTCTGCTCCTGAAGTGAAGAAGTTCACAGATGGCCGTCCGGGTACCGGATTTGAATGATTCATGGTGCAGGATCTCTCACCGAACACAAGATCCCGTCACCCTGACGGGCCGCCCGGGCGGACGCCGAGTCCTGCCGCCGCCCCGGGTGCGGCATCGAATTGATGGATCGGCAGGAGCGGGAGACCCAAGCGGTACGGATCACGAAGTCGGTGGTCCTTGGGGTGAAGCCGGGAAATCCGGCCGGGCAACTTCGCAGCCCGAACCCGACAGGTCATCTTTCGCAGGCGGATGTCGAAGGGCTTCGGCATGTCTGCTATGCCTCGCATTCCCGCTCTCATATCCCGGGCCGGCACCGCCTCGGCCGTCACCGCCGCCACACTGGCGGCATCGGTGCTCGTCCCCGGCCTCGCCTCAGAGGCCGCCGCGGCCACCGCCGGCGAGCAGGCCCTGAAGGTCGCCGCCGCCAAGGCCGGCTCCCCCTACCAGTACGGCGCCGCCGGCCCGAACCGGTTCGACTGCTCGGGCCTGACCCAGTACTCGTTCAAGAAGGTGGGCAAGAACCTGCCGCGCGTGGCCGCCGACCAGTACAACCGCACCCGGCACATCGCCGGCGGCTCCCGCCAGGTCGGCGACCTGGTGTTCTTCCACTCGGGCAGCAACGTCTACCACGTGGGGATCTACGCGGGTAGCAACAAGATCTGGCACGCCCCCAAGCCCGGCACCACGGTCCGCCTGGAGAAGATCTGGACCGGCAGCGTCTGGTACGGACGCGTCAACTAGGCTCCCTGTTCGGGCGGTCCGGTATCCCGGGCCGCCCGACATCCGCGTTCGCGCACGGGGGTGCCGCTCCCGGGCGCGGGGAGGGAGCGACGATGAGCGATGTCAACGGCGTCACCGGCCCGGAGGCCCGCACGGCCCAGGGCACCGTACGAGGCCGCACCACCGACGGCCTCGCCGTCTTCCGGGGGATCCCCTACGCCCAGCCGCCCGTCGGGGCGCTGCGCTTCGCCGCCCCGGCCCCGCCCGGTTCCTGGGACGGGGTGAGGGACGCGGCGGAGTTCGGCCCGCCGCCCCCGCAGTCCGGCCCGATCCCCGCGACCGGCACGGCCACCGGCGACGACTGGCTCACCCTGAACGTCTGGTCGCCGGACCCCGGCGGCTCCGGACTGCCCGTGCTCGTATGGATCCTGGGCGGGGGATACGTCTCCGGCCACGCGGGCGACCCGCTCTACGACGCCGGGCTCCTGGCCCGGCAGGGCGGCCTCGTCGTGGTCACCCTCAACTACCGGGTGGGCGCCGAGGCCTCCGCCCAGCTCGAGGGCGCACCCGCCAACCGGGGGCTGCTCGACCTGATCGCGGCCCTGGAGTGGGTCCAGGAGAACATCGCCGGCTTCGGCGGCGACCCCGCGCGCGTCACCGTCGCCGGCCAGTCCTCCGGCGCCGGCTCGATCGCCACCCTGCTGGCCGTGCCCCGCGCCGGCGGCCTCTTCCGCCGGGCGATCGCCCAGTCCGTCCCCGGCCTCTACACCACCCCGGCCCTCGCCTCCGCCCTCACCGCCGAGCTCGCCGGCCGGCTGGGCGCCACCCCCACGGCCGCCGGGCTCGCCACGGTCGAACCGTGGCGGCTGGCCGAGGCGATCACCCCGATGATGTACGGCCTGCCCGCCCGGACCGACCGCTGGGGCCCGCTGGCCCGCACGGGCTCCCCGTTCTCCATCGTGATCGACGGCGACCTCGTACCGGAGACGCCCTGGACGGCCCTGCCCGACGGCCGGGCGAGCGGCGTGGACCTGCTGACCGGTCACACCCGGGACGAGTTCCGCCCGTTCCTGGTGATGAGCGGCGGCCGGGACAAGGTCACCGACGAGGACACGACGACGGTCCTGAACGCCTTCGCCCCCGGCCGCCGCTCATCACCAGGACCGGGCGGAACTCGTCCCGGGTG
>NZ_JAILXP010000532.1 GCF_020740895.1 Streptomyces sp. UNOB3_S3 | reverse complement strand
CCCTCGTCCCTCCCCTGCCCACGCGCACCGTCGCCCTGCTCACCCGCGAGGGCGCCTACCGCGGCGCGGCGGCCCAGGCCTTCACCCGCCTCACCCACGCCCTCGTCCGCACCCGCGGGTACGCCGCCCCCGGGACATGACCCGCCACCGCTCCACCACGTCACGTGCGAACCGGGGGCGCACCCATACGGCCGCCCCACGGCTGGCAGCCATGATCGGGTCCGAGGATGCTGGAGCGTGACGTACGGCTCGTACTCGTGGGAGAGCGGAGCGGCCACGTGAAGGCACCGAGCGCGGGGGGTACGGAGGCGGCGCGCTGGTTCCTGCGCCACCTCCAGGCGCTGCCCCTGCTCCTGCTGATCGGCGGTGCCGCGCTCGACTACTACACCCCTCCCCGGTTCAGCGCCGAGGCCTTCTACACCGCCGCGCCGATGTCGGCCGCCGCGCTGCTGTCACTGCGCGCGACGATCCTGTCGGGCATCGGCGCCATCGCCGCCGACTTCGCCCTGCTCGTCCATTTCGGCTTCATCGGGGACGCCAGCGGGTGGAGCGAGCTGACCACGGTGGCGACCGTGTCGGCGTTCGCCGTCGTCGTCAACCGTCTGATGCACTACCGGAACGTACGGCTGGAGTCGGCGCGGGAGGTGGCTCTCGCCGTGCAGCGCGCCGTGCTCCCCCACCCGCCGACCTCCATCGGCCCCCTGCGGATCGCCGTGCGCTACCAGTCGGCCGCGAAGGAGGCCCAGATCGGTGGTGATCTGTACGGCGTGCAGGACACCCCGTACGGCGTGCGCTGTCTGGTCGGCGACGTGCGGGGCAAGGGCATGGGGGCGGTCAAGGCGGTGGACGTGGCGCTGGGGGTGTTCCGGGAGGCGGCCGAGGAGGAGCCCACGCTCGCCGGCATCGCGGCCAGGCTGGAGAAGGGGCTGGTCCGGGAGGCGTCGCGACGGGCGGGGCTCGAGCGCACGGAGGGGTTCGTCACCGGTGTGCTCGCGGAGATTCCCCCCTCCGGTGATGAGCTGCGCCTGTTCAACCGCGGCCACCCGCCGCCCCTGGTGCTGCGCCCCACGGGTGAGGTGCGCAGCGTGGAGCCTTCCGTGCCGGCGCTCCCCCTGTGCCTGTCCGAGCTGGGCCCCGGCGATGGTGTGACCGACACGGTGCCGTTCCCGCCCGGGTCCTGTCTGCTGCTGTACACGGACGGCCTCACCGAGGCCAAGGACCGTTCGGGGGCCTTCTACGACCCCGTCGCGGCCCTGACCGGGCATGTGTTCCCGGGGCCGGACGACCTGCTCGACACCCTGCTGGCCGGCGTCGGCCATCACACGGGCGGCCGTATCACCGATGACATGGCGCTGCTGGCGATCGCCCGGGGCGGCCGGTCGGCGAAGACGTAGCGCGCGTCCCGTTCGACGAACGCGGGCGACAGCGGGCGCCCGTGTTCCGCCGCGGTCTCCGTGGCCGGTACGGTGCGCACGTTCCAGCCCAGGTTGGTCAGGCGGTCCGCCGGCGCGGGCCGTTGCCCGGTGTGGATCAGGTCGGCGAGGTCGACGCCCAGGGTGCGGACGCTGCCGTTCGCGGCGGTGTCCGCCAGGGCTCCCGGTATGTTGCCGATGGCTTCCACCGCGAGCCGGCTTCCTGGGGCGGAGAGCCGGTGGATCTCGTGGAAGAGACTCTCTTCGGCCTCCGAGGGGAGGTACGGCAGCAGTCCCTCGGCGAGCCACGCGGTGGGCCGGGCGCGGTCGAAGCCCGCCGCTTCCAGCGCCGCCGGCCAGTCCTCCCGCAGGTCCGCGCCCACCGGCCGGTGAACGCCGCCGGCGGTCGCCCCGTGCTCGCGCAGGACCGTCAGTTTGAAGTCCAGGACGAGGGGCTGGTCGATCTCGTACACGACGGTGCGCTCCGGCCAGGGCAGCCGGAACGCCCGGGTGTCCAGCCCCGACGCCAGCAACACCGCCTGGGTGACACCGGCTTCGGCGGCCTGCCGGAAGTAGTCGTCGAAGGCTCTGGTGCGGACGGCGATGTAGGTGCTCACCTGCGCCCAGTACCCCCGCCCGTCGGCCGCCTCCGCCTCGGCCGGGGTCGTGGGCAGTTTCACCGGCGCCCGCGCCGCCCCGACGAAGCCGCGCGCGTACGGATCCTCGATCAGGGCGTCGGGACGGCCGGTCTCGACGGCCCGGGCGGCCGCCACCGCCAGCGCCGTGATGCCGACTCCCGAGACCACGTCCCACTGCTGGCCCTTGCTCACCGACGCCTCCCCGCTCCGGTGGCCACCGCCTCTCCGCGGCAGCACCCTCACCCCCGACCCTAACCACGCGCCGGGCCACCCCGGCAGGGCGGCCCCCTCTTCATTCTGGTACAACGTACGAGAAGCAGATGTACGGGATGCATTCCGAGGGGGAGCGATGACAACACCCGCGCACACCACCACCGTTTCGAGGCCCGCCTGGACGCCGCCCGCCGGACGGCCTCCGCTGTCCTCACGGATGATGAGAGCGACCTGGCGGCGCCTCCCGGCCGGGCGGTACCGGGCCGGATGGGAGCCGGGGCTGGTGGTCCCGGCCGCCGACGGCAGCCCGTTGCTCACGGACCACTACTTCCCGCGCGCCGAGGGCGACTTCCCCACCCTCCTCGTGCGCTCCCTCTACGGCCGGGGCCTGCCGTGGTCGCCCCTGTACGGCGTCCTCTTCGCCGAACAGGGCTTCCACGTCGTCGTCCAGAGCTGCCGCGGCACCGGCGGTTCGGGCGGCCGGTTCCACCCGTGGCGCAACGAGGCGGCGGACGGCCGGGCCACGGTGGCGTGGCTCCGGGAGCGACCGTGGTTCGACGGAAGGCTGGGCACGGTCGGCGCCAGCCACCTGGGCTACACACAGTGGGCCCTCGCACAGGACCCGCCGCCGGAGCTCAAGGCGATGGTCGTACAGGCGGGCCTGCACGACCCCCACGCCTACTTCCACGCACACGGCGCGCTCCACCTGGAGAACGCCCTCATCACCTGCCTCGCCATGACCCACCAGCACCGGGGCCTCGTCCCCTTCGGCAAGGCCGCACTGCGGCTCCAGCGCCACATGCGCCGCGCCACCACCGCTCAGCCGCTGCGCGGCGCGTACCTGCCCGTTCTCGGGGACGAAGCGTCCTGGCTGGACGACGCGTTGGCGCACCCGGACGCCGACGACCCGTACTGGTCGGGCGCGGGCCTGCGAGGGGCACTGGACCGGCTGGCCGTGCCCACCAGCCTGATCACGGGGTGGCACGACGTCCTGGCCGGCCAGACCTTCGAGCAGTACGAGCGGCTGCGCCGGGCCGGGTGCGAGACGTCCCTGCTCGTCGGCCCCTGGACGCACAACTCCGCGTTCCAGCAGGGCTGGCCCGAGGTGTTCGCCGAGACCCTGGCCTGGTTGCGCGCCCACCTGTGCGCCGACCGCTCGGGCCTGCGTCCCGCACCCGTGCGCGTGCACGTCGGCGGCGAGGACGCCTGGCGCGATCTCGACGCCTGGCCGCCGTCCCCGGCCGGCGCACCATGGTTCCCCGCCCCGGGCGGCCACCTCGTGCGGCAGGCCCCCACGGACCGCGCCCCGTTGGCGTCCTTCCGCCACGACCCGGCCGCGCC
>NZ_JAILXP010000531.1 GCF_020740895.1 Streptomyces sp. UNOB3_S3 | reverse complement strand
CCACCCCGCCCCCGCCCCACGTCACCGCGTCACCGCGTCAGACGCGCGCCGCGCAATCGCGGACGGCCTTCGCCAGGACGCCCGCCTCAGGAGCCGCGCCGCCCGGGTAGGCGAAGCGGCGACGGTTGTAGCCGAAGGCCAGGCCGACGCTCGGGTCGGCGAAGGCCTGCGAGCCCGCGGCGCCGCTGTGGCCGAACGACCGGGCGCCCAGGAAGGGGTAGTCCACGCCCGTGGCGGCGAAGCCCAGGCCGAAGGCGTGGGTGATGCCGCCCAGGGCCAGATCGGGCCCGAAGGAGTGGACCTCCGCGACACGAGCGGCCATCTCGGCGGTGAGCAGCGGCGCCTTCCCGTCGACCTCGCTGATCGCGGCCGCGTACATCCGGGCCAGCCCCCGGGCGGAGGCCACGCCACCGGCGGAGGCCTGACCGCCGGCACGCACCTCGCGGGAGTTGGGGAAGGACTCGATGCCCCTCGAGAGCGGCGACGGCTTCGGGTTGTTGGCGTTGAAGGCTATGCCCCGCAGGCTCTCGGGCCCGGCGGCGCCCAGGGCCATCTCCCGCTTCTGCTCGGGCGTGGGGTCCATCGGCTGGGTGGAGAGCCAGCGGTGCTCCTGCTCCTCGGGCAGGCCCAGGTAGAAGTCCAGGCCGTACGGGGCGCGGATCCGCTCCTCGTACACCTCCTGGAGCGTCCGCCCGGTGACCCGGCGGACGACCTCGCCGGTCAGGGCGCCGATCACCATCGCGTGGTAGCCGAAGGCCGTGCCCGGGCGCCAGTACGGGCGCTGGCCCGCCAGCCGCTCGGCGATCAGCCGGTCGTCGGCCAGCTCCTGCGGGGTGAACCCGCCGTCGGCGCCCACGAGACCCGCGCGGTGGGCCAGCAGGTCGCGCAGGGTGACGTGCTCCTTGCCCGCCGAGCCGAACTCCGGCCAGTAGTGGCGCACTTCCTCGTCCAGGTCCAGCGTGCCGTCCTGCACCAGCAGGGCCACGACGAGGTGCGCCGCGCCCTTGCTGGACGAGAAGACGCCGGTGAGCGAGTCCCCCTTGATCTCCGGCCCGCCCCACAGGTCCACGACCCGCTTGCCGTGCACATACGCCGCGAGCTGCGCCGAGTGCCCGACGCGCTCCTGGGCCAGCGTGGCCTCGAACGCCTCGCGCACGGGCTCGAAGCCCTCGGCGACGGTGCCCTGCGCGACATATGCGTTGTGCGCGTTATGCGCATTGCCGTTGTCCGGCATGTGCTCCCCCATGATCAAAACCGAATGACGAGGTACACAGCCTCCGATCGCGTTCGAATATTCCTGGTCGGATTCGGTCTCCGGGTCATGGAACCGCAAAGGTCCACAGCTCGTTACCCCGTACATGACCGCTATGACACCCGGCTCGAACATCCCGCTCTCCGTCACCCGTGTGACGGTGGACGTCACCGCCCCCGTGCGGCTCGACGTTTCGGGCCTGCTGCTCACCGCCGACGGCAAGGTGCGCTCCGACGACGACTTCGTCTTCTACAACCAGCCCAGCGCCCCCGGTGTGACGCACCGCGCCGCCTCCGGCGCCACCCCCGACGCGATCATCGTCGACACGGCGGCGGTCCCCGCCGGCATCGACAAGATCGTGGTCACCGCGAGCCCGGACGCCCAGGGCGCCACCTTCGCGGGCACCGAGCCGACGGCGACCGTGCGCGGCGCCGACGACGGCTCGGCGATCGCCACCTTCACCCCGCCCCGGCTGAACACGGAGACGGCACTGGTGGTCGTGGAGATCTACCGGCGCAACGGCGCGTGGAAGCTCCGCGCGGTCGGCCAGGGATACGCCAACGGTCTGGCGGGCATCGCCACGGACTTCGGCGTGAGCGTGGAGGAGCCGGCGGCGCCCGCTCCGGTGGCCGCCCCCGCGCCGGTGGCCGCGCCGGCCCCGGTCGCCCCCGTCGCGCCGGCGCCCGTCGCGCCGCCGGTCCCGGCCGCCCCGCCCGCGGTCCCCGGGAAGATCAACCTGGACAAGGGCCGGGTGAGCCTCCGGAAGAACGAGACGGTCTCGCTGGTCAAGGGCGGCCGGCCGCTGACCCGTTCGGTCAGGATGGGCCTCGGCTGGGAGCCCGCCTGGAACGGCCGGGCCATCGACCTCGACGCCTCGGTCATCGCCTACGGCCCCGACCGCAACATGATCGACGCCTGCTACTTCGGCCGGCTCCAGATCCTCAACGGCGTCATCCAGCACTCCGGCGACAACCTCACCGGCGAGGGCTCCGGCGACGACGAGACCATCACCGTGCACATGGGCGGCCTGCCGCCCGAGGTGACGGGCCTGGTCTTCACCGTCAGCTCCTTCAACGGCCAGAAGTTCACCGAGGTCGCCAAGGCGTACTGCCGTCTGCTGGACGCCCAGACCGGCGAGGAGCTGGTCCGCTTCGACCTCACCGGATCCGAGTCCCAGACGGGCGTCCTGATGTGCAAGTTCATCCGCCAGTACTCGGGCGAGTGGGAGATGACGGCCCTCGGCGACTTCGTCAAGGCCAAGACGGTACGGGACCTGGTGAAGCCGGCGGCGCAGGCGCTGTAGGCGCCACCGCCGCACCGGCCGTCCCGGCCAGCCGGCGGTACGAGTCGAGCAGCGCGGCCCGGTCGTACGAGCTGGTCGTGACCAGCACCTCGTCGGCCCCGGTGCGGGCCACGAGGGAGCCGAGGGCGGTCGCCACGTCGTCCTCGGTGCCGTGGACGTGGCCGCGCAGCCCGGCCTCGTAGAACCCGCGCTCCCGCTCGTTCATCACGGGGACCAGCGTCTCCTCGATCTCCTCGGCCGGGCGCAGGGGCGGGAACGCCCCGTGCGTCCGCGAGTGGGCCAGGGCCCACGCCTCGGGGACGAGCAGCCGGCGGGCCGCCTCGCGGGTCCCGGCGACGGCCACGTTGCCGGCGACGACGACGTAGGGGTTGTCCCACCACGGCGAGGGGATGAAGGCCGCCCGGTAGCGGGCTGTGGCGGCCGCCGTCGCGCCGTCGCCCTTGAGGCCGCCGATGACCAGAGCGGCCCCGGCGCGGGCCGCGATGTCGGCGCCCGCGTCGTTGGCGAGGACGAACAGTGGTGGGCGAAGGCCCTCGGCGGGCAGCGCGTGCACGCCGGGGTGCGGGGTGGGCTCCCCCGTGAACCAGTGCTTGAGCTCCGCCAGCCGGTCCGCGAAGTCGTCCATCGCGGCCTTCTCCACGCCCAGGGCGCGCCGGATGCCGTCCGTGAAGCCGACGGAACGGCCGAGGCCCATGTCGATCCGGCCGGGGAAGAGGGAGGCGAGCACGCCGAACTGCTCGGCGACCACCAGGGGGCGGTGGTTGGGCAGCATCACGCCGCCGGTGCCGACGCGGATACGGGAGGTCGCGGCGGCGACGGCCGCGGCGAGCACGGTGGGGGCGGAGCCGGCGACACCGGGGACGCTGTGGTGTTCGGACACCCAGAAGCGGTGGTAGCCGAGGGCCTCGATCTGCTGGGCGAACGCGACGGTGTTCCGCAGCGCTTCCCCCGGCTCCTCGCGGTGGCGGGTGCGGGAACGGTCGAGTACGGAGAGCTTGAACGTCACCTTTGGGTCAACGCGGTGGGCTGCGGGGGATTCCCGCTGCGCGTTTGTGGGTGGGTCG
>NZ_JAILXP010000530.1 GCF_020740895.1 Streptomyces sp. UNOB3_S3 | reverse complement strand
CTGCGGCGGAGGGGGTGGCGGTGGGGGGTGCCCATGGTTCGGCCTTTTCGACGGTCCGTCAGTTAGGGATGCGTCAATAGTTGATCCAAAGAGGCCGGAATTTGCAATTCCTTTACAACGGAAGGTGTATAGGACATGAACTCTCGGGCGACCGGCTCAGTCGTCGGCGTCCATGACCGGCCCCCGGTCGGAGTGCCGGCCGGGCACCACGAACTCGCACCAGACGGACTTGCCGGTGCCACGCGGCTCCACGCCCCAGACGTCGGCCAGCCGGTCCACCAGCAGCAGCCCGCGCCCGGACACCCCCGCCTCGCCGGGCTCCCGGCGGCGCGGCAGGGCGCTGGACTTGTCCTCCACCTCGACCCGCACCCGCCGTTCGGGCCCGGTCAGCATCCGGATCGTCACGACGGCCGCGCCGTCGGTGTGCAGCAGGGCGTTGGTCACCAACTCGTCGGCGACCAGCTCGATCTCGTCCGAGCGCTCCCGCGCGCCCCACGCCCGTACCGCCGCGCGGATCATGTGCCGGCCGGCCGAGAGGGCCTCGGGGTCCGCGGGGGCGATGTGCTGCTGGAGCCGGCCGCCGCCGCGGGCGGCCGGGCCCTGGCGGCGCAGCAGCAGGACGGCCAGATCGTCCTCGCCCATCCGCTCGCCGACCACGTCGCACAGCAGGTCGGCCAGCTTGTGGAGGTCGTAGGGGCCCTCGCGGACCAGGGCGCCGAGCCGCTGCATGCCCTCGTCCAGATCGGAGCCGGGCTGCTCGACCAGGCCGTCGGTGAACATCAGCAGGGTCTCCCCCGGGTCCAGTTCGACGGTCGTCACCGGGTAGTCCAGCCGCCCGAACTCGACGGACAGGCCGAGCGGCAGCCCGCCCGAGACGGGCAGCCGGCGGCAGGTGCCGTCGGCGTGCCGCAGCATGGGGTCCACATGGCCGGCGCGGACCAGCTGGACGACCCCGGTGGTGAGGTCGGCCTCCGCGTAGGTGCAGGTGGCGAAGCGGTCGGTGTCCAGCTCGTGGAGGAAGGACGAGGCGCGGGCCATGACGGTCGCGGGCGCGTGCCCCTCGGTGGCGTACGCCCGCAGGACGATCCTCAGCTGGCCCATCACGGCGGCCGCGTGGGTGTCATGGCCCTGGACGTCGCCGATGACCGCCCCGACCCGGCCGCCGGGCAGCGGAATGGCGTCATACCAGTCGCCGCCGATGTCCCGGCCCATCCGGGCCGAGCGGTAGCGCACCGCGATCTGCGCACCGGGGACGTCGGGGATGCGGCGCGGCAGCATGGACTGCTGGAGGCCCTCGGCGAGGTCGTGCTCCTGGTCGAAGAGCATCGCCCGGGCTATGGCCTGCGCCAGGCTGCTGCCGAGCGCGATGTAGAGGTTGCGCTCCTGCTGGGTGAAGCCGCGCGCCTCGCGGTAGAGCAGGCCCAGCGCGCCGATGGGCCGGGCCTGGGCGATCAGCGGGAGGTAGGCGGCGGAGGAGATGCCGATGTCCTTGATGCGCTCCCACAGCCAGGGGTAGTGGGTGGAGAACTCCTCGGGCGACTCGATGAACCGGGGCGAGAGGGTGCGGATCACCTCGCTCATGGGGAAGTCGTCGTCGACGCGCGTGTAGCGGGTGCCGGGGATGAAGTGCTCCGAGGGCCCCTCCGCGACGAGGTGGATGCGGCCGGACTCCAGCAGGCCGAGGACGAGGAGGTCGGAGCCGAGGTGGTCGACGGCCCGGGTGTCCCGGAAGAAGTCGATGACGTCCTGGACGGTCCGGGCGTGCGCGAGGGCGGCCGTCGTGGTCTCCACGACCGTGGTCTGGTGGCGGCGCTCCTCGCCGGTCTCACGGGGCCCGGTCCGGCCCAGCTCCTCGGTGGCGTCGCGGACGATGCCGATGATCCGGCGGGGCCGCCCGTCGGCGTCGCGCCGGATGCGCCCCTGGGTGTAGGTCCAGCGCTGGGAGCCGTCGTCGCAACGGACCAGGTAGTAGCCGCCGTAGCTCTCGCTGCCGTCCTTCAGCGCCCGGGCCACCATGGTGTCGAGCCGGGCGGCGTCGGGGCGCGACACGCGGTGCGACAGATCGGTGATCCGGCCGTGGAACCGCTCCGGCGGCACCTCGAGGAGCTCCAGCGCCTGCGGGTCCAGGTGCAGCCGTCCGCTGATCAGGTCCCAGTCGAAGCTGCCCATGCGATTGAGGGCGAGCACCGTCTCCGGGCGGGCGGGCCAGTCATCCGGCGGCGGTACGGCGGCAGGCGTCGCTCCCCGATCAACCATAGAGTCACTCTGCCATCTTTTGTCTGTTTCTTCGATGTGACTGCACGGTCCGGCGGGACGCAAGCGGTACGGAGGGCGCCATGGAGTGGTTCACGGCATCCGGGTACTGGCTGAGCCGGCTGCTCCTGACCCGGGCGCTCGCCGCGATCTACCTGGTCGGCTTCGTCTCGGCGGCCCTCCAGTTCCGCGCGCTCATCGGGGAGCGGGGCATGCTGCCGGTCCCCCAGTACGTCGCGTACGTACCGTTGCGCCGGGCCCCCAGCGTCTTCCATCTCCACTACTCCGACCGCTTCTTCGCCGCCTGGTCCTGGACGGGGGCGCTGCTGTCGGCCGCGATCGTGGCGGGCGCGGCCGACGCCGTGCCGCTGGGCGCGGCGATGGCGATGTGGGCCGCGCTGTGGGTGCTCTATCTCTCCATCGTCAACGTGGGCCAGACCTGGTACAGCTTCGGCTGGGAGTCCCTGCTGCTGGAGGCCGGTTTCCTCGCCGTCTTCCTGGGCAACGCCCGGACGGACCCGCCCGTGCTCACGCTGTGGCTGATGCGCTGGCTGCTCTTCCGCGTCGAATTCGGCGCCGGGCTGATCAAACTGCGCGGCGACCCCTGCTGGCGGGATCTGACCTGCCTGTACTACCACCACGAGACCCAGCCCATGCCCGGGCCGCTGAGCTGGTTCTTCCACCGGCTGCCCAGGCCCCTCCACCGGGTGGAGGTGGGGGCCAACCACGTCGCCCAGTTGGTCGTACCGCTCGGGCTGTTCACCCCGCAACCGGTGGCGAGCGTCGCCGCCGGGACGATCATCTGCACCCAGCTCTGGCTCGTCGCCTCCGGCAACTTCTCCTGGCTCAACTGGCTGACGATCGTCCTCGCCCTCTCCGCCGTCGACGGCGCGGCCCTGGCGGAGCTGCTGGGCCTCCCCCGGCACGCCCCGGCGTCATCCGCTCCGCTCTGGTTCGAGGTGCTGGTCCTCGCCGCGGCCGTGCTGGTGGTCGTGCTGAGCTGGTGGCCGGTGCGCAATCTGCTGTCGTCGCGGCAGCGCATGAACATGTCGTTCAACGCCTTCCACCTGGTCAACACCTACGGCGCTTTCGGCAGCATCAATCGCAGCCGCTACGAGGTCGTCGTGGAGGGAACGGATGAGGAAGGGCTCACCGAGGACACGGTGTGGCGGGAGTACGGCTTCAGGGGCAAGCCCGGCGACCCCCGCCGGCTCCCCCGCCAGTTCGCGCCGTACCATCTGCGCCTGGACTGGCTGATGTGGTTCGCCGGGATCTCCCCCGGCTACGCCCGCGAATGGTTCGGCCCCTTCGTCGAGCGCCTGCTGACGGGCGACCCGGCGACGCTGCGCCTGCTGCGCCACAACCCCTTCCCCACCCGGCCCCCCAGCCACGGC
>NZ_JAILXP010000053.1 GCF_020740895.1 Streptomyces sp. UNOB3_S3 | reverse complement strand
CCGGCACCACCTACGTACGCGAAGGCGGATTCCTCCACAACGCCGCCGACTTCGACGCCGCCTTCTTCGGCATCTCCCCCCGCGAAGCCCTCGCCATGGACCCACAGCAGCGGCTACTCCTGGAGACCTCCTGGGAAGTCCTCGAAAACGCCGGCATCGACCCCACATCACTGCGCGGCAGCCGCACCGGCGTCTTCGCCGGTACCAACGGCGGACACTACGCCGCAAGGGTGGAGAGCGTGCCGGAGGACGTCGAGGGCTATCTGGGCACCGGCAATTCGGCGAGCGTGGTCTCCGGCCGGGTCGCCTACTCGCTCGGCCTGGAGGGACCGGCGGTCACCGTGGACACGGCCTGCTCCTCGTCCCTGGTGGCCCTGCACTGGGCGGCCCAGGCGCTGCGCCGGGGCGAGTGCTCGATGGCCCTGGCCGGTGGCGTGACCGTGATGGCGTCCCCCGAGCCGTTCACCGACTTCAGCCGGCAGCGCGGTCTGGCCCCGGACGGCCGGTGCAAGGCGTTCGCGGCCGGTGCCGACGGCACCGGTTGGGGGGAGGGCGCGGGCGTCCTGCTGCTGGAGCGGCTGTCCGACGCCCGGCGCAACGGCCATCGGGTGCTCGCCGTGGTACGGGGTTCGGCCGTCAACCAGGACGGCGCCAGCAACGGCCTCACCGCCCCCAACGGCCCCTCCCAGCAACGCGTCATCCGCGAAGCCCTGAGCAACGCCGACGTGCCGGCCGCCGAGGTGGACGCGGTGGAGGCGCACGGCACCGGCACCGCGCTCGGCGACCCGATCGAGGCCCAGGCGCTGCTGGCCACCTACGGCCAGGACCGCCCCGCCGACCGGCCCCTGTGGCTCGGATCCATCAAATCCAACATCGGCCACACCCAAGCCGCCGCAGGCGTCGCCGGCATCATCAAGATGGTGCTCGCCATGCGGCACGGCGTACTCCCCCGCACCCTCCACGTGGACGAGCCCTCCACCCACGTCGACTGGTCCACCGGGGCGGTGGAACTGCTCACCGAAGCACGCCCGTGGGAGCGCGACGACCACCCGCGCCGCGCCGGCGTCTCCTCCTTCGGCATCAGCGGCACCAACGCCCACGTCATCCTCGAAGAACCACCGACGACCGACATCGAACCCGCCCAGGAGCGACCGGACCTGCCGGTCGTCCCGTGGGTACTGTCGGCCCGGGACGATGCCGCGCTGAAGGCACAGGCCGACCGCCTGCTCTCCCACGTCAAGGGCCTCGCCGATGCCGAACCCACCGACATCCGGGACGTGGGCCTGTCGCTGGCCACGACCCGGTCGGCGTTCGACCACCGGGCCGCGGTCGTCGCTCAGGACCTCGACGGCTTCCTGGCCGGTCTGGAGCGCCTGGCGCTGGGCGAGACCGGGCCCGGCGTCGTCCGGGGCGTCACCACCGGGGGAAAGCTGGCGTTCCTCTTCACCGGCCAGGGGTCGCAGCGACCGGGAATGGGCCGGGAGCTGTACGCGGCCTTCCCGGCGTTCGCGCTGGCCTTCGACGAGGTGTGCGCGCACTTCGACGGCTTGCTCGACCGGCCGCTGAGGGACGTCGTGCTCGCCGACGGGACCTCGGCCGACGCGGCGCTGCTGGACAGCACGGAGTACACGCAGGCCGCGCTGTTCGCGCTCGAGGTGGCGCTGTTCCGGCTGTTCGAGTCCTGGGGCGTGCGCCCGGACTTCGTCGGGGGGCACTCCATCGGTGAGCTGTCCGCCGCCCACGCGGCGGGGGTGCTGTCGCCGGCCGACGCGGTCACGCTCGTGGCCGCCCGGGGCCGGCTGATGCGGGCACTGCCCCCGGGCGGGGCGATGGTCTCCGTCCGGGCACCCGAGGAGGAGGTCCTGCCGCTGCTGGCCGGTTACGCGTCGCGGGTGTCGGTCGCCGCCGTCAACGGACCGTCGTCGGTGGTGCTCTCCGGTGATGAGGAGGCCGTCCTGGAGCTGGCGAACGTGCTCGCCGGGCTGGGGCACAAGACCAAGCGGCTGCGCGTGAGCCACGCCTTCCACTCCGCGCGCATGGACGCGATGCTGGAGGAGTTCGGCCGGATCGCCGGCACGCTGGACTTCCGTGCCCCGCGGATCCCGGTGGTCTCGAACGTGACCGGGGAGCTCCTGGCCGCCGAGGAGGTGTGCTCACCGGAGTACTGGGTGCGGCACGTGCGCCGGCCCGTCCGGTTCGCCGACGGGGTGCGCACCCTGCGCGAGCGAGGGGTGACGACGTTCCTCGAACTCGGCCCGGACGCCGTCCTGACCGCCATGGCCGCGGAATGCCTCGGTCCGGACGCCGGCGACCATGTGTGCGTCCCCGCGCTGCGGGAGGGCCGCCCCGAACCGGAGGCGGTGTCCGGCGGGTTGGCCGCCCTGCACGTGCGCGGCGTCGCCGTGCGGTGGCCCGCCGTGTTCCCGGGCGCCGCCGTGGTCGAGCTGCCCACGTACGCCTTCCGGCGCGACCGCTTCTGGCTGCCGGCGGGTACGCGGGGCGGGAACGTGGCCGCCGCCGGCCTGGGCGCGGCGGACCATCCCCTGCTGGGTGCCGCGATGCCGCTGGCCGACGGCGACGGAGTGCTGCTCACCGGCCGGCTGTCGTCGCGTACGCACCCCTGGCTCGCCGACCACACCATGCACGGCACGGTGCTGCTGCCGAGCACGGCCTTCGTGGAGCTGGCCGTACGCGCCGGGGACGAGGTCGGCTGCGGCCTGATCGGCGAACTCGCCCTCGAAACACCCCTTGTGCTGCCCGAGCGCGGTGCCGTACGCGTCCAGGTGCGCGTCCAGGCTCCGGACGAGCGGGGCCGGCGCGTGCTCGGCGTGTACTCGGCGGCCGAGGACGCCGCCCCGGACGCCGCCTGGGCGTGCCACGCCCGGGGCGTGCTCGCCCCTGACGCGTCCGAGGAGCCGTTCGCCCCGTTCCCCTGGCCGCCGGCCGGTGCGACCGTCGTCGAGGCCGACGCAGTCTATGAGCGGCTCGCGGGAGCGGGCCTGGGCATGGGGCCGGCCTTCCGGGCGGTGCGGAAGGTCTGGCGGCGCGGCGAGGAGGTCTTCGCCGAGCTGGTGCTGCCGGAGGAGGCGGGCGGCGGCGAGGGATACGCCGTGCATCCGGCCCTGTGGGAGGCGTTCTGGTACGCGGCGGGGGTGGGCCCGGTCCGGGCCGGTTCCTGGTCCGGCGCGCGCGTATGGGCCACGGGCGCGGAGTCGGTGCGGGTGTGGATGGGCCCGGCGGGCCCCGACGCCGTATCGGTGCGGATCGCCGACGACGAGGGGCTGCCGGTGGTGTCCGTGGACCGGCTCGTCCTGACGCCGGTCACCGCCGGCGACCTCGCCGGGCAGGACACGGCCGCGGACTGCCGGTTCCGGGTCGAGTGGGCGGCGCTGCCGCTGCCCGCGGCCTCCGGGCAGCGGCCGTGCGTGGTCGGCTCCGGGCCCGCCATGGCGCTCGGTGCCGACCCGGACCGCTCCTTCGCGGACCTGGCGGCGCTGGGCGCGGCGGTGGACTCGGGGGCCGGCGTGCCGGAGACGGTGCTGATGCCGTGCCCGGACGGGCCCGGCGACGGCCTGGCGGCATCGGTGCGGACGACAACCCTGCGCGCGCTGTCGGCACTGCGGCAGTGGCTGGCGGACGAGCGGTTCGCCGGTTCCCGGCTGGTACTGGTGACCACCCGCGCCGTGACCGTCGGCTCCGGTGCCGACGGGCCGGACCTCGCCCAGGCCCCCGTGTGGGGTCTGGTACGGGCCGCTCAGGCGGAGAACCCCGGCCGGTTCGCGCTCCTGGACGTGGACGCGAGCGCCACCGCCGACGCGGTGCGTGGTGCGCTGGCCACCGGAGAGCCTCAGCTGGCGGTGCGGGGCGGTGGCGCGTTCGTCCCACGGCTGGCCCGGCTGGGGGCGCCGGAGGCATCCGGCACCCCTGTGTTCGCACCGGACGGCACGGTGTTGCTGACCGGGGCCACCGGCGGGCTCGGCGCGCTCGTCGCCCGGCACCTGGTGGCCGAGCGGGGCGTCCGGCGGCTGCTGCTGATCAGCCGCCGGGGCCCGGCCGCGCCGGGCGCCGCCGAGCTGTGCGACGAGTTGACCGCGCTCGGCGCCGAGGTCACCCTGGCCGCCTGCGACGCGGCCGACCGTACGGCGCTGGCGGAGCTGCTGGCCGGGATTCCGGCGGCGCACCCGCTGACCGCCGTGATCCACGCGGCCGGTGTGAACGACGACGGCGTGATCGCCTCGCTGACCACCGGCCAGGTGGACCGGGTGCTGCGCGCCAAGGCCGATGCCGCGGTGAACCTCCACGAACTCACCGAGCACGCGGAGTTGTCGGCGTTCGTGCTGTTCTCCTCGGCGTCCGGCATCCTCGGCGGGCCCGGCCAGGGCAACTACGCCGCGGCCAACGCCTTCCTCGACGCCCTCGCCCAGTACCGCCGGCGGGCAGGCCTGCCGGGCACGTCCTTGGCCTGGGGCCTGTGGGCGGAGCGCGGCGGCATGGGCGGCAGGCTGGGCGAGGCCGACCTGCGCAGAATGGCGCGGGGCGGCGTCCTCCCGCTGTCCGCCGCGGACGGCCTGGCCCTGCTCGACGCGGCGCTGTGGGCCGGGCCGGCCCTGCAGGTCCCGGTCCGGCTCGACCTCGCGACGCTGCGCTCCGCCGCGGCCACGGCACCCGTCCCCGCGCCGCTGCGCGGGCTGGCGCCCGCCCCGGCACGGCGCACCGCCCGGTCGCGCCACGACGGGCCGGCCGGCGGGGTCCCGCTCACCGAGCGGATGGCCGCGCTCGCCGGCGCCGAGCAGGAGCGCCTCCTGCTGGACCTGGTGCGCCGGCACACGGCGACGGTCCTCGGTCATGCCTCACCGGCGGCGGTCGCCCCCGAAGGGGGCTTCCTCGACCTGGGCCTGGACTCGCTGACGGCGGTGGAGCTGCGCAACCGCCTCCACGCGGAAACGGGGCTGGGGCTGCCGGCCACGCTGGTGTTCGACCATCCCTCGCCCGCGGCGCTCGCCGCGCACTTGGGGAAGCAGCTGATCACCACACGGGACGACGAGGCCGGCGCACCGGCCGTCGTGGAGGCGTTCGACCGGCTGACGACCGCCCTGGCGGCCGTGGCCCCGGGCGGCGACGCCCAGCGGGAGGTCACGTCCCGGCTGGAGGGGCTGCTGCGCCAGTGGCAGACGAAGGCGGCCGGCGCGCCGGTGGACGCGGCCCCCGCCGACCTGGATCTGGAGGCGGCCACGGTGGACGAGGTGCTGGAGCTCATCGACGAGGAGTTCGGGCTGTCATGAGGGTCTCGGCCCGCGCGTGCCCGGCGGCCGGGCGGGGCCCGGGCCGCCGGGGCCGGGGCGGGTGGTTCCCGCCCCGGTCACGCCCTGTCGATGGTGATCAGGCTCAGGTCGGCGGGGAGGTCCGTACGGCGGTTGACGTTGAGCTTGCGGTAGGCCCGGGTGAGGTGCTGCTCGACGGTGCTGACCGTGATGTAGAGCTTGCGGGCGATCTGACGGTTGGTGTGGCCCTCCGCCGCCAGCGCGGCGACCCTGCGTTCCGCCTCGCTCAGCACGGCGGTGCCGGTGGGGCCGGCGGTGCCGGTGACGTCCGCGACGGGGACGGTCCCGTGCTCGAGCGCGGTGCGCGGGGCCGGCACCGTGTCCTCCCGCAGCAGGGCGGAGCCGCACTGCTTGGCCAGGTGCCAGGCCCTGCGCATGAGCATCCGGGCCCGCTCGGGCTCGCCGAGCCGGTGGTGGGCGTCGCTGAGGTCCTTGAGCGCGTGGGCCAGCTCCCGCCGGTCGCCGCACGCGTGCAGGGCCTCGATCGCCTCGCCGAGCAGGCGGGGGCGTTCCTTGAGGTCGCCGGTGGCCGCGAGCAGGCGCAGGGAGGTTCCCCGCAGCCGGTTCTGGGAGCCACCGGTCATGGCCAGTTGCTCGGTGATCAGCGCCTTGGCCCGCTCCGGCTTGCCCATGCGCAGCCACACCTGGGCCAGGTCCGTGCGCCACGGCACGATGCCGGGCAGGTCGATGCCCCAGGTGGCCATCAGTTCCCCGCAGGCCTGGAAGTCCTCGAGGGCGGCGTGGAGGCGGTCCGTCGCCAGGAAGTAGTGGCCCCTGGCACGCCAGTAGTGGAGGCCGAACTGGGTCTGGAACATCGGTTCCGGCACCGGCTCGGTGAGCAGGTCGGCGGCTTCCTCGAGCCGGCCCATGGCGGTGGTGGCCGTCAGCAGGACGGACAGCGGGCCGCCGATGCCGGTGCCCCACTTCTCCGGGGACATATGGGTCAGGGCGAGCCGGGTGTCCCGTGCGGCGGCCGGCAGGAAGCCGAGCCGGAGGGCGGTCTCGCCGCGGATGTTGAGCAGGACGGCCTGCCAGGCGGGCGCGTTGCGGGCGCCCGCCTCGACGAGCAGGGACTCGCACCACCGGGCGGCCGCGTCGGGCCGGTCGGCGTAGAGCAGTGCCCGCAGGACGTTCGTCAGCGGCTCCAGGTTGGTGTCGCTCAGGCCGTGGTTGTGCAGGATCTTCTCGGCTTCGACGACCACACTGTCCGCCCGGCCCTGGACCAGGGTCTTCTCCAGGAGACCGACGACCCGGGCATAGGGCTCGGCGGCCTTGGCCGGGCCGGGGTCGTCGCCCGCCAGCGCGGCGAGGGCGGCGGGGGCCCAGGGAAGCACCCCGGGGTAGCAGTAGGTCAGCCACAGCCGCAGGAACCGGATCTCCCCGGCGGCCTCGGGGGCCGGGGAGCCGGCCGAGCGGACCACCCGCTCCAGCAGTTCCCCGGCCTCGGCGACCCGTCCGTGCCACAGGAGGTAGCGGATGACCGTGATGGTGTGCGGCTGGTGGAGGTGGCCCTCGCGTACGGCCGTGGTCAGCCGCTCGAAGTGCCGGGCGGCCGTGGAGGGGTCGACCCGCCACTCGGTCGACGTCAGCAGGGTCATGATGACCGCCTGTTGCCGCGGGTCGGAGCTGGCCCGGTAGGCGTGTTCCAAGTACTCCGTGGCGAGGTCGAGTTCGTCGCGCCGGAGGGCTTGGCTGCCCGCCTCGTGCAGGACGTCGCCGGCCCAGGCGGGCAGGTCGCGGCCGGCCCTGAGCAGGTGTCCGGCGACGGTGTCGCCGGGGGCGCCGTCCTCGCGCAGCAGCACCGCCGCCAGCCGGTGGAGGGCGGCCCGCTCCTGGGGCGGGGTGTTGTCCAGGACGGCGTCGCGTGCCGCCGGGTGGCGGAAGCGCCCGTCCGCCGTGATGCCGGCGACGTCCAGGGCCCGGACGCCGTGGACGGCCGAGGCGGTGTCGATGCCGAGGAGCGGCGCGATCAGGGCGGGCGAGCCGTGGTCGCCGAGCACGGCGATCGCGGTGGCCACGGGCAGCAGCCGGGAGTCACGGCGGCGCAGACAGATCAGCACGGCCTCGTCGAAGGCCTCCCCGGGCACCGGGCCGCGCGTCCGGTCCCCCCGGGCGGGGTGGCCGGCTCCGCCGTCCTGGTCGTCGATGAGCGCGTTCAGCAGGAGCGGATTGCCGCCGGTGGCCTCGTAGTAGTCGGACACGGGGGCACCGGCCCCTCCCTCGCCCAGGCGCTCGGCGAGCACGCGGGCCACACCGTCCATGGTCAGCGGGGACAGCCGGACGCGGCGACTGTGCGGCTGCCGCAACAGCTCGGAGTGCAGCAACGGGTCGATGAGCCGCTCGCCGTCGTACTCGCTGAGCACCATCAGCACCGGTGCCGTTCTCGTCCGCAGGGCCAGGAACAGCAGGCCGCGCAGCGAGAAGCTGTCCACGTACTGCATGTCGTCGACGGTGATCACCACCGGCTGCCGCGCGGACAGGTCGCACAGGATCGCCCACAGATGGTGCATCACCGGCGCGTAGACCTGCTCCAGGGCCCTCTCGGACTCCTGTGCGGACTCCGAGAGCAGGGCGATGCACCGGTCGGTCCCCAGCGCCTCCGAGAGGGCCTCCCAGTGCCGCTGGGTGAGCGGGGCACGCTGGAACAACTGCCCCATGACCCCGAACGGCAGCGGATGTTCCGTGGGAGAGCCGGTGGCGCTGAGGACCAGTGCGCCGGACTCCCTCGCGTGCTCGGCGAAGGCTTCCAGCAACTCGGTCTTCCCGCTGGCCAGGGGGCCGTTGACAACGGCTATCGCGCCCTTGCCCTCGACCGAACCGGCCAGCATGTCTTGTAACGCACGGAGTTTGTCGTCTCGCTCGACCAATGGCATTCCATATCCCCCCGATGAATCTGCACACGTAGTCGACATCGCGAAAGATAAGAGGTCCGAAAATCGTTCCCGTTCGGACGGCGGAGAAGCCGCACCGGACCTGTGACTCACGACGAGCGGGCCGGTCACGGCAGGCATGACCGGCCCGAGCCGCTTCGACGTGGTCGCCGATGACACGTCGATCCGGTTCAGCATGAAGAACACTGAGGTGAAGGGCCGGGAGCGCTACAGAAATGTCGCAGCCATGCCACTCCCCCCGCGTGCGGACAACGACGATCGGCCGGGCGAGCCCGGCGTCCTGATCGCTCTGGCCAAGCTAACACAGCGGGTTGACGAGACTGAACCATACATCTATCCAATTGACCGACGATGTCGCGTAGTTGGCCGGTGAACCACCATTGGCGTACCGGTCACGTCGAGGGCCGGCCGGTCCGGCCGCCGACGGACTGCGGGTGCCGGAAGAACCCGGCCGGGTCGTAACGTCGTCGCACGTCCAGCAGCCGCGGATGGTTCACGCCGTGGTACGACCACGCCCAGTCGCGCAGGGACGGATCGGGGAAGTTTATATAGGAATGCCCGTTGGACCGCGGATCGAGCACGCCGAAGCCCCGGTCCACCCACGCCTGGGCGGCCGCGGCGTCCTCGGCGGCGGGCGTGGGGTCATCCATGCCCAGCGTGTAACGGATGAGGAAGAGGGCGTCGCGGTGGACGTAGGCGGTCTCGGTCCTGCCCGGCCGGGACGCCTCTCCGCCCAGCGCGGTGAACCCCAGGTACCGCAGCTGGCCCGGACGGCGGTCCGCCAGGAACGCGGTGAGCGCCGCGTCCAGCCCCGCGGCGTCCAGCGGGGCGTCGAAGAGCCGGTGGCGCTCGCGCTGCATGCCCTGGCGCCGCAGCACCGCCTCGGGGTTCTGGCCGACCCGGTGGCACTGCTCCACGGTCACGTCCGCACAGCCGTACAACCGCATCATGGCCTTGTCGTAGGGAAGTTCGTCGACCGTCGCGACGGCGGGGCGCGCCCCGGCCGCCGCGTACAGCCGGTCCAGGGCGGCGTCGAGCTCCGTCCGGGGGCCGAGGTAGCCGCCCTGCAGCAGCACGCTGGGCTCGGTTCCGGGCCTGGCGTCCATCAGCACCGCGCCGATCGAGGAGTTGAGGTTCACCGAGCCGTCGACGGACCAGCGCTGCCACGCCGCGAGAACGTCCAGGGCGTGGTCCCAGGACCAGCTCAGGGTGAACGAAGTGATCACCGGGACCCGCGTCGGGCGCACCTCGAAATCGACGACGACGCCGAAGTTCCCGCCACCGCCCCCGCGCAGCGCCCAGAACAGATCCGGCTCCCGCTCCGCCGAGCAGCGCACGACACGGCCGTCCGACAGCACCACGCGCGCCGACACCATACGATCGCTGCCCAGGCCGAACTTCCTCGTCTGCCAGCCGATGCCCCCGCCGGTGAGGAAGCCGCCCGCGCACACCGTCGGGCACAGGCCGTTGATCACCTGCACGCCGTACGGGCGCAGCGCGGCCATCACGTCCACGGACTGCGCACCGGGCCCCATGAACACCGTCGACGCGCCGGCCGCCACCCGGTTCATCCGCGACAGGTCGATGACCAGGCCGCCCTCGGTCGTCGACCAGCCGGCGAAGTTGTGGCCGCCGCTGCGCGGCACGGCACGTATGTCGTGCCGCCGGGCGAAGAGCACGCATTCCCGCACGTCCTCCGGCGTCACGCAATAGGCGATCGCCCGGGGGCGGACCGCGTCGAATTCCACGATCTGCACCTGTTTGGCCCGCTCGTAGTCCGCGTCACGAGGCAGGACCAACGCGCCGCGCAACCGCGCCCGCAACCGTTCCCAATCGACGCCGGCCGCCCGCGCCGGCCACACCGCCCCACTCGCCGCGGCACCGGCGGCGAGGCCGCCCGCCGTGAACAAGGACCGCCTGCTCAGCACTTCCCCTCCAAGGGTGTCCGTCTTCTCCACGGCAGTGCCGCTATTCCGTCGCCCACCGATTTTCGGTATACCGGACCCGGAAACCGAGGACCGTCAATAGCACGGATGCCGGATCAAATTCCCCACGCTAAAGGCGATTTCGCGGGACGGACAACCCCTACCGCCCCCTATTGGCGACCCGCTTTTCGCGGGGGTGGCGGGAGTGTACGGTGAACCCCCTCACGTTCCGTCGCCCCGTCATGCCGAGGTGAGTTCATGGCACGGTGCCTTGCGATTTCCGGCTCCCTGCGACGCGAGTCGCTCAACGGCACGTTGCTGCGCGCCCTGCCCGCCCTGGCCCCCGAGGGCCTGGAGTTCGACTTCTTCCCGGGGCTGGGAAACCTCCCCCTGTACAACCAGGACCTCGACGGCGACCGACCGCCGGGGGCCGTGACCGCGCTGCGCGAGGCCATCAGGGCGGCGGACGGACTCGTCCTGGTGACACCCGAATACCTCCACGGGCTGCCCGGCGTGGTGAAGAACGCCATCGACTGGGCCTCGCGCCCCGTCACCGACCCCGCCCTCACCGGAAAGGCCGTCGTCGTCCTGGTGGCCACGACGGGCCGGGCCCTGGGATTCCGCAGCCGCTCCGACGCCGTCCAGCTGCTCACCGAACTGTGCAACGTGGTCGTTCCCGCACCGGAGGTCGTCCTCAACTCCGCCCAGGACACCCTCACGCGCGAGCCCGACGGAACGATACGCATAACGGACCCGATGACGGAGGCCCTCATCCGCGTCCAGCTGCACACCCTCGCCGACCTCATCGACAGCGGCGCCGCCCGGACCCTGTCGGCCTCGGTGCGCGGCCATCTCGCGCGCTTCGTCACACCGCCCGGGTGAGCGGCGCGGCCGTAACGCGCGGCCCGGCCGGATCAACAGATCACCGATCGAGCGTTGATCTCCTGTTGAACACCCGTTTCTAACCTCCTCGAGGCAATCACCCCCGAGAAATAGGAACGGGTCCGATGAAGGCATCGATCAAGCAGTCGTCGAAGAAGTCGTACATTTGGGGCACTCTTGTCCTGGCCGCGATGGGCGTGGCCGCCCTGCCCGCGCCGGCACAGGCGGCCGCCCAGGCCGGACAGCTCGTCGGCCTCGCCGGCAAGTGCCTCGACGTCCGCGGCGGCGCCCGTGACAACGGCGCCCCGGTCCAGCTCTACGGCTGCAACGGCACGGAGTCCCAGATGTGGATGTACGTCGAGCAGCCCGGTGAGATCGGCGCCACGATGACCGCGTTCGGCAAGTGCCTGGACGTCGCGTCCAGCGGCACCGCCGACGGCACGCCCGTCCAGCTGTGGGACTGCAACGGCTCGGGTGCCCAGAAGTGGGTGCGCTACCAGGGTGACGTCCTGGTCAACCCGCAGTCCAACAAGTGCCTCGACGTCCGCGGCGGCAACACCAACGACGGCACCCCGGTGCAGATCTACAGCTGCAACTACACCGCGTCCCAGGTCTGGAAGTTCTGACCCTAAGCCGTGAATGCGGGGGCATGGAGCGGGGAGCTGCTGCGCTTTCCCGCTCCTGCCTGCGGGCCCCCGCGGTGGCGGCCGTGGGCATGCGAGAGAGCGAGAGGGACGATGACTGGTGCGGTGCACCGCCGGCGAAGACGCCGAGGCGGGGTGGCCGGATGGGCGGGCACGGTGGTGGCCCTGGTGGTTCTTGCGCTGACCGCGGGGCTCCTCCAGGCGCCGTCGGCGGCAGCGCAGAACCAACGCGGCGATGCCTACCTCAAACTGATGACACGGCTACTGAGCCGATACACGGTTCCATACGTGGATCCGTTCCGGGTTACTCGCCCCAACGTGGGCGGTCAGGCCATGGGAGCCGAGAGCATTACCGATCTCGCCACTGAGGGCACCCTGCCGCAGGGCATGGACGTCGGTGTGATCATCCGGCCGCGCGACGTGTACCTGATGGGCTTCTACGTGCAAACGGCCACCACTCGGCGTGTTTGGTACCTCCGAGACAGGTACGACACCCAGGAAATTGCGTGGCTCAACAACTTCGTCCGGGGTCAGGACGATAGGCGCCGCAACATACAGCCGGTCCAACTCGGCTTCGACGGCAACTATGCCACGCTACGTACACGAATGCGCACCGGCCGCTACGAATTGAGGACCGGTCCTGGCGCCCAGTACGGATGGCCGGCGCTTACCCCGGACAACATCGACCGAGCCCTCCGCGACTTCAGTGATGCGCCCACCTACAGGTCCGGTGACGGTTCTGATACAGCGGGCGCGATGTTCGTGATGATCGTTACGGTGGCGGAGGCGTTCCGTGACAACGTCATCAGGGGCAGAGTCATCCAGGCCCTGGATCCGCAACCCGATACGCCCGTCGATGACGCCATCGACGGCTTGGACGAGTCGGCGATCCTCAGCTGGACGAACAGCAGCAGTGAAGTGGCGCAAGCCAACGCCGCCGACCCCGATCGCTTCCGGAACATGACCCAGCGCGGAGGGCCCGAAAACCGGCTACGACTCGCCGTCCTGAACCGCGGCTGTGATGGTCTCCGGCTCCCGAGGTCGACGCGGCCGGTTTCCTCATCAGGACAGTGCCAAGCCGAAAAGCCCATCCAGGCGGCGGTCGCCGTCAACGACCAATCCGATGTCCTGCTCTTCAACGGCCCGAACTACCAGCGGCTGCACCACGCGACCGTGCCAACCGGCGACAAGAAGATCGACTCGTGGGGGCTGATCGGTGGACCGGACGCGGTGCGGAGCATCTCCCAGGACGTTCCCGCATTGCGGGGGACGGTGTTCGTCAACGGCATCGACGCCGCGATCCGGCTTCCCGGCCACCCCGACGACCTGCTCCTCTTCAGCGGTGACCAGTACCTCCGCCTGTCGCTCGACAAGGAGGCCGCATGGCAGGGACGTCTGGGCGGCACCGTCGCCACCGGCCCGATGAAGATCTCGGAAGCGTTCCGCCCGCTCCGCGGGACCGTCTTCGCGGACGGTTTCGACACCGCGGTCGCCGTCGACGGGAACAATGCCTACTTCTTCAAGGGGGATCAGTACGCCCTGGTCGGCATCGACATCGACGGGACCGGGGACAAGATCATCAACGGTCCGAAGAAGATAGCCGACAACTGGTCGGTCCTGCGTGACACCTGCTCCGAAAGCGAGGGGGCGCCGAGCGGTGGGGGACTCTGTTCCGGTCTGGACGCGGCCTTCTACGCCCCCGTGCCCGGTACGGTGAAGGACCGGACCACCGGAGGGAGTGACGCTCCCCCGCCGCCGACCATGGGGACGGTGTTCATCAAGAACGGCGCCTACGTCACCATGAAGGTCAATCCCGGCACGGTGAACGACGAGCGCCTCGCCACCGGCCAGATCGACACGGACTGGGGCAGCCTACGGCAGTCGATCTTCTCGGCGGGAGACGGTGCCATCCGCATCTCGGACAGGGTGCGCCGTCCGCCCAAGGAGATCTCCTCCGGCCAGCTCGAGGGCCTGACGGGCCGGTGTCTGGATGTGAAGGACGGTTCGCGCGACTACGGCACCACGGTCCGGCTCAACGACTGCAACGGCAGCGACGCCCAGAACTGGACCCTGCCCGGCGACGGAACGGTCCGGGCCCTGGACCTGTGCCTGGACGCGGACCACTCGGGCAAGACCTACGGCACCAAGGTGCAGCTGTGGGGCTGCAACGACAGCGAGGCCCAGAAGTGGACCCGCACCGACGCCCACGAGCTGAAGAACGTCAACGCCGACCTGTGCCTGGACGTACCCGACTCCGTGGCGGACGACGGACGGCAACTGCAGCTCTGGGGCTGCAACGGGAGCGAAGCGCAGAAGTGGGTGCTCGACACGCTGTCGGGCAAGGACAAGCCCAAGCCCACACCCGGCGACGCCGGCGACCCCTTCGACGACTCCGCCGACGACCGCGGCACCAAACCCGCCTCCTCCGGCGACTGCCGTCCCGAGGGCATGACCCCGACCAAGGGCGTTTCCACCCGCTACTGCGACGTCTACGACGGCGCGGGCCGCGAGTGGGTCGGAAACAACCGCACCCGGCGCATGGTCGGCTACTTCACCGGCTGGCGCGCCGGGGCGAACGGGGACCCCAAGTACCTCGTCTCCAACATCCCCTGGTCGAAGGTGTCCCACATCAACTACGCCTTCGCCCGCGTCGACAACGACCGGATCTCCATCGGCGACCCGTCCGACGCCAAGAATCCGGCGACCGGAATGACCTGGGACGGCGCGAAGAACGCCATGGACCCGTCGCTCCCGTACAAGGGACACTTCAACCTGCTCAACACCTACAAGAAGAAGCACCCGGCCGTGAAGACGCTGATCTCCGTCGGCGGCTGGGCGGACACCCGGAACTTCTACGCGATGACCACCAACGGTGACGGCTCGGTGAACCAGGCCGGCATCGACACGTTCGCCGATTCCGTCACGGAGTTCCTGGACCGGTACGGGTTCAACGGCGTGGACATCGACTACGAGTACCCGACCGCACTCCCCAACACGGGCAACCCCAAGGACTGGGACGTCTCCAACCCCCGCCGCAAGGGCCTCCAGCAGGGCTACAACGCCCTGATGAAGACGCTGCGCGAGAAACTGGACAAGGCCGGGGCGGACAAGGGGCACTATTACCTGCTCACCTCCGCCGGGTCCTCGTCCGGCTACCTGGTGCGCGGGCTCGACGCCGGACAGTCGCTGCAGTACCAGGACTTCGTCAACGTCATGACGTACGACCTGCACGGCTCGTGGAACAAGTTCGTCGGCCCGCAGGCGCCGCTCTACGACGACGGAAAGGACAACGAGCTGGCCGACGCCGGCATCTACGACGACAAGAAGGCGGACACCAAGGACTTCCGGAAGCACGGCTACTTCAACGTCGACTGGGCCTACCACTACTACCGCGGCGCACTCCCGGCCGGACGCATCAACCTCGGCATCCCGTACTACTCCCGCGGCTGGCGGGACGTGCAGGGCGGCTCGGACGGGCTGTGGGGGACGGCCGCGATGCCGGACCAGTCCAAGTGCCCGCAGGGCACCGGCGGCCGGGGCCCGGCCAACGCGCAGTCGTGCGGTCTGGGTGCGGTCGGGATCGACAACGTCTGGCACGACACAGAGGACGGCCGCGAGGTCGGCGCAGGGTCCAACCCGCTGTGGCACACCAAGAACCTCCAGAACGGCATCACCCCCGGATATCTGGACTCCTACGGGGTCAAGGACGCGAAGCCGACCGGCACCTACGCCGAGAAGTACTCGGACGCGCTCGAGGCGCCCTGGCTGTGGAACGACTCCACGAAGGTCTTCCTCTCCACCGAGAACGAACGCTCCATCGACGCCAAAGCGAAATACATCGCGGACAAGGGCATCGGCGGCGCGATGGTCTGGGAGCTCGCCGGTGACTACACCAAGCGCCCGGGCGGCGAGTGGGGCATGGGCTACGACCTCACCACCCGTCTGGACAACGCCTTCAGGAGCACAGGCGCGTACGGCAACGCCAAGGCCGGGGGACGGCCGCAGCCGAGGGAGGTGATCGACGTCAAGGCCGAGCTGGTCGACTTCCCCACCGGCGCGAATGACTTCTACCCGGTCCAGCCCAAGCTGCGGATCACCAACGACAGCAAGGTACCCCTCGGCCGGGGGACGGAGATCTCGTTCGACATCCCGACCTCGACACCGCCGGTCGTCAAGGACAACGACTACAAGGAGATCAAGGGACTCACCCCCGGGCACACCGGCCCCAACGCCGGCGGTCTGAAGGGCGACTTCCACCGGCTCACGCTCAAGCTCGGCTACTGCGAGGATCTGCCGCCGGGCAAGTACCGGGACATCGACCTCAAGTACTACCTGCCGATCACCGGCCCCGCGAACGTCACCTTCAAGATCGGGGACAAGGAGTTCGGCAGCACGGGCGACCGCCGCCGCGACGTCACCGTCGTCGACCCGCCGGCCCCCGCCTCCGGGGACCGCTGCCAGGCGGCCGACTACACGAAGGGCCAGGTCTACCGGCCCGACGGCGGGCGGCTGTGGCGGATGTACGACAAGGGGGACAAGGGCTGGATGTTCGAGTACGCCGACAGCCCCTCGGGCCGGTCGATGATGATCGACAACAACCCCGACCAGTCCCGTGTCCACCTGGTGGAGCTCGGTGAGTCCAACCCCAACCAGTACTGGCGGATCCGCCCGGCCGGAGACGGCCTCTACACGATCGGCAGCGGTGACCGCTGCATGACCGCGACCGACTCCCGCGAGGACGTCGCCTCGGTCGGCTGCGACGGGCGCACCGAGCAGAAGTGGAAGCTCGTCCCGATCGCCGACAACGGCAGCGAGGGTGCACCCGCAGGCCCCCGGCACAGCGGGCTGTTCAAGCTCCGCTCCGCCACGGGCGACCACGACGTCGAGGTCGCGGGCGGCGCGACGACCCGGGAGACCCACATCCTGAGCGGCGACCCGGCCGCTTCGACGGCCGCGTTCGTGAGGCACGACGGCTGGTACTGGTACGCCCAGTGGTACACCATCGTCGCCCCGGGCGAGGCCGAGTCCAACGGCGGCAAGCCGTGGAAGAAGCTCGGACCCGCCGCGTAGCGAGCGGGACGACGGACAGGGCCCGGCGGAGCGTGATGCTCCGCCGGGCCCGGCGACGTGCTCGTGGTGGAAACACCGGGCGGCGGCGGGTACGGACCGCCTGGGAAACGCGCCGTCCGCCCGGACCGGCCGTCGTCGGTCACCGTCAGCACCTCACGTTCGTGTGTCTAGTGCTCGATTCCGCTTTCGATGGGTATATGTGCTGGTGACAGGTCGGTCTCGGGGGTGGGGTGCCGGGCGATGGTCTTACGGGCACGGCAGGACGGCAGGCCGGGTGAGCGGGAGATGGTGCTGCGGCTGGCGAGAGCGAGGAAGGCTCCGCAGGACCTGGTGATGCGGACGAGGATGGTCGAGCTGAGCTGGGCCGGGGAGACCGTGCCGGTGATCGCCTACGAGCTGTGCTGCAGCGAGAAGACCGTGCGCCGCTGGCTGCACCGCTTCAACCACAAGGGGCTGGAGGGGCTGGAAGACCTCGGCGGTCAGGGACGCAAACCAAGAATCACCCAGGCGGAACGCTCGCACATCATCGCCCTGGCCAGGTCAGTGCCACCGGGCCGGCTCGAAGTACAGCCGGACGGCGAGCTTGAGGCCGCTGATGAGTCAGGGCCACCACTGTGGACGCTGGACACACTCGCTGAGGTGGCCCGGCGCGACGGGATCGAGGTCGGCCGTTCCCAGGTCAGGCGCATCCTGCTCGCCGAGGGGGTGCGCTGGCGCCGTACCCGGTCCTGGACCCGCTCGCGGGATCCGGACTTCGAGGGAAAAGGACGCGGATCACCGGCCTGTATACCTGCCCGCCCGACGGCGCGACGGTCATCTGCGCCGACGAGCTCGGGCCGGTGATCCCCCGCACCTTCCCGCCGGCGCCGGGCTGGTCGCCGGACGGCCACCGCATCAAATCCGAGATCGACTACAGCCGCGGCCCGGAGAAGACCTGGGTCTACGGCGGTCTGCGAGTGCGGGACGGGCAGCAGGTCACCATGACCGCCTCCTCCCGCAACAGCACCTTCTACCAGCAGTTCCTGCAACTGATCGAGACCGCCAACCCCACCGGCGACATCTACGTGATCACGGACAACCTCTCCTCGCACAACAGCCTGTCCACCCGGGCCTGGCTGGAGGACCACCCCCGCATCCATCACGTCTTCATACCCGTCGGCGCCTGCTGGCTCAACCTCCAGGAAGGCTGGTGGCGCATCTTCCGTAAAACCGCCCTCGCAGGCCAGACCTTCGCCGGCCCGGACGAGATCGACCACGCCACCCGCCTCGCAACCACCCAGCTCAACACCCGTGCACGGCCATGGGTGTGGGGCAGGCCCCGGCCCCCAACCCGCCAACTACGACGCCGATATGTGTACATCCAATGAGGAATCGAGCACTAGGGGGCAGCAGCCAAGGCGTCGAGGGTGCGCAGTCGTACGGTGAAGGTGAGGTTCTGGCCGGCCGGTGCCGTACACCGGACAACCGCTCTTGTTCTGTCGTTCGACAGCTCGATCGTCGGGGTTCGCCAATCGGGTGGGGGTGCTCCGCCGGTGGAGCCGAAGGCGTCGAGGATACGCGTGGCTGTGGACCACGGGGTGGTGGTCGTTCCTCTGGTGGTGAAGCCCTGCTCGATGGTCCACCGCGCCGCCTGACCGGACGCGCTGGTGGCGGCGGCCTCGGCGCGGATGACGGTGGCGCCTTCTGTGAGGGGTGCTGTGCTGAGGTCGACCGTGCCACCGGCCGGGACCTGGCCCGTTGTCTGGGACTCCCGTTCACCGGCTTGAGTCCGGCCGGTTGCCGGGTCGTAGGCGAAGACCCAGTCCCGGGTGCCCTGCCACTGTGTGAGCCCGGTGTCCGTCGTGGAGACGGAGCCGCCGACGAACGACACGAACGGACTCTGATGGGGCAGCGTCCAGGGAATCGGCGCTGGGACGGTGGCCGGTGTGGCCTTCCTGCTGCCGATGATCCGTACCGGGTGCGGCGCCGTCTCGCCGGACAGCACGAACACCGACTTCGCGTTGGGGCTGAGCTGGAAGTCGCAGTTGACGAAGGTGTAGTTGCACTCCGGGGTCGGCCCCGCGAGCCGGTTCAGGGAACTGTCGACGATGACGCACGGACGCTCGGTGGGGTCGGGATCGGGCGTCTGGAGCGTCGAGCTCTCCAGTACCAGACTGGTCAGGCTCGCGGTGAGCACCGCCGTTTGCCACCGGTCCTTGGGTCCCTGGCTCGGAAAGCCCTCCGAGCTGATCGCGAGGCCGACGCCGTGGAAGGAGCCGAAGGACGCCTGGGAGGTCAGGAGGACGGGCACGATCGAGTTCGGGGTGCCGATGTACCAGTCCCGCGCGAAGACCCCGACCACGTCCGTGGCCACGAAGTCGTACTGGGTGCCGTGAGTCTGCAGCCGTTTGACGTTCACCAGCGCCGTATTGCCGCTCAGCTGGAGCCCGAGGCGTCCGGCCCCGATGTCGATGTGTTCGAACTCGGCGAGGTAGGAATTGTTGCGGAACCGGATCCCGTCCCGCGCGGCCGACACCGTCACCCGGTCGAGCACGGCGTTCAGCGCCAGCTGGCCCTGGATGCCCGCGCCCCCCGAGGACTGGAAGCCCAGACTCCGTACGACCGGTGAGGAATAGCCGGGGATCCGGTCGAAGCGGTGGAGCAGATAGACCAGCACCGGGCCGGACCCCGGCGGACGGTCCTTCCAGGTGTAGCCGACGGTGAAGACGTCGACGTCTCGGTCGAAGTTGATGAGCAGCAGGGTGCCCTGATTGCTCGCGTCATCGGTCGGGAACTTGGCCGTCGGCGCGGTGAACGGCGCGGTCCGCGTGGCCCGGCCGGAGATGCGGATCGAGTCGATCCGGCCGGGGAACGGCAAGGTGCTGGGCTGGAACTCGGGCCAGCCGGAGATGCTGTCGACACCGAGGTAGACGCCCTCCTCGATGGCCTGGTTCAGCGGCCCGCTCGCCGCCACTTCAGCCAACCGCATCTGCTGCGGTGGCGCCCCTGGTGCCCCCGTGAACAACCTGAGCGCCGTACCGTCATAGGTCAGTGCGATGTGCATGGTGACGCCCACGGGCACGGCTTCGTCCAGGCGAGCCGTCACGTCCTGGCCACCGATACGGCAGGTGGCCGAGACCGCGAGTTTCGCGGCCCCGGTGTCGACCAGGTACACGCTGAACGCCGTGTGATCCGGGTCGCGTGTGGTGCGCCGTCCCGAGCTGCTGAGGACCACCGATGTCACGTCCCGTGGCCCGTCGTCGACACGGACGGTGCACTCGACGGAGAACGCGGGCAGTCCGTTCATACTGTCGAGCGCGGGACAGTCACGGAAGTCGAGCGTGTTCACACGCCCTTTCCGGAGCACGCCGGCCTTGCCCGACCCCGACAGCAGGGCGTCACCGGTGGGGAAGTGACCGACCTCGGCCGGGCAGATGCACAGCGCCGGGCCGAAAGCGGAGTTGAGCCGGATCGTGCTCGTGACCCGGTTCTCCCCGAGCAGCTCGATCCCGGGAAAGCCACTGACGAACAGCGGGCGAGCGATGTTGTACGTGCCCGGCGGAAAGTACAGGGTGCCGGTGCCCGTGCCGGTTCCGGAGGCCGGCTTCAGTGAATTCATCGCCGCGTTGATGGCGGCCCAGTCGTCCGTACCGCCGTCGCCCGTCGCACCGAAGTCCAGCACATTGGCGAAACCGTGGTGCGGCGCCAGAGTCAGGACTCCCTGCGCGTCACAGTGCCCGACAATCCATGCGTCGGCCGGCGCGGGGACCCGGCGTACGGCCCGCGCCGAGTCGTCGACCACGACGGCGGCCGGCAGCCCGAGGCCGAGCCCGGTCGTCGCGGAAGGCACCAGCCTGTCCTCGAAGACCGGGGCGTCGGCCGCGAAATAGCTTACTCGCGAACCTGCCGCGGCCGCTTGGGCAGCGACCCCCACCACGGCCGTACCGGCAGTGAGAGCGGCATGGGTGGCCTTGGTCAGCTTCGCCGGATCAGCGGGGTCCAGGGCCGGACACAGGACATCTCCCGCTGCTACGGCCACGGCGACGGTTGCTGTCTGCATCGACGCTCCCGGTCTCTCCGAATACTCATACCCGACAGGCAGCGGGAGTCGAGGAATCCGCCTTCTTCGCTTCACGTTGATTCGGCGGGCTACCCGCGCGCTAGCGCATAGGGTACTGATTCACGGGAATCCGGAGAGCTGTGCGGTGAAGAATCCATTCCATCGAGCGTAGGCCGCCAGGGCGTGGGCGGGGGGCCGGACTCGATCACCGCATGCCGTTCTCGTCGGGTTGCCGGGGGGGGTGCCGCCGGTCCCGCCCGCCAGTGCCGACGGCACGAACACCCGGTAGCCCCGCACCGGGTCGTATCCGTGGATCTCCTTGGTGTCCAGGGCGTCCATGAAGTCGAGGATGTCCTTGCTGAACTCCTGGCCCGGGACCAGGATCGGGAAGCCGGGCGGGTACGGGGTGACGAAGATGGCCGACACGACCGGAAGCCCGGCGTTGACCCGGCGCCGCGCCTCGTCGGACGACACGAACTCGCACAGCTCCTCCCGGTACGCCATGTAGTAGGCCCGGCGCATGTCCCCGTCGGCCGCGGCGCCGGTGGGGTCGGCACGGAACGTGGCGTGGAACCGCGAGAAGTCCGGCAAGGGCGGGTGGTCGTGGGCGAGCTCATCGGCCCGGAGGTCGAAGGCGCGCTTCTGCTCGGGCGTCATCCGGCCGGTCGCGGCCTCCAGGTCCTCCGCGATCCCGATCAGCGCCCTCAGCAGATGGGCGACGGCGGTGCGGGTCGTGCCGATGTTCGTCATCGCGAGGACCGTGTTGCGCGTGGTCTTGTTGACCTGGATGCCCCAGCGGTCCATCAGCTGCACGCGTTTGAACGTGTCGCCGTTGATGCCTGTCGCCGAGATCTCGATGGTCATCCGGCACGGGTCGAGGACGAACTCGTCGACGCCCCAGGCCTCTTCCATCGCCACCGGCCCGGCACGAAGGGGGCACTCGGTGCCCCACGGCCGGTACTCGTCCGGGATCAGGTCGCTGCTGGAGAGCACGTGGAAGTACTTCGCGAGGAGGGGGTGCTGCGCGATCCGGTCACGGAGCGTCATGGCCAGTTCGACCTGCCGCGAGACCAGCTCGAAACCCTCCAGCTCGACCTGTCGTCGGCCGACGTCGAGGGATGCCAGCACCTGGTAGTTCGGAGAGGTCGAGGTGTGGGTCATATAGGCCTCGTGGAACGCCTCCTCGCTGCGTCGGGCGAAGTCGTCGTCGTAGACGTGGATCATCGATCCCTGGCGCAGTGAGGTCAGGGTCTTGTGCGTCGACTGCGTGGCGTACGCGCGGATCCGCACCTCGTCCGGGTCCGGGAGCAGCGGCTCGCGCACCAGCTCGTCGTCCGTCATGCCCCGGATCCGCTCCAGGTGCCGCTCGTACTCCCTCCGGTACTCCGCCGTACCGAAGCGTTCGGTCAGCCGGGCCGCGGCCGCCATGGCGGTGCGCCGCCGGTAGACCGGGTGGAAGCGGGCGAACGCGAACCAGGCCTCGTCCCGGAGGAACACCGGATCGGGCTTGATCGCGAGGCACTCGGTCATCACCCGCTCCACGTCGTACACGACGCCGTCGAACGTGCAGTTGGTGAGCGAGATCAAGGCGACCTGGTCGAGTCTGCCCTCGCGCCGGTACGTCAGCAAGGTCCGCTTGACGTCGGCCAGCGGGATCGCGCCGTACGTCGCGCCGAGCTCCACGGTGTCGTCGACCTCACCGGAAACGGAGATCCCCTCACCTGGGTGCGCGCCCTGACCCTGGTGCGCGACCTGACCAGCCACGGCATCGCCGTCGACTGGCGGCCGGCTCTTGACGGCGAGGACGAATCCTGGCGCCGGCTGAGCCACCTCTACCCTCCCGGGGAGGTCGTCGGACGGGGTGGTGAGCGAGTACGTGACGCCTGGCGCGAGAGCTACTTCTTCTGCAAGTGTTTCTACCGCCACGGCCCCGGATTCCTCCAGGTCCGCGACTGGCGCACCGGGGAACTGCGCCGGATCACCATCGACGACCCCGCCTACCGGGCGGCGGTCGAGCCCTTGCTCCACGGCCAGGTCAGCACGTCCGTCGCCCCCGCCGTACTGGACGCCTTCACCGGCGCGGGCCTCGTCGACATCCTCGGCGAGTACGCCTGGTGGATGCCCTACCGAGTGCGGCGCTGGCCGCAATCGCACACCACCGTCTGAGCTGCCGACGTCGCGGTATGTCGCGGGGCGGGGTGGATTCAGCCGTCGCTCCCAACACCACGGTCGGGTGCGCTCATGTCCCCTGTCGCGGGGGTGCCGTCGGCGAGCCCGTAGCGCAGGTACACGGTGCCCTTCGGGCTGGCTGCCGGGGGTGCGAGGAGCGTGACGTTGGTGGGCACCGCGCCACCGTCGAACACCTTCTTCCCTACGCCGAGCACGATCGGGTGGAGCCAGAGGTCGAGGCGGTCGAAGAGCTTCTCGCGCAGGAGGGTCTGCACGAGGTTCAGGCTCCCGACGACCTTCACATGCTCGTGGCGATCACGGATCTCGCGCACCGCGCCGGCGAGGTCCGGGCCGAGCCGCGTGGACCCGGCCCACGAGAGGTTCGGCCTGCCGCGGGAGGCCACGTACTTCGGGACCCGGTTGAAGAGCGTGGCGATCTCGTTGTCCTCGCCACCCTCCTGGTGAGGCCAGTAGGAGGCGAAGATGTCGTACGTCCGCCGGCCGAGCAGCAGGGCGTCCGTGCCCTCGTACGCGGCACCGACCTGCGCTCCGGCGACCTCGTCCAGCAGGGGCGCCTGCCAGCCGCCGAACGGGAACCCCACCGGGTCCTCGTCGGGACCGCCGGGCGCCTGCCCGACGAGGTCGAGGGTCGCGAACAACTCGATGTGGATGAGGCCCATGGCTTACTCCCGATGAGTCGGTTGTCTCCGTCAAGAGATAGCCCTGCGGGCGCCCGCAGCCTCATCGCCGCGCCGGAACCCGACAAAGACGACTCTGGCCTGCGTCAGGTCATGTCGGGCGCGGCTGGGACCACGCCCGGAGACGTGAGCTGAACTCTCCCCGGCGGAAGCCGGGTTGTTCCCAGCAGGCCTTGCTGGTGCCGGCCCATCTACGGACGATGCCCGCGCGTGGCGGGTCTCCGGCCTGAACCCAATAGCGGCGTAGCAACACAATCCATACCTCAATACCCTCCGAGGAAGGCTTGGCCGAAAGGTGCGCCTTAACGTTCCTTCCAGCCCGGTGCCAGGATGAGGCGCATGACGGCTGCCTGGAGACGCTACGGGCTGGACGAGCTGGCCCGGCAGTACTCGCCCAGCTCCTGCGCTCCTGATATGCGGTACTGCCTGTCCGAATACGCGAAGCGCAGTGAGTCCGCGCGTCGGCTGCTCGACGTGCACGAGGCCGTGCCCTATGGCCCTGCATCGGAGCAGCGGTTCGATTACTTCCCGGCCGAGCGCCCGGGCGCGCCCCTGCACGTGTTCGTACATGGCGGCTACTGGCAGGAGCTCGGCCGTGCCGAGTCCTCGTTCGCCGCGACCGGCATGGTCGCAGCCGGGGCCGCGTTCATCGCGCTGGGGTACCCACTGGCACCCGGCTGCTCCCTGCCTGCCATCACGGCGATGGTCGGGGAGGGCATTCGGTGGCTGTGCGGCCATGCCCCGCAGTTGCCGGGCGCTCCCGGAAGAGTCCACCTCAGCGGCCACTGCGCCGGCGCCCAGCTGGTGGCTCACGCCTTGGCCGACACCGGGGCATGGCGGCGCAGCGGAATTGATCCGCTGGCAGCCGTCGGCAGTGCGACCTTGCTCGGCGGCGTGTACGACCTGGAACCGCTGGTCGGGACGTACATCAACAAGCCACTCGGCCTGGACGGGCCGACGGCCCGCGCGTGCAGCCCACAGCACGGCCCCCTGGTCCGGATGCCGCCTCTCCTCGTGGGCCGGGGCGAGAGCGAGACCGACGAGTACGCCCGCCAGCACCGGGAGTTCGTCGCGCGAGCCCGTTCCTGCGGCACCGACGTGACCGACCTGGTGGTGGCCGGACGCCATCACTTCGATCTTCCCCTGGACTTGGGGCGGGGCGCGACGGAGCTCGGTGCCGGGGTATTGCGGCTGATGGGCCTGAGGCCGGAGGCAGAAGGGTGAGCCATACCGTGGCGCGTGTCCATGTGCGTGGAGCAGAGCTGGCGTATGAAGTCCTCGGTCACGGCGAACCGCTGGTTCTGGTGCACGGGGGGATGACGGGAGGACACAGCTGGCGTGCTGTACGCGAAGCCCTCGCACGGTCCTTCCGGGTACTGGTCTACGACCGCCGCGGCCACAGCGCGAGCACGCATGGCCACAGCCTTGCTTCTTGCGCCCGTCGCGAGCACGAGGACGACCTGGCCGCCCTCATCAAGACCCTCGGACTCGGCCCCGCCCACGTCGCGGGCGTCTGCTACGGCGGTTCCACCGTGCTGGGGCTGGCCGCCCGCCACCCGGCACTCTTCCGCAGCGTCATCGCCCACGAGTCACCTCTGCTCGGGATTGTCGACGATGGCCCGGCCCTCGCGCTGGTACGAGCCGCACAAGCGGGCATCGACACCGCGGCGGCCCGCATCCGCGCGGGCAGCAACGAGGAGGGCGCCCGCGGCTTCCTGGAGGATGTGGTCCTCGGCCCGGGCGTCTGGGGTCGCCTCTCGGGTCCGGTCCGCGACCGCATCCTCGCCAACACCCCCGTCTGGGCCGCCGAACAGGCCGACCCCCATTGGGCCGGCATCGACCTCGACGCACTGTCCGCCTTCCCCGGCCCGGCGCTGCTCACCTACGGCGCCGACACCGTGCGCTGGCTGCCCCCGATCACCATCAAGCTCGCGGAGGTCATGAAGCACGCGGACCTGCGACGTCTCACGGGCATGGGCCACAGCCCGCATGTCCAGGACCCCGACGCGTACGTGAACCTGCTCACCACGTTCATCGCAGACGCCCGGGACACCACCGGAGCCCTGGCATGACCCGCGCCACGGCGTCCGATCAGGCCCGGGAGTACCCCGCGTTCCCGATGCCCCCGGTCTGCCCCTTCGCTCCGCCCCCGGGCTACGCCGAGCTACGCAGCCGTGCGCCCGTCACCCGCGTCGCATTCCGGGACGGCCGCCGCGCCTGGCTGGTCACCTCCTACACCCACGTCCGCCAGGTACTGGCCGACCCACGCTCCGGATCCAATCGCGGCGACGTCGGCTTCCCCACCATCGTCCCGCTCGCCCCGCACCGACCGGACAAGGGCAACCTGGTCTCCTTGGACCCGCCCGAGCACACCGTCCTGCGGCGCCTGCTGGCCGGCGGGTTCACCCTCCGCCGGATGAACGCCCTGCGCCCGCGCATCCGCCGTCTGGTCGACGGCCAGGTCGCGCACCTCATGCGGCAGGCCCGCCCCGTCGACCTGGTGGACTCCTTCGCCCGGCCGGTTCCCCTGCTCGTCCTGTGCGACCTGCTCGGCATCCCTTACGCCGACCACCGCCTGATCCTGCGGCTCATCGGGGCCCAGGTCCGCACGACGGTGACCGCCGGACAGCGGGAGGCGGCCCGCAGAGCCCTGGACGACCACCTGCGCGACCATGTCACAGCCAAGGAGCAAGCCCCTGCCGACGACCTGCTGAGCCACATCGCCGAGAAACTCCGCCAAGCCGGAACGTACGACCGCGAGGTTCTCACCCGGATCACCGCCATGCTGCTCGTCGCCGGCCACGGCACCACGATGAACACGATCGGGCTCGGCACGGTCGGCCTGCTGCGCGAGCCGGGGCGCATCGCCTCCCTCGCCCAGTACCCGGCCGAGATCCCCGGCACAGTGGAGGAACTGCTGCGCTACTACAGCGTGGCCGACCCCGTCAGCAGGCGTGTGGCACTGGCCGACATGCGGCTCGGGAACGTGACCGTCCGTGCGGGCGACGGCATCATCGCTTCCCTCCTGGCGGCCGACCACGACCGCAGTGTCTTCCCCGACCCCGGTACCTTGCGCACCGGGCACAACGCCCGGCATCACCTCGCCTTTGGCTACGGCGTCCACCAGTGCCTGGGCCAGAACCTGGCCCGGGTCATCCTCCAATGCGCCCTCGCCTCTCTTTCCACGCATGTGTCCGGTTTACGCCTTGCAGTCCCGGAGCGGGATCTCCCCCTGACGTCCGACGCCACCACATACGGTCTCCGCGAGGCATGGGTGACCTGGTGACTTCCTCCCGCGCCGCGACCGACGCCTCAGCGGGACGGGACCGTCTCCACAGCAGCCGGACGTTGTCCTTGACGTTGTCGATGACATCGCAGGCGCCCTCGCTCGCGTTCAGCTGCGGGACGTCCTTGCCGTAGTAGGCGTGGGCGGCCCGCTGGATGCCATAGGCACCGCGCCCGTACCAGCTGGTGTTGAGGCACTGCTCGAGGATCTCGTCCTTGCTCATCCTGTTCTCGAGCTTGATCGCGACGAACATCTCGGTGAGCTTGCGCGAAAAGGTCTGCTCCTGGGTGAGGTAGGCGTTCTTCCCGACGGGCGGGACGCCCCGCGTCCGGGGCAGGGGTTCGTACAGGCGGGGGCGAATGATCACTGGACCGTCCGGCAACGGGGGCAAGGGGCCCGGCCGCCAGGGGAAGAGCGGCCCGGCCGCTCTTCCCC
>NZ_JAILXP010000529.1 GCF_020740895.1 Streptomyces sp. UNOB3_S3 | reverse complement strand
GGGCCGGGGCCTGCGGGGTCAGAGCCGGCAGTGCCGGGACGCCGTCGCGCGGTTGGTGGTGACGGCGCGGTCGAGGTTGGTCGCGGCGCTGATGAGCGCGAGGTGGGTGAAGGCCTGGGGGAAGTTGCCCAGGGCCTCGCCCGCCGCGCCGATCTCCTCCGCGTACAGGCCCAGATGGTTGGCGTGGGTGATCATCTTCTCGAAGATGTACCGCGCCTCGCCGACCCGCCCGGCCCGGGCCAGCGCCTCGACGTACCAGAACGAGCAGAGGTTGAACGTGCCCTCCCGCTCGGGGAATCCGTCGGTGCCGTCGGTCCGGTAGCGGTGGACGAGGCTGTCGCTGACCAGCTCCTCCTCCAGCCGCCGGACCGTGGACAGGAACCGCGGGTCGGACGGCCCGGCGAACTTCACCAGCGGCATGACCAGCAGGGACGCGTCCAGCGTCCGGCCCTCGGCGTACTGGACGTACGCGCCGAGCTCCGGCGACCAGCACTCCTCCTGCACATAGCGGTAGGCCGCCGCGGCGGCGTCGCGCCAGCGCTCCACCGGGGCGGGCATGCCGCGGTGGCGGGCGATGCGCATGGCGCGTTCGAAGGCGACCCAGGACATCAGCGCGGAGTAGGTGAAGCGCCGGCGGCCGCCGCGCGTCTCCCAGATCCCGTCGTCCGGATCCTCCCAGTGCTTCTCCAGCCATTCGAGCTGGCGGCTCAGCGCCTCCCACAACTCGTAGGAGATGGGCTCGCCGTGCTTGTTGTAGAGGTAGACCGAGTCCATCAGCTCGCCGTGGATGTCGAGCTGGAGCTGGCCCGCGGCGGCGTTGCCGATGCGCACCGGGCGGGAGCCGCGGTAGCCGGCGAGGTGGTCGAGCACGGTCTCGGGCAGCTCGGAGCGGCCGTCGATGCCGTAGAGCACCTGGAGGCCGGTGCCGGGGGGCGCCTCCACGCAGCGGTGGTGGAGCCAGTCGATGAACGCCGCCGCCTCCTCCGTGAACCCCAGCCGCATCAGCGCGTAGAGCGTGAACGCGGCGTCCCGGATCCAGGTGTAGCGGTAGTCCCAGTTGCGGCCTCCGCCCAGGGACTCGGGCAGCGAGGTGGTGGGCGCGGCGACGAGGGCGCCGGTGGGCTGGTGGACGAGGAGCTTCAGGACGAGCGCGGAGCGCTCGACCGCCTCCCGGTAGCGGCCCCGGTAGGTGGAGCGGCGCAGCCAGCCGTCCCAGTAGCGCAGGGTGTCGTCCAGCAGCCGGGACGCCTCGCCGCGGCCGAACGGGCGGACCTCGCCGCCCCACTGGGCCGCGAGCTCCAGCGTCCGGCCCGGCTCCAGCACGACGGTCGCCACGGCGGCGTCCCCCTCGGCGCGCAGCGGCGCGGACGAGCGCAGCACCAGCGTGCCGGCCGGGCTCGTGAAGACGGCACCGACGCCCTCGACCACCTCGACCCTGTGCGGGGCCCGGGCGTAGTCGAACGCCGGCCGGCACTCCACCTCGACCGTGGCGCTCCCGCGCACCATCCGCACCTGCCGGACGATCTGCCGGACACCGCTCGCGGGGCAGGACGGGTGGTCCGGCACCATGAAGTCGTACAGCTCCGCGACCGCGGCCTCGGCGAGGAACCGGGTCAGCAGCACATTGGAGTCCGGCAGGTACATCTGCTTGGCGCGCTCCACGTCGCGCACCCGGACCGAGAACGAGCCCCCGCGTTCGGTGTCGAGGAGGGAGCCGAAGACGGAGGGCGCGTCGAAGCGGGGCAGGCAGCACCAGTCGATGGTGCCGTCGACGCCCACCAGCGCGACGGTGTGGAGATCGCCGATGACGCCGTGGTCCTCGATGGGCGGTGCGATGGTCTGCCGTGGCCCGATGTCGTGTTTCATGACCGACCCTCCTTCGCGGAGGCGCGACACCACCCGTTATACCTCCGGGGGCGCGGGCGCGACAGCGTACGGAGCGGTCGCGGGCGGCGGCCGGGCGGCGGCCAGGCGGGGGGTGGCTATGCGTCGGGGTGCGAGCCCAGCTGGAGCCGTACCTCCAGCTCGTGCTCGCCCGGCACCGTGCCGTGGTCCTCGACCCCGAAGACCACGCCGAGCTCCTCCTTGACCTGGCGCACCGGGTCGGCGGCGCCGAAGAGGTCGACGGTGACCGGCGCCGCCAGCCGGGCCGGCGCGACGGCGCGTGGGGTGGCCCGGGTCCGCGCGTCGACGACCATGCACCACACCGTGGCGGCGCCCTTGGCCGCAGCAGAGGCCGACGCCTTCTCCTCCGGGCCGCTGACCTCGGGGAACGCCGCTTCCAGGGCACCGAACACGGTGCTCGCGTCCTCCTGGCCGCAGCCGGTCAGATGAACGCTGACATGGTCCGCCGTCTCGAGGCCGCTCATCACCCGGTGCTCCTCTGCCCTCTGCTCGTCCGTGGTCCGACCGTACGAGAGGGCGGGGCGCGCCGCCCGGCGGCGGGGGCCATCCGGACGGCCGTCCTCGCATCTCAAAGGATTTCTTTGGGCTGGTGACGGAATTCTTTATTCGACTTATGGAGCGAAAGGTCGTAGCGTCGTTGATGTTGGCTTTTCCCGACCCGTCAGAGGCGGTGTTTCCGTTGGTGGGCGAGCGCCGAGTGGCGACTCCTTGGAAGTTCATGGCCGCGACCGCGATCCTGTGGGGCTCGGCCTTCCCGGCGATCCGCGTCGCGCTCGACGGCTACGCGCCGACCGCCATGGCCGTGCTGCGGCTGGCCGCCGCGGTCGTCCTCCTGCTGCCGTTCCTGTTCACGGGCCGGATCAGCAGGCTGCGCCGCGGCGACGTCCTGCGCATGGCGGGCTTCGGGCTCACCGGCATGACCGCCTATCAGCTGCTGCTCTACGCCGGTGAACGGCACGTCGAGGGCGGCACGGCCGCCATGCTCGTCGCCACCTCCCCGGTGTTCGCCACCGTCCTGGGCATGCTCGTGCTGCGCGAGCGGCCCGGCGCCTGGGGCGTCGGCGGACTCCTCATCGCCCTGACCGGCGCCATGGTGGTCGCCATGTCCGGTGGCGGCGGGGGAGGTTCGCACTCCGGCATGGTGATGATCGTTCTTGCGGCGGCGGCCCAGGCGACGTCCTTCATCCTCCAGAAGCCCCTGCTGTGCCGCTACTCAGGCATGGACTGCATCTTCTACGGCAGCCTCTTCGGCCTGGTGCCCCTGCTGTTCTTCGCCCCGCAGGCGGCGAGCCAGATGGTGGCGGCCGGCTGGCAGCAGAACACCGCCGTGCTGTGGCTGGGCCTCGGCTGCACGGTGCTGGCCTTCTGCACCTGGTCGCGGGTGCTGGAAGCGGCCACGGCGTCGACGAGCTCCCTCGTGCTCTACGCGGTGCCGGTCGCCGCGCTGGCGCTGGACGCGGGCCTCAGGGGCGTCCTGCCGACCCCCCTGGCGGCCCTGGGCGGCCTGATCGTCCTGGCCGGCGTCGGCGTCGCCGCCGTCCGCCGGCCCTCCGGGCGCAGCCGCGTGGTGGCCGGTTCGGCCCCGCGCGAGAAGGCATCCGAGGCGGCCACCGAGAAGGCCGCCGAGGCGGCCGCGGCCGACGGGCCGAAGGCCCCCGCCACCCGCTGAACCGGCGTCGCCGGGCCCTCGGCCCGGCGACGCCGGTGTGCGTGTAAGGCACAGTGAAATCCCTGTAAAAAATAGATAATATTATCT
>NZ_JAILXP010000528.1 GCF_020740895.1 Streptomyces sp. UNOB3_S3 | reverse complement strand
GTCCAGGCCCTCACCCCGCCCGCCCTGGAGGACGCGCCCCTGCCCGAGGCGCTGCGCCGGGTGACCGCGCGCACCGTCCCCGGGGCCGTCTTCCGCCTCGACGGCGCGCCCTGCCCCCTGCCCGTGGAGACCGAGGTGGCCCTGCTGCGCCTGACCCAGGAGGCGCTGGCCAACGTGGCCCGCCACGCCCGGGCCGAGCACGCCGCCGTCACCCTCGCCTTCCTCGACGGGCAGGTCGCCCTCGACATCTACGACGACGGTGTCGGCTTCACCCCCGGCCACGGCCCGGCCGACGGCCGCCGCACCTTCGGCCTCCACGGCATGCGCGAGCGCATCGCCGCCCTCGGCGGCACCTTCACCGTCGAGTCCGCCCCCGGCGAGGGCACGGCGATCGCGGCGACGGTGCCGGCCGTCCCGGCGGAGATCCGCGCCATGGGAGCGGCCGCGTGAGCGCCGGCATCGGGGTCCTCCTCGTCGACGACCACCCCGTGGTGCGGCGCGGGCTGCGCGCCATGGTCGACGAGCTGCCCGGCGTGGAGGCCGTGGGCGAGGCCGCCGACGGCGCCGAGGCGCTGCGGCTGCTGGACGAGGGGGCGCGCCCGGACGTCGTCCTCATGGACCTCCAGATGGGCGCCGGGATGCACGGCGTGGAGGCCACCCGGCGCATCACCGCGCTGCCGTCCCCGCCCGCCGTGCTGATCCTCACCACCTACAGCACCGACGCCGACATCCTGGCCGCCGTCGAGGCCGGGGCCACCGGCTACCTCCTCAAGGACGCCCCGCCCGAGGAGGTCGCGGCCGCCGTCCATGCCGCCGCGCGCGGCGAGACCGTCCTCGCCCCGCCCGTCGCCGCCCGCCTGCTGGGCCGGGTACGGGCCGGGGGCCGGACGGTGCTGTCGCCCCGCGAGACGGAGATCCTGGGCCTGGTGGCCGAGGGCCTGGCCAACCGGCAGGTCTCCAAACGGCTGTTCATCAGCGAGGCGACGGTCAAGACCCACCTCGTGCACATCTACGACAAGCTCGGCGTCGACAGCCGCACGGCGGCGGTCGCGGCGGGCCTGGCGGCGGGGCTGATCCGGGCGGTGTGACGGGGCGGTCGGCGCGGGTGCAAGAATCGACGCTCTGCGCAGTCTTTAGTTTTCGACCCCCAGGGAGCACCGCACATGGCACCGGCCGTCCCCACGACGATGGACCGACCGCACTTCATCGGCATCGGCGGCGCCGGCATGTCGGGCATCGCGAAGATCCTCGCCCAGCGCGGCGCGGCCGTCGCCGGCAGCGACGCGAAGGACTCGGCCACCGCCGCGGCCCTGCGCGAGCTGGGCGTCACGGTGCACATCGGCCACGCCGCGGAGCACCTGGCGGCCGACGCCACCTGCGTCGTCGTCTCCAGCGCCATCCGCGCCGACAACCCCGAGCTGGCCGCCGCCGCCGAGCGCGGCGTCCCCGTCGTCCACCGCTCCGACGCGCTGGCCCGGCTGATGGACGGGCTGCGCCCGATCGCCGTCGCCGGCACCCACGGCAAGACGACCACGACGTCGATGCTCGCCGTCTCCCTCGACGCCCTGGGCCTGAACCCGTCGTACGCGATCGGCGGCGACCTGAACGGCCCCGGCACCAACGCCCTCCACGGCTCGGGCGACATCTTCGTCGCCGAGGCGGACGAGAGCGACCGCAGCTTCCACAAGTACGCGCCCGAGGTCGCGATCGTCCTCAACGTGGAGCTGGACCACCACGCGAACTACGCGTCGATGGACGAGATCTACGAGTCCTTCGAGACGTTCGTCGGCCGTGTCCGCCCCGGCGGCACGCTCGTGATCTCCGCCGACCAGGCGGGCGCCCGCGAGCTCACCGAGCGGGTCTCCGGCCGCCACGACATCGAGATCGTCACCTACGGCACGGCCGAGGACGCCGATGTGCGCGTCCTGAAGGTCACCCCGCGCGGCCTGTCCAGCGAGGTCACCATCCTGCTCAACGGCAAGATGCTCACCTTCGCCGTCTCCGTGCCCGGCAGCCACTACGCGCACAACGCCGTCGCCGCCCTCGCCGCGGGCGTGGCCCTCGGCATCCCGGCGCACAACCTCGCCTCCGCGCTCGGCAAGTTCACCGGCGTGGGCCGCCGCCTCCAGCTCAAGGGCGAGGCGAACGGCGTGCAGGTCATCGACTCCTACGCGCACCACCCCACCGAGATGACCGCCGACCTGGAGGCCATCCGCGGCGCCGCCGCCGGCTCCCGCGTCCTGGTCGTCTTCCAGCCGCACCTGTTCAGCCGCACCCAGGAGCTCGGCACGGAGATGGGCCGGTCCCTGACCCTGGCCGACGCCTCCGTCGTCCTTGACATCTACCCCGCCCGTGAGGACCCGATCCCCGGCATCACCAGCGCCCTGATCATCGACGCGGCCGAGAAGGCCGGCGCCGATGTGCGCCCCGAGCACGACATGGCGGCGATCCCGGACGTGATCGCGGGAATGGCGCGGCCCGGTGATCTCGTTCTGACGATGGGCGCGGGTGACGTCACGGACCTCGGTCCGAAGATCCTGGCCCGCCTGGAGAGCTGACCGACACACCGCGGAGGGCGTACGGCATGGCGTACGAGGTCGAGAAGACGGACGAGCAGTGGCGCGCGGAGCTGACGCCGGCGGAGTACCAGGTGCTCCGCCGGGCGGGCACCGAGCCCGCCTTCCGCGGTGAGTACACCGACACCAGCACGGCGGGCGTCTACGCCTGCCGTGCCTGCGGCGCGGAGCTGTTCCGCTCCACGGAGAAGTTCGCGAGCCACTGCGGCTGGCCGAGCTTCTTCGACCCGAAGGACTCCGACGCGGTCGAGCTCCTGGAGGACCGCTCCCACGGCATGGTCCGCGTCGAGGTCCGCTGCGCCCGCTGCGGCTCCCACCTGGGCCACGTCTTCGAGGGCGAGGGCTACCCCACGCCCACGGACCAGCGGTACTGCATCAACTCCATTTCTCTGCGGCTGCGCCCGGACGAGGGCTGAGCCGACCGGCTCAGCGGCCCGGTTCAGCGCAGCACCGCCGCCGTCTCCGGCGGCAGCCGCAGCGTGCCGCCGGCGCCGTCCGGCAGGCCCACCGGCCGCCATGCCGCGACGGCCTCCGTCACCGGCCCCGCCGGGCGCAGGGCGGCCGGGCGGCCGGTGAGGTTGACCGCGATGCGCAGCGGGCCGCGCCGGAAGGAGACGACGCCCCCCGCCGTGACAGACAGTTCCTCGTACCGCCAGCGCGGGTCCGTCAGGGCGGGTTCGGCGCGCCGCAGGGCGATCAGGCGCCGGTACCAGGCGAGGAGCCGGGCGTGCGGGGGGCGTCCTGGTTCCGTCCAGTCCAGGCAGGAGCGGTCGCGGGTCGCCGGGTCCTGGGGGTCGGGGATCTCCTCGGCGGGCCAGCCGTGGGCCTCGAACTCGCGGCGCCGGCCGGTCCGTACGGCCTCCGCCAGGGCCGGGTCCGGGTGGTCGGTGAAGTACTGCCAGGGCGTCCGGGCGCCCCACTCCTCCCCCATGAACAGCATGGGGGTGAAGGGCGCGCACAGGACGAGGGCGGCCGCGCAGGCCAGCAGGCCCGGGGAGAGCCGGGCGGTGAGCCGGTCGCCGAGCGCCCGGTTGCCGATCTGGTCGTGGGTCTGGGCGTAGCCGAGGAGCCGGTGGGCGGGGGTGGTGCCCGGGTCCAGGG
>NZ_JAILXP010000527.1 GCF_020740895.1 Streptomyces sp. UNOB3_S3 | reverse complement strand
GGCACGGCCCCGGCCCGCGGTATGTCAGCCACGGCCCGCCCGGCCCGGAGGGCCACCCCCGGCCCGGCGACCCGGCCGTCTTCGTCCCGCCCGACGGAGTGCCGCTGCCGGAGGTGCTCCGGCCCGGCCTGGAGGCCCTGCGCGCCCGGCCGGCGGGCGGCTTCCCCTACCGGGCCGAGCGGGCGCTTCGCAGGTCCCACGGCGGCGGCACCTACCTCGCGGTCGACAAGCGCACCGGCGAGCGCGTGGTGCTGCGCGAGGCCCGGCCGTACGCGGGGCTCGACGAGCGGGGCGAGGACGCCGTCACCCGGCTCGACCGGGAGCGGGCCGCGCGGGAGCGGCTCGCGGGCCTGGACTGCGTACCGCACGTCCTGACCCACCTCACCCACGCGGAACACCGCTTCCTCGCCGAGGAGTTCATCGAGGGGACCGCGCTGCCGCGGGCCGTCGCCGACGCCTTCCCGCTCACCTCGCGGGAGCGCGCCGAGCGGGAGGCCGCCCCGTACACCGCCTGGGCCCTGGACGTCGTGGACCGGACCGAGCGGGCCCTCCACGCCCTGTACGCCCACGGGCTGCGCCTCGGTGAACTCCGGCCGGAGCACATCGTCCTGCGGCCGGACGGGCGGGTGGTGCTCGTCGGCCTCGGCACGCTCACGGACGCAGGGGACGACCGGGCCCCCGCCACCGGCGAGCCCGGGTTCGGCACACCGCCCGGCCTCCCGGCCCCGGCCGCCCTGCGCCACCTGCTCGACCTGCTGCGGCTGTGGCTGTTCCTGCCGGTCCCCCACCGCAGCCCCGGCAAGCTCCGCACCCTCACCGCCGCGATCGAACGGCACTACCCGGTGCCCCGGGGGTTCGGCGCCGGGCTGCTGACGGGGCTGTGGCCCGAGGGCCACCCGGCCGAGGACGACCGGGCGGGCGCCCTGCTGGCGGCGGACCGCCCCGACTGGCCCGCGATCCGCGACTCCCTCGTCCGGGGCATCCACGCCACCGCCACCCCGGGCCGCCCCGACCGGCTCTTCCCCGGCAGCCCCACCGGATCCGCGACGCTGGGCGGCCCCGCGCTCGCCCACGGCGCGGCCGGGGTCCTGTACGCGCTCCACCGGGCCGGGGCGCGGGTGCCCGAGGAGTACACGGCGTGGCTCCTGGCCGCCGTGCGGCGCGACCCCGCCCCCGCGCCCGGCCTCCACGAGGGCCTGCACGGCGTCGCGTTCGTCCTGGACACGCTCGGCCTGCGCGCGGAGGCCCTCGACGTCCTCGGCCGCTGCCCGCCGGAGCGGGACGCGGTGCCCGACGCGGGCCTGGCCGCCGGCCGGGCCGGCATCGCCCTGACCCTGCTGCACTTCGCCGCCACGACCGGGGACCCCGCGCTGCTGGACCGCGCGACGGCCCTCGCCGGCGAGCTCGGCCGCGCCGTCGAGGACGGCCCCCCGCCCGCCCCGCCGGGCGGCCCCGCGCCCTACGGGCTGCTGCACGGCGCGACCGGAGCGGCCCTGCTGTTCCTTCGGCTGTACGAGCACACGGGCGACGCCTCCCTCCTCGGCCTCGCCGGGCGGGCCCTGCGCCACGACCTGGTGCGGCTGCGCACCCTCCCCGACGGGACGCTCACCCTCTTCGACGGCACGGCCAACCTGCCGTACCTCCACGGGGGCAGCACCGGGCTCGCGTTCGTCCTGCGCGACCTGCTGCGGTACCGGCCCGACCCCCGGCTGGCCGCCGTGCTGGCCTCGCTCCGGCTGACCTGCGACGCCGTGTACGTGCGCAACGCGGGCCTGCTGCGCGGGCGGGCCGGGTCGGTGGCCGTGCTCGCGGCGCTCGGCGAGCCGGTCGCGGGCACGGCGCTCGGCCGGCAGATCGGGCGGCTGTCCTGGTACGCCCAGACCTACCAGGGGCACCTGGCGTTCCCCGGGTTCCGGATGCTGCGGCTCTCGGCGGACCTGGCGACGGGCGCCGCGGGCGTGCTGCTCGCGCTGGGCTCGGCGTTCGAGGGGACCGGGCCCGTCCTGCCCTTCCTCGACCCCCGTCCCGTGGCCGTCCCGCCCGCCCGGGAGGGAGGTGAACGACGTGTCGGAGATCCTGGAGCTGCAGGAACTGGAGGAGGAGACCCCCGTCCAGTGGCCGTGTAGCAACAGCTACCACAGCACCCTCGGACAGGTGTGAGCCGTCCCCGGAGGACGGCGGGCCGGCCGCCGCACCGGACGGCGGCGGCCGGCCCGCCGGAATCGCGAGGCCCGGCACGGCACCGGACCTGACACGGCACCGGAGGAGCACGGCATGCTCGCTCAAGGCCACCTCGTCGCCGACCCCCTCTTCGTGGACACCCCGGAGCGCGTGGAGGACACCGCCGCCCGCTTCGCCCACGCCGCCCGCCCGGCACCGCCGGGGTGGCGGCGCGCCGAACGCGACGGCTGGGTGGTCCTGCGGCCCCGCGACGCGCGGCTGCCGCCGCAGGGCTGGAAGATCCATGTCTCGGCGACGGCCGAGGAGGCCCCCCGGGCGATCGCCACGGTCTGGGAGTACTGCGTCGCGCGCGGCATCGGCTTCAAGTTCCTGCGCAGCCGCGCCCTGCTGGCCCTCGTCAACAGCAAGCGGGCCCCGCGCTCGGCGGGCGGCAAGCTCGTCACCGTCTATCCGCGCTCCGAGGAGCTCCTGGAGCGCGCGCTCCAGGAGCTGTCCGGGCTGTTACGGGGCGTCAAGGGCCCCTACATCCTCAGCGATCTGCGCTGGGACGACGGGCCGCTGTACCTGCGCTACGGGGGGTTCACGCCCCGGTTCTGCTTCTCCGGCGACGGCGAGTACGTGCCCGCCGTCGTCCGGCCCGACGGCCGGGCGGTGCCCGATGTGCGCGGGGCCGCGTTCAAGGTGCCGCCGTGGGCGGGCGTGCCGTCCTTCATCGCCGGGCGGATCCGTGCCGCGCGGGCGGACGGCGGCGGGGGCTTCCCCTACCGGGTGGAGAAGGCGTTGCGCTTCTCCAACAGCGGCGGCGTCTACCGCGCCGTCGCCCCCGGCACCGGGCGGCGCGTGGTGCTGCGGGAGGCCCGCCCGTTCGCCGGTGTCGACGACAACGGCATGGACGCGGTGGCCCGGCTGGGGCGCGAGCACGCCGTGCTGGAACGGCTCGCGGGGCTCGGCTGCGTACCGCGGGTGCTGGCCCGGACGCGCCACTGGGAACACCACTTCCTCGTCGAGGAGTTCGTGGAGGGGGAACGCCTGGAGGAGGCCATGGGGCGCCGCCACCCCCTCTTCCGGCCGGACGCGAACCGGACGGAGCTGGCCGCGTACACCGTCTGGGCGTGCGCGGTCGTCGACCGGGTCGAGGAGGCGATAGCCGCGCTGCACGGACGGGGTGTGGTCTTCGGGGACCTCCAGCCGGGCAATGTGCTGGTGCGGCCGGACGGCAGCGTCTGCCTCGTCGACTTCGAGACGTCCTTCGGGATGGACGAGAACTTCACCCCGGCGCTGGGCACGGCGGGCTTCACGGCCCCCTGGGCGCGCTCGGGGCCGGCCGTCGACGCCTACGCCCTGGACTGCCTGCGGCTGGCGGTCTTCTGCCCGCTCACCGAGCTGCTGCGCTTCGACCCGCGCAAGCACGAGCAGTTGATCCGGCACGTCGAGGACCGCTTTCCCCTCCCGCCCGGCTACGGCGAGCGGCTGCGCGCGGGCCTGGCCCCGCCCCCGGAC
>NZ_JAILXP010000526.1 GCF_020740895.1 Streptomyces sp. UNOB3_S3 | reverse complement strand
CAGGCCTCCCAGGCCGCCCCCGCCACGGGAAAACCCGCCGGCCTCACCCCGGAGAAGCGCCGCAGCAAGGCCCTGCGCCGCTTCGCGCTCTCCATCACCGTCCTCAACATCGTCGGCCTGACCTGGCTGGGCTTCGAGCAGGCGTACGCGACCCCGTTCGTCGCCGTCGGCACCGCCTACGCCACCGAACTGCTGCTGGAGACCGTCGACGCGGCCGTGCACCGCCGGCGCCCGCGCTACGCGGGCCCGTTCGGCCGGGTCCTCGACTTCATGCTGCCCGCGCACATCACCGGGCTCGCCTGCTCCATGCTGCTCTACGCCAACGACCGGCTCTGGCCCATCGCGTTCGCCGCCGCCGTCGGCATCGGCTCCAAGTACGTGGTGCGCGCCCGGGTGCGCGGCAGGTCGCAGCACGTCCTCAACCCGTCCAACACCGGGATCGTCGCCACCCTGCTGATCTACGACTGGGTGGGCATCGCCCCGCCGTACGAGTTCACCGAGTACCCGCCCGGCGTGCTGCGCTGGATCATCCCGTTCGCGGTGCTGGTGGCCGGGACGATGCTCAACGCCAAGCTCACCCTGAAGATGCCGCTGCTGCTGGGCTGGGCCGGCGGCTTCGTCCTCCAGGCGCTGGTGCGCTCCGCGTTCACCGACGCCTGGCTCGTCGGCGCGCTGACGCCGATGACCGGCGTGGCCTTCATCCTCTACACCAACTACATGATCAGCGACCCGGGGACGACGCCGTTCGCGCCCCGCCGCCAGTTCGCCTTCGGGCTGGGGATCGCCGCCGCGTACGGGACGCTGATGGCCCTCCACATCACCTTCGGCCTGTTTTTCGCACTGGCCGTGGTGTGCGTGGCGCGCTGGCTGGCGCTGGTGACGCTGCCGCTGCTGAAACGTGTCCCTGATCTTCGTCCTGCTGCTGTCGTGCGGGAGGCTCCGTGAAGTGCCCCGTCGCCATCGTGGGGATGGCCTGTCGCTATCCCGACGCCGACGGCCCCGGCGAGCTGTGGCGGACCGTGCTCGCCGGGCGCCGCGCCTTCCGCCGGATCCCGCCCGAACGGCTGCGGCTCGCCGACTACGCGCCGGGGAGAGCCGGGGACGGCGACGGCATCGACGCCGAACGGGCGGCCGTGCTGGAAGGCTGGACCTTCGACCGGCAGGCCTTCCGGGTGCCCGGCGGCGCCTTCCGCGCCGCCGACCTCACCCACTGGCTCGCCCTCGACGTCGCCGCGGCCGCGCTGCGCGACGCGGGGCTGGCGGAGGGGGAGAACCTGGCGGGCCTCGACCGGGACCGGGTGGGCGTCGTCATCGGCAACTCCCTCACCGGCGAGTTCTCCCGCACCGGGCTGCTGCGGCTGCGCTGGCCGTACGTGCGCCGCACGGTCGATACGGTCCTGGGCCGTCGCGGCCTCGCGGAGGATGAACGGAGGGAACTGCTGCGGGAACTGGAGGAGCTCTACAAGAGCCCCTTCCCCGTCCCCGGCGACGAGTCCCTGGCCGGCGGCCTCGCCAACACCATCAGCGGCCGGATCTGCAACCACTTCGGCTTCCACGGCGCCGGCTACACCGTCGACGCCGCGTGCGCCTCGTCGCTGGTCTCCGTCGTCACCGCCTGCACGGCCCTCGCGGCGGGCGACCTTGACCTCGCCCTGGCCGGCGGTGTCGACCTCAGCCTCGACCCCTTCGAACTCGTCGGCTTCTCCCGCCTCGGCGCGCTCGCCCGAGGGCCGATGCGCGTCTACGACCGGAACCCGACCGGCTTCCTGCCCGGCGAGGGCTGCGGCGTCCTCGTCCTCGCCCGCGCCGAGGACGCCCGGCGCCTCGGCCTGCGCGCCTACGCCCTCATCGAGGGCTGGGGCCTGTCCTCGGACGGCCACGGCGGCCTGACCCGCCCCGAACGCGCCGGCCAGGCCCTCGCCCTGCGCCGGGCCTACGAACGGGCCGGCTTCGCCCCGGCCACGGCCGGCCTGGTCGAGGGCCACGGCACGGGCACGGCCGTCGGCGACGAGGTGGAACTCGCGGTCCTGACGGAGGCACTGGGCTCCGGGGACGGCCCGCCGGTCGCGCTCGGCAGCGTCAAGGCGAACATCGGCCACACGAAGGCGGCGGCGGGCGTGGCCGGGCTGATCAAGGCCGCCCTCGCCGTCCACCACGGCGTCCTGCCGCCCACCACCGGCTGCGAGGACCCCCACCCGCTGCTCACGGCCCCGCTGCGGACCCTCGACGAGCCGGAGGACTGGCCGGGGCGCGCGCTGCCCCGCCGGGCCTCCGTCAACTCCGTGGGCTTCGGCGGCGTCAACGCCCACGTCGTCCTGGAGGCCACCGGCGCGCCGCCGCGCCCGTACGCGTACCCCCGTCCGTATGTGCCCGCGCCCGGGTGGGAGGTCTTCCCGGTGGGCGGGGACGGCGTCGAGGAGGCCGTCGATCGGCTGCTCCGACTCGCGGAGACGGCGGAGTCCCTGTCGGACGCGGAACTGTCGGACGCGGCGGCGGCGCTGGCGGGGGGTGAGCCGACCCGTGTCCGGGTGGCCGTCGTCGCCTCCTCGCCCGGCGAACTGGCCGAGCGGCTGAGGTCGGCGGCGCGCTCGCTCGGCCGGCGGCCGGGGGAGGGGTGCCACGGGGACACGGCCGCCGGGGTGTTCACGGGCGTGGGCCCCACGGCCCGGCTCGGCCTGCTCTTCCCGGGGCAGGGCACGGCGGGCGGACGCGTCGGCAGCGGACCGCTGGGACGGATCGTCGCGGCCGGGGACCTGTTCGCGGAGGTGCCGCCGTCCACCCTCGAGGCGACCGACACGTCCGACACGTCCGTGGTCCAGCCCGCCGTGGTCGCGGCCTCGCTGGCGGGGCTGCGCTACCTGGACCGCCTGGGCGTCCGCGCCCGGGCCGCGCTCGGCCACAGCCTCGGCGAACTCACCGCCCTGACCTGGGCCGGAGCCCTGCCGCCGGCCGCGGCCGTGCGGCTGGCCCGCGCCCGGGGCGCCCTCATGGCCCGGTACGCCGAGGGCGGCGGCGGAATGCTCGCGGTGGCCGCGCCGGTGGACACGGCGGAAGCCCTCCTGGCCGGCACGGACGCGGTGATCGCGGCCGTCAACGGCCCCGGCCGGCTGACCGTCGCGGGCCCCGTGCCGTCCCTGGCGCTGGTACGGGCGGAGGCGCGCCGCCGGGGCGTCGCCGTGGTGCCCCTCGCGGTCTCGCACGCCTTCCACTCGGCGGCGATGCGGCCGGTGTTGCCGGCGCTGGCGGAGTGCTTCGCGAAGGCCGGCCTGGAGAAGCCGTCGGGCACGGTGGTCTCGTCGGTGACGGCCGCGGTGCTGTCGCCGGACACGGACCTGGCCGCGCTGCTGACGGAACAGGTGACGGCGCCGGTCCGTTTCGGGGACGGGGTACGGGAGCTGGCGCGTCACGCGGACGTACTCCTGGAGGTGGGCGCGGGCGCCACGCTGTCCGCGCTCGCTCGCGACAACACGACGGCGCCCGTCCTGTCGCTGGACGTCACGGGTGGCGCGGGTGCGCTCGCCGCGACGACGGCGGCGCTGTTCGCCGCGTGCGGGGCGGACGTCCGGCCGTGGACGGCGGGCCGCTTCCACCGCCGGCTGGACCTCGACCGGCCGCGGGTGTTCTTGTCGAACCCGTGCGAGGCGCTCCCCGATCCCACCCCTTCCCGGAACGGGGGGCTCCGCCCCC
>NZ_JAILXP010000525.1 GCF_020740895.1 Streptomyces sp. UNOB3_S3 | reverse complement strand
GTCGACGGGCAGCTGCCGGGGCCCGGCGGGCGTGTCCGCGATCCGTACGCCCAGGGTGTCCGCCTCGCGGGCGACGCGGTACAGGGCCTCGGCGAAGAGCTCCGGGTCCACGTCGCCCTGGATGTCCAGGTACTCGGCGGTGTTCAGGGCGGGGCTCTCCGGGTCGAGGGCCTGGGCCTGCCACATGGCCGACTGAGCGGCCGTCAGCGGCAGCCCCTCCGGCGCGATGCGCCGGGCGGGGCCGCTGCCGCTGACGGGCCGCTCGAGTGCGGTGACGGTCATGCCCGGGCCCCCAGCAGGGGTGCCCACTCCTCGATGGCCGGCTTCTCCGCGAGGTCGACGAAGGTGACCTCGGTGCCGTGGTCGCGCCGCCAGCGCTCGACGAGGGTCATGATGCGGACGGAGTCGAGGCCGTAGTCCACGAGGTTCTCGTCGTCGGGGATGTCGGCCGGGTCCTCGCCCAGCACGTCGGCGACGTCGGCACGGATCTGTTCCAGGGTCAGGGCCACGGTGCTCACTGTCCTTCGAAGACGCGGTCGGTGGTGGTGACGACGGCGCACTTGGCGGCCGCCCAGCGAAGTGCCATGGCGTGGTCGCCGGCGGAGAAGTCGGCGACGGCGTCGGCGACGAGGAAGGGCTGGATGTCGCGCATCCAGGCGTCGCACGCGCTCATCATGACGCCGATGTGGGCGTAGACGCCGACGACGATCAGCTGGTCGCGGCCCTGCTCCGCCATCCGCTCGGCGAGGTCGGTGCGGACGAAGGCGCTGTACTTCCACTTGGTGAGCACGGTGTCGCCCGCGTCGGGGGCGACGGCGTCGGCGATGGCCTTGGCGCGCTCGTCGTCGGGCAGTCCGGGGCCCCAGAAGTCCTGCTGGAGGCCGCGCTCGGCGGCGGTCTGGCCGCCGGGCTGGGCGGAGTAGACGACGGGGACGCCGAGGCGGGCGCACTCCTTCCTCAGCCGCGCGATGTTGGCGAGCAGCTCGGTGACGGGCGAGGCGCCGGTCTCGAAGGCGTCGAGGAAGTAGTTCTGGAGGTCGTGCACGAGCAGCACGGCGCGGCTCGGGTCGACCGTCCAGGCGACCTTGTTCGCGGGGAGGTCCGCGGCGGTGGGCATGGGATAGGGGGCGATGGCGGGGAGCGCCATGGTGGCGGGGCCTTTCGTGGTTCCGGGATGCGTGCGGGGTGACCGGGGCTCAGTCGCGGGCGGCGGCCGTGTCGCGCAGCCGCGCGGCGATGGCGGCGCGCAGGTCCTTCTTGGAGACCTTGCCGATGCCGGTCTGCGGGAACGCCTCGACGAACTCGACGCGGTCGGGCACCTTGAAGGCGGCGAGCCCGCGCTCGCGCACGAACTTCTTGACGGCGATGGACTTCACCGGCGCGGTGCCCTCGCGCAGTACGACGTAGGCGCAGGTGCGCTCGCCGAGGTAGTCGTCGGGCATGGAGACGACGGCGACGTCGTGGACGGCGGGGTGGGCGAGGATGTGGTTCTCGATCTCCTCGGCCGCGACCTTCTCGCCGCCCCGGTTGATCTGGTCCTTGGCCCGGCCCTCGACGACCAGGTGGCCCGTCTCCGTGAGCCGTACGACGTCACCGGTGCGGTAGAAGCCGTCGGCGGTGAAGGCGGTGGCGTTGTGCTCGGGGGCCCGCCAGTAGCCGCGGATGGTGTACGGGCCGCGGGTGAGGAGGTGTCCGGTGGCGCCCACGGGCAGGTCGTTGTCCTCGTCGTCCACGACGCGGATCTCGTCGTCGGGCGAGATGGGGCGGCCCTGGGTGGTGACGATCGTGTCCTCGGGGTCGTCGAGCCGGGTGTAGTTCACCAGGCCCTCCGCCATGCCGAAGACCTGCTGGAGGGTGCAGCCGAGGGCGGGGCGGACGCGCCGGGCGGCCTCCTCGCTGAACTTGGCGCCGCCGACGAGCAGCACCTCCAGGCTGGAGAGGTCGTGCGGGGTGCCGGCGGCGGCCTCGGTCCACACCAGGGCCAGCGGCGGGACGAGGCCGGTGAGGGTGACGCCCTCGGCCTCGATGAGCGGGAAGGCCACGTCGGGGCTGGGGCGGGGGGCGAGGACGACCCGGGCGCCGGCGTACAGGGCGCCGAGGGTGCCGGGCGAGCTGAGGGGGAAGTTGTGGGCGGCGGGCAGCGCGCACAGGAAGACGCTGTGCTCGTCGACGCCGCAGATCTCGTTGGAGCCCCACAGCGAGTAGATGTAGTCGTCGTGGGTGCGCGGGATGAGCTTGGGCACTCCGGTGGAGCCGCCGGAGAGCTGGAGGAAGGCCAGCTCGTGGGGTCGGGGCGCGTCGTCGATGGCGACCGGCTCGGCCGGGACGTCGGCGAGGGCGGTGTGCCCGGTGTGTTCGCCCGGGTCGCCGACGACGAAGACGTGCTTGAGGGTGGGGACTTCGGCCTTCACCTTGGTGGCGAGCTCGCGGTAGTCGTAGCCCTCGGCGACGTCGGCGATGACGTAGGCGGCCGCCTCGGTGAAGGCGCAGAAGTGGCGGATCTCGGTCTCGCGGTGCGCCGGGAGGGCAAAGACGGGAAGGGCGCCGATGCGGAAGAGGGCGAAGACGACCTCGAAGAACTCGGCGACGTTCGGCAGCTGGAGGACGACGCGGTCGCCCTTGCCGATGCCGCGGGCGAGCAGGCCGGCGGCCAGCCGGTCGGCGCGCAGGTCGAGTTCGCCGTACGTCCAGCGGCGTCCCTCGCCCGCCGGGTCGACGATCGCGACCCGGTCGGGGTGGGCCTCGGCGCGCTCGCGCAGCATCCGGCCGAACGTTTCGCCGCGCCAGTAGCCCTTGGCCCGGTAGCGCTCGGCGAACGCGGCCGGATAGCCGGGCGCGTCGTCGATGTCCTTGATGCCCGTCACTGGTCAACCCCCACTGCCTGAAGGAACGTCTGGAACTTGGCGCCGGTCTCGGCGGTCTCCGCCTCCGGCGAGGACTGCTCGACGACGCCCGCGCCCGCGAAGAGGCGCAGCGTGCGCTCCTCGGCCTCGGCGCAGCGGATGGTGACGACCCATTCGCCGTCACCGCTCGCGTCGCCCCATCCCACCATGCCGGTGTAGGCGCCCCGGTCGAAGGGCTCGAGCTCCCCGATGACCCGGCGGGCGGTGTCGGTGGGGGTGCCGCACACGGCGGGCGTCGGGTGGAGGGCGCAGGCCAGCTCCAGGGCGGAGACGGCGGGGTCGGCCGGCTCGCCGACGACGGTGGTGGACAGGTGCCACATGGTGGCGGTGCGCACCAGGGTGGGGCGCGTGGGCACGTCGAGGGTGCGGCAGTAGGGGGCGAGGGCCTCGCGGACGGCGTCGACGACGACGGCGTGCTCGTGGAGGTCCTTGGCGGATTCGAGGAGGGCGGCCGCGCGGCGCACGTCCTCGGCGAGGTCGGCGCTGCGGGGGGTGGAGCCGGCGAGCGGGTTGGCCACGAGGCGGCCGCCGCGCCGGGAGACGAGGAGTTCCGGGCTGGCGCCGAGCAGGGTGCGGCCGGGGCCGGAGGGGACGGCGAAGGTGTAGCCCGAGGGGTCGCGGCGGGCGAGGCGCTGGAGCAGCGCGGGCAGGTCCAGGTCGCGCGAGGAGCGCAGTTCGAGGGTGCGGGCGAGGACGACCTTGCTGAAGTCGCCGCGCTTCATGCGCCGTACGGCCTCGGCGACGGCTCTGCCGTATATCTCCGGCGAGGGGGGGGGCCGGATGTCCC
>NZ_JAILXP010000524.1 GCF_020740895.1 Streptomyces sp. UNOB3_S3 | reverse complement strand
GTGATCACTACTTTAGCGGATTTCCCCCGCGGCGCCTAATCGGCGCCCGATCCGAATTCCGGACACGCCGAAATTCATCCCGTTCAAGGGTCAAGCCAAGTGGTGATCGCCGCCGACGCGGCAAGAGTGGCTGTCCCGGATCCGTACCGGCCCCGTGACAACTCGGAGAACACTACGGATCCGACGGGGTCGTGTCAACCGGCGTCGACCGGCCCCCTCCCGGCCTCAGTTGCCGGCCTCAGTCGAGGTCGTTGAGCCGTCCCCCGGCGTCCGGCTGGGTGCGCTCCACCCGGCGCAGCAGCCGGGTCAGCATCTCGCCGAGCTGGGCGCGCTCGTCGGCCGAGAGGTCCTGGAGGAGTTCCTCCTCGAAGACCGTGGCCTTGCGCAGGACCTCCAGCCACTTCGCCCGGCCCTCCTCCGTGATGCCGACGATGACGCGGACGCGGTTGTTCTCGTCCCGCTCCCTGGTGACCAGGCCCTCCGCGACCATGCGGTCGATGCGGTGGGTCATGGCGGCCGGGGTGAGGCCGAGGCGCTTGGCGAGGTCGCCGGGGCCCAGGCGGTAGGGGTCGCCGGCGAGGACGAGGGCCTTGAGGACCTCCCACTCGGCGTTGCTCATGCCGAGCTCCGCGGTCTGGCGCCCGTACGCGACGTTCATGCGGCGGTTGAGGCGGCTGAGGGCGGAGACGACGCGTTCCACCTGGGGATCTAGGCCCCGGTACTCGCGCTGGTAGGCGGCGATCTGCTCTTCGAGGCTCGGCTCGGCGGGGCCGGGGGTGTCTGCCATGAGCGGCAGTATCGCAGAAATCATTCGCGCTAAAGCCCTTCGCCATGTACTCTTTAGCTTCGAACTTTAGAGTTGAAGTCTTCAAGCTTGAGGGGTGAGGAGTGACCACCGCGATGGGCGCGGCACTGCGCCGGATCCAGTTGGGCAACGCGTTGAGCGCGTTCGGCAACGGCTTCACGGTTCCGTATCTCTACGTCTATGTGGCGAAGGTGCGGGGCCTGGGAGCGGGGACAGCGGGTCTGACGCTGTTCACGCTGGCCGTGGCCGCGCTTGTCGTGCTGCCTTTCACCGGTCGGGCGATCGACCGGCGGGGTCCGCTGCCCGTGGCCATCGTGGGTACGGTCTCGGCGGCGATCGGTTCGCTGGGGCTGGGGCTGTCGAGCGTCACGCCGCTGGTCATCGCTTCCGCCGCCGCGCTCGGCGCCGGTATCGCGGTGATCCAGCCGTCGCTCGCGACCATGATCGTGTGGTGCTCGACGCCCCTGACCCGGTCCCGCTCGTTCGCCACCCAGTTCTTCCTCAACAACCTGGGCCTCGGTGTCGGTGGGCTCATCGGCGGCCTGATGGTCGACGAGAGCGCCGCGTCGAGCTTCATCCGGCTCTTCGGCATCGAGTCGGTGATGTTCCTGGTCCTGGGTGCGACGGTGGCGACCGTAAAGCTGCCGGAGGCTCCCCGGGTCGAGGACGCCGTGCCGACGGACGGCCGGCCCGAGGGCGCGTGGCGCACCCTGCTGCGGGACCGTTCCATGGTGTGGCTGTGCGTGCTGGGCTTCGTGATGTTCTTCGCCTGCTACGGACAGTTCGAATCGGGCCTGGCGGCGTACGCCACGGAGGTCACCCACGTCTCCCCCGCCACGCTGGGCATCGCGCTGTTCGCCAATACGGCCGCGATCGTCGTGACGCAGTTCGTCGTGCTGAAGCTGGTCGAGGGCCGTCGGCGCAGCCGGGTCATGGCGCTGGTCGGGCTGATCTGGACCGTGGCGTGGGTGGCCGCGGCGCTGTCCGGTCTGGTGCACGGTGCGCAGGCGGTGGCCACGGGGCTGCTGATCTCCACGTACGTGCTGTTCGGTGTCGGTGAGTCGATGCTGTCGCCGACCGTGGCGCCGCTGGTGGCCGACCTGGCTCCGGCGTCGCTGATCGGTCAGTACAACTCGGCCTTCGCCCTGGTGAAGCAGCTGGCGATGGCCTCGGGGCCGCTGCTGGGCGCGCTGCTGGTGGGGATGGGGCTGTCCGGTGTCTATGTGACGCTGCTGATCATGTGCTCGCTCGGCATCACGGCGCTGGCCCTGCGGCTGGGGCGCCGGCTCACGGTGGCGCAGGACAATCCGTTCGTCGCCCGCGCGCAGCGGGCCCGGGCCGTGGCCGAGTGCAAGGCAGGCCCTGAGGTCGGCTCCGAGGCCGGCTCCGAGGCCGGCGAGCGGGTGCCCGTAGCGGCGTAATGCATATAGAGGGTGTGGCCTGGCCGGAAGTGAAAGCTTCCGGCCAGGCCACACCCTTATTCGTGTACGCCCGCTCCCGGCAGCGCGAACTCGCACCAGACGGCCTTGCCGCCGCCTGGGGTACGGCGTGAGCCCCAGGACGAGGCGATGGTGGCGATGATCGAGATGCCGCGGCCGGCCTCGTCCGCCGGCTCGGCGCGGCGGCGGCGCGGCAGGTGGTCGTCGCCGTCGGTGACCTCGATGATCAGACGGCGGTCGGTGCGGCGCAGCCGGAGCCGCATGGGCGGTTCGCCATGCTGGAGGGAGTTGGCCACGAGCTCGCTGGCGGCCAGGACGCCCAGGTCGCGCAGCTCGGTGGGGAAGCGCCAGCTGGCGAGGACGCCCGAGGCGAAGGCGCGGGCCCGGGGCGCGGCCTCGATGCCGCCGAGGAGCTCGAGCGCGGCGTTGTGGAAGAGCTCGGCGTCGTGGCCGGTGCGGAAGGGGTGCTGGAGGACGAGCATGGCGACGTCGTCGTCGTGTTCCTGGGTGACGCCGAGGGCGCGGATGAGACGGTCGCACATGACCTGGGGCGAGCCGGTCGCACCCGCGAACGCCCGCTCCAGTGCGGCGACGCCTTCGTCGATGTCCTCGTGGCGGCGCTCGACCAGGCCGTCCGTATAGAGGACGGCGCTGGAGCCGGGGCCGAGGGGCATGCTGCCGGACGTATGGAGCCAGCCGCCGGTGCCGAGCGGGGGGCCGGTGGGCTCGGCGGCCCGGTGGACGGTGCCGTCGGGGTCGCGGACGAGGATCGGCAGATGGCCCGCCGAGGCGTAGACGAGGCGGCCCTCGTTGGGGTCGTGGACGGCGTAGACGCAGGTGGCGATCTGGGTGGCGTCGATCTCGGCGGCGAGGCCGTCGAGGAGCTGGAGGACCTCGTGGGGCGGGAGGTCGAGGCGCGCGTAGGCCCGTACGGCGGTGCGGAGCTGGCCCATGACGGCGGCCGCGCGGACGCCTCGGCCCATGACGTCGCCGATGACGAGCGCGGTGCGGCCGGCGCCGAGGGTGATGACGTCGTACCAGTCGCCGCCGACGGCGGTGTCGCTGCCGCCGGGCTGGTAGGTGGCGGCGACGCGGAGGTCGTCGGGCTGTTCCAGCTCCTGCGGGAGGAGGCTGCGCTGGAGGGTGACGGCGGCCTCGCGCTGGCGGCGTTCGCTGGCACGCAGTCGTTCGGCGGCTTCCACCTGGTCGGTGACGTCGGCGGCGAAGACGAGGACGCCGCGCCGGCCGTCGCCGTGACCGGCCGTTCCCTCACCGGTCGCGCCGTGGTCGCCGGCGTCGTGATCGCCGACGTCGATGGGGGTGCAGGTGAAGGTGTAGTAGCCGTGACGGCCGGCGGCGACGGGGACGCGGCGGGACTTGACCGTGCGGGGTTTGCGGCTGCGCAGTACCTGGTCCATCAGGGGGAGCAGGCCGAGCTCGGTGAGCTCGGCCTGCTC
>NZ_JAILXP010000523.1 GCF_020740895.1 Streptomyces sp. UNOB3_S3 | reverse complement strand
GTCCCCCCGCGTGCGGGGTCCGTTCGCAGCCCGATCGTGTGGGCGGCCATCGGCCTGGCGGCGTTCCTGGTCGGCGGCGCCGCGACGGCCGGGGTGATGCTGGTCGGCCGGACCGACGGCGGTCGGCACGACAGCGACAACCGGGACGGCCACGTGGTCGTGACCCCGTCGGCCGGACCGGCCGGGCCGTCCGCCTCCGGCGGCCCCACCGAACCGTCCCCCCAGCCCGCGGCCTCCACCGGCTCCCCGGCCGAACCGGGCGCGGCGGCCTCCGTCCCTCCCGGCTACACGATGCAGAGCGACTCCCTGGGCTTCAGGCTCGCCGTCCCCGACGGCTGGAAGCGCGGCGACAAGGGGAACTTCCAGATCGACTACGAGCCGGGTACCGGAGGCTCGTACCTCCGCGTCGGCCTCCTGCTCAAGAGCCCGCAGACCGCCTACGACCACTTCCTGGAGCTGGAGAAGACCCTCAAGGAGAAGAACAGCACGTACCAGCGGGTCGCGCTCGACGCCAACACCTTCCAGGGCCGTCCCGGCGCCCGCTGGGAGTTCACCTGGGTCCAGCGGGACACGGGCAGGACGATGCACGCCGTCGACCAGGCGTACATGAACGAGGCGGGTACGGAGTACGCCGTCTACTTCCAGGCGCGCGACGAGTACTGGGCGGGTTCGCGGAAGGTGTTCGACACGGCGGTGGCCACCTGGTCGGTCATCCCCGTGGACTTCAACTGACCCCCACGGGCCCGGCGGGGCCGCCCCCATAGACTGCACCCGTCCCCAATCGACGAGTCTTCGGGAGTCCCCGCCGTGACCGAGTCCCCCTCCGAACACAGCGCTGATGTGATCGTCGTCGGGGCGGGCCCGGCCGGCTCCACGACGGCGTACTACCTGGCCAAGGCCGGCCTCGACGTCCTCCTCCTGGAGAAGACGGCCTTCCCGCGCGAGAAGGTGTGCGGCGATGGCCTCACCCCGCGCGCCACCAAGCAGCTCGTGGCGATGGGCATCGACATCTCCGAGGAAGCGGGCTGGCTGCGCAACAAGGGCCTCCGCATCATCGGCGGCGGCGTCCGCCTCGAACTCGACTGGCCGGAGCTGGCGTCCTTCCCGGACTACGGACTGGTCCGCAAGCGCGACGACTTCGACGAGCAGCTGGCGCGCCAGGCCGTCAAGGCCGGCGCCCGGCTGTACGAGCGCTGCAACGTCGGCGCGCCCGTCATCGACGACCGCACGGGCCGCATCACCGGCGTCGAGGCGAAGCTGGGCGAGGAGAAGACGCCGGTCACCTTCCACGCCCCGCTCGTGGTCGCCGCCGACGGCAACTCCTCCCGCCTCTCGCTGGCCATGGGCCTCCACCGTCGCGAGGACCGCCCGATGGGCGTCGCCGTCCGCACGTACTTCACCTCCCCGCGCCACGACGACGACTACCTGGAGTCCTGGCTGGAGCTCTGGGACCGCCGCGGGCCCGGCCCGGACCGGCTGCTGCCCGGCTACGGCTGGATCTTCGGCATGGGCGACGGCACGAGCAACGTCGGCCTCGGCGTCCTCAACACCTCCGACTCCTTCAAGGAGCTGGACTGGCGCGAGGTGCTCAAGGCGTGGTGCGCCTCGATGCCCGAGGACTGGGGCTACACCCCCGAGAACATGACCGGCCCCATCCGCGGCGCCGCCCTCCCCATGGCCTTCAACCGCCAGCCGCACTACACCCGCGGCCTGCTGCTCGTCGGCGATGCGGGCGGCCTGGTCAACCCCTTCAACGGCGAGGGCATCGCCTACGCCATGGAGTCGGGCCAGATCGTCGCCGACGTCATCGTCCAGGCGCACGCCCGTGCCTCGTACGCGCAGCGGGAACTGGCCCTCCAGCGCTACCCGAAGGTCCTCAAGGACACCTACGGCGGCTACTACACGCTCGGCCGGGCCTTCGTGAAGCTCATCGGCAACCCGAAGGTCATGAAGCTGGCGACGGAGCGCGGCCTGACGCACCCGCTGCTGATGAAGTTCACGCTGAAGATGCTGGCGAACCTGACCGACCCGACGGGCGGCGACGCGATGGACCGCATCATCAACGGCCTGAGCAAGGTGGCGCCGCGTTCGTAGTTTCACCCTTTCGTGGGGCTTTCGCGTCGTTTCGGCGTGTCGGCCCCGCGGAAGGTAATGGGGGAGAGCCGGAGTCCCGTTGTGAAGGGGATGTGCTCGCCATGAAGCGTACGAGCCGGGTCACGCGTCTCCGCCGAGCCGCCGTCACGGTGGCGGCCCTCCTCCTCCCCACCGCCTTCCTCGCGGCGCCCGCCCAGGCCGCGACCTCCTGCACCGTCAACGGCACCGCCGTGCCCGGCCCCGACGTCACCGGCACCGACGGCGACGACGTCATCGTCTGCACCGGCCTCGACGCGGGCGCCACCGTCGACGCCAAGGGCGGCGCCGACACGATCACCCTCAACGGGGACGTGTCCGGCCGCGTCCTCGGCGGCGACGGCACGGACCACATCGTCCTCGCGGAGGGCGCCCGGCTGACCGGGACGGGCACCATCGACGGCCAGGCCGGGCGGGACGAGATCGACCTCAGGGGCGCGGTCCTCGGCGCGGTCCGGGGCGGCCAGGACGACGACCTCATCCTCCTCTTCAAGACCGCCACGACCGGCGACACCAGCATTGTCCGCGGCGCGCGGGGCTCGGACGTCATCCTCGCCGACGGCGCCGTCACCATCCGGGGCCTCGTGGAAGGCGTCGGCGAGAACGACCTCATCGACATCAACGGCACCGTGGCCCCCACGGGCCGGGTGCACGGCGGCGACGGGGACGACTACCTGCACGTCCACGACAACCAGGGCGAGGTGGACGGGGGCGCCGGTACGGACGTGTGTGTCGTCGACAGCGGGAATCAGCCCCTGAACTGCCCCTGAGACGGAGATTTCCGCTGACACCGCCCGCCGTAGCGGACCCGCCCCCGCGCGGCGGGCGGGCTTGTGGGGAGGGCGGGCCTACTTGGACCGGTACTCGTCCTCCACCCGCGTCCAGACGTCCCTGCCCAGCTCGTAGAGGTACTGCGGACGGTCCTTGATGGCGCTCGTACGGAACGGGCGCCCGTGGTCGTCGAGGCGGAGGGTGCCGTGCCGGTCCCCGCTGCTCCACTCCAGCTCCAGGTACCAGCTGACGTCATGGCCCTCGGTACGGGCCACGACCTCCAGTACCTGGGGATCGGTCGAGCTCACCCGGTAGGGGAAGTCCGTGGCGGGGACCTTTACGTCGCCCTGCACGCCGGACACCGGGCGGACCACCGGCTGTTCGGCGTCGAGGTCGATGTCGTGGAAGGCGGGCGTGAGGCCGCCGCCACAGCCGGACCCCATCGTGTACGCCGTCCAGGACAGCGGCGCCGTCCGGTTGACGACCCGGACCCGTGCGGCGTGCAGCACGACGGCCTCGGGGCCCTTGCCCTGTACGGAGAACTCGACCTTCGCGTGCCCGCCCGACACGGCCCGCAGGTTCGCCGCCCAGCCGAGGGAGTCCGCCTCCTCCGGAGGCGTGGGCATGAACAGAGGCTGCCGGTCCGTCAGATACCACTGGTCGCACCGGTCCTCCCAGACGTACGGGCGGGTCGCCACGGTCAGGGGTATGCCGGCGGAGTCGCCCCCTCCGCCGCCGCCCGGATTCCCGGACCCGTTGCCGGGGGCTTCGCCCGGCGCCTCCGGTGCCGTCCGGCCGCCGCGCGAACGGCCGTCAGGGGCGGGGGCGGCGGAGC
>NZ_JAILXP010000522.1 GCF_020740895.1 Streptomyces sp. UNOB3_S3 | reverse complement strand
GGCGGAGGTCGTGGAGCCCCCGGCCCCGGCCGCCAGCGCCGGGTCCGCCTACGCGGACGTCCTCATGCCCCGGTCGGTCGCGGGGCACCGCGAACGCCTGATCGGCACGACGGACCGCCAGGCCGAGGCGGACGGCGTCCGCCCCGGGCGACGGGCGGCGGTGCCGAGCTGGGACGAGATCGTTTTCGGGACGCGGCGGAAGAAGCAGGACTGACCTGGGCGGGCGGGCCGGTTCGGCCCACCCGCCACACCGAGCGGGGTCCGGGGACCGGAACCGCCTCAGCCCGCGTCCGCCCCCGTCGCCACCGGCCGCGCCGGGTCGGACGACCACTCGCTCCACGACCCGACGTAGAGCGCCGCCGGCACGCCCGCCACCGCCAGGGCCAGGATCTCGTGGGCCGCGGAGACGCCCGAGCCGCAGTAGACGCCCACCTCGGCTGCCCCGGTCGCGCCCAGGTCCGCGAAACGCGCCGCGAGCTCGGGGGCCGGGCGGAAGAGGCCGTCCTCGGTGACGTTCTCGGTCGTGGGGGCGGAGACCGCGCCGGGGATGTGCCCGGCGACCGCGTCCAGCGGCTCCACCTCGCCCCGGTAGCGCTCCCCCGCCCGCGCGTCCAGCAGCACCCCGCGCCGCGCCAGCGCGGCCGCGCCGTCCGCGTCGAGCACCGGCAGCGCGCCCGGCTCGGGCACGAAGTCGCCCTCGGCCGGCGCCGGGACCTCCGTCGTCAGCTCTCCCCCGGCCGCGGTCCACGCGGCGAGCCCGCCGTCCAGGACGCGTACGGACGGGTGCCCCGCCCAGCGCAGCATCCACCACGCCCGGGCCGCCGCCCAGCCCAGACCGTCGTCGTGGACGACGACCGGGCGGTCGGAGCGCACCCCCGCCCGGCGCATCGCGGCCCCGAACGCCGCGATGTCCGGCAGCGGGTGACGGCCTCTCCCGCCCGGCTCCCCGGCGAGCTCGGCGTCCATGTCGACGTAGACCGCGCCCGGGAGGTGCCCGGCCTCGTACTGGGGCCGGCCGGGCGGGCCCCCGGGCCGGTAGCGGATGTCCAGGAGCGTCGGCGGCCGCTCGCCGGCCGACTCGCTCGCCCATTCCTTCGCGGTGATGATGACGTCCATGAACCCATCCTGGCGCAGTCCGCGTTGCTCCGAACGGTCCCCTGGCCAGAAGGCGCGTTGCTGATCGATACTGGACGGCGCTGCCGAGGACACGGAAGCGCCGCGCGAATTCGGGCATGCTCAGCGGGAACCCTGATGCCCGGCGCGGCCGGGGCGCGTGTCCCGGCGGGGACGCGCGGCCACCACGATGGTCCGAGGAGATGCTGACGATGACCGAGGTATGGGGCTCCTCCGAGCACCGCGAGGGGGCCCGGCGGCAGACACCGGGCACTCCTTGCTGGACCAGTCTCCTGGCGCGGGACCTGGAGGCGACCAAGGAGTTCTACAGCGGGCTGTTCGGGTGGTCCTACTACAGTCCCGGGCCCGGCCGGCCGGCTCGCCGGGCACCCCGGTCTGGCACGAGCTGGTGACCCATGACGCCGCCGCGGTGCTGAAGTTCTACCGCGCGCTGTTCGGGTACGAGACGAAGTCGTCCGGCGCCGTGGGCGCCGACACGTTCACGCTCCATCTGGACGGCCGTCCGGTGGCCGCGATCCGGGGCGCGGGGCCGGCACTGCGGTATCCGCACTGGATGACGTATTTCGAAGTGGCGGACGTGGACACGGCCGCCGAGCGGGTCGCCGAGCTGGGCGGCCGGGTCGCGGACGGCCCGGCGGAGGAGGCGGCCGGGCGCGCGGCGACGGTCGAGGACCCGGAGGGCGCCGTCTTCACCCTGCTGCGGACGGCCCGCTGACGAGGAGTCCGGCTCAGCCCGCGTTCTCGGCGTCCACCGGCAGCACGTCCGGCGACAGGGCGACGGCCCGCGCGGCGGCCGACGTCAGCCGGCGGCGGTGGTGACGCCGGCACAGCACCTCGTAACCGACCACGGTCTCCGGCTGGTTGACGTCGCCGACGACGACCTGCGCGCCCTCGACGACCATCTGTCCGCCGACCGTACGGGCGTTGTGGGTGGCCCGCGCCCCGCACCAGCACAGCGCCTCGACCTGGAGGACCTCGATGCGGTCGGCGAGCTCGATCAGGCGCTGGGAGCCCGGGAAGAGCTTGGTGCGGAAGTCGGTGGTGATACCGAAGGCGAAGACGTCCAGTTCGAGGTCGTCGACGATCCGGGCCAGCTGGTCGATCTGCTCCGGGTCGAGGAACTGGGCCTCGTCGCAGATGACGTAGTCCGCGCGGCCGCCCGCCGAGAGGTGCGCGACCAGGTGGGCGTAGAAGTCGAACCCCTCCCCCGCCTCGACGGAGTCGGTGACCAGGCCGAGACGGGAGGACAGCTTGCCCTCGCCCGCGCGGTCGTTGCGGGTGAAGATCAGCCCCTCGAGGCCGCGGGCCGACCGGTTGTGCTCGATCTGCAGAGCGAGGGTGCTCTTTCCGCAGTCCATCGTTCCGGAGAAGAACACCAGCTCGGGCATGGGAAGGCCGATGCCTTTCGTTTGATCGTGGGGGCGTGGGAGGTAGGGAGGAACGGGCTCCGCTCAAGGAGCGGGCTTCGCTCAGGAGCGGACTTCGAGGAGCGGTACGAGCTGCTCGACGGGCGTCATGGAACCGTGGAGGCCGACCATCTTCGACTCGTTGGGCTCGGTCTCCGTGGCGACGATCGCGATGTCGTCGCGGGCGGCGGCGACCACGTCGCCGATCCGCGCGTACACCCGGTCGTCGACGCCCTCGCCGGGCGGGCCGAACCAGCCCGCCTCGATGGCCTCGTCCCGGCCCGCGACCCACATCTGCTCGCCGAGCACCTCGCGCCACACGGCCAGGACGTCGGCGGCCGCGCCGGGCACCGCGTAGACATGGCGGGCCCGCGCCTCGCCGCCCAGCAGGGCGACCCCGGCGCGCAGCTCCCAGTCCTCGTCGAAGTCGATGCGCGACTCCGGGTCGAACGGGATGTCGATCATGCCGTGGTCGGCGGTGATGTAGAGGGCCGAGCGCGGCGGCAGCTGCTCGGCCAGCCGCCGGGCGAGCAGGTCCACGTACATCAGCTGGCCGCGCCACTCCTCGGAGTCGACGCCGAAGCGGTGGCCCTTGCCGTCCACCTCGCTGTAGTACGTGTAGACGAGCGAACGGTCCGCGGCGCCGAGGCGCTCGGCGGCGAAGTCCATCCGCTCCTCGCCGGAGAGCCGGCCGTGGAAGGTGCCACCGCTCAGCGCGATCTTGGTCAGCGGCGTGTGCTCGAAGTCGGGCGCGGAGACCTGGCAGGTGGCGACCCCGGCCGCGTCCGCGAGCTGGAAGACCGTGGGGTACGGCTGCCAGACGTGCGGGTCGGTCCAGGGGCGCCAGCGCAGCTGGTTCATCAGCTGCCCGGTGGCCGGGTCGGCGACGGTGTAACCGGCCAGGCCGTGGGCGCCGGGCGGCAGGCCCGTGCCGACCGAGGCGAGGGAGCTCGCCGTGGTGGAGGGGAAGCCGGCGGTCATGGGCGCGCCGGTGCCGTTCATGGACGTGCCCAGCAGCGAGTGGAGGAACGGGGCCTCGTCCGGGTGGTCGCGCAGCAGCTCCCAGCCCAGGCCGTCGATCAGAAAAACGCAGACCCGGTCGGCGGGCGCCAGCTCCAGCCCGGAGCCGAGGCCGGGCACGCCCAGGCCCGCCGCGACCGAGGGCAGCAGGTCGGCGAGGGAGCCGGTGCCGTAGCG
>NZ_JAILXP010000521.1 GCF_020740895.1 Streptomyces sp. UNOB3_S3 | reverse complement strand
GTGCGGGGCCGGGAGCAGCAGGGGGGCCGCGTCGGCGAGGAGCAGCGAGACCCAGCCGTCCTTGCCGGGGAGGGCGCCCGCGCCGGCCCAGACGACCTCGCCCGCCGCCGTGAGCTCGTCGAGCATGGCGGGGGAATAGTCCGTCACCCGGGAGGGCAGGACGAGCTTCTCCAGCGCGGACGAGGGCACCGGGGCGCCCTGCAACTGCTCGACGGCGCGCAGCAGTCCGTCGACGCCGCGCAGGCTGTGGGAGCCGATGTGCTGCCAGGCTGGCAGGAACGCGGCGAGCGTGGCGGGCGGCACGGGCTCCAGCTCGTGCCGCAGCGCAGCCAGGGAGCGGCGCCGCAGCCGGCGCAGGACGGCCGCGTCGCACCACTCCTGGCCCAGGCCGGCGGGGTGGAACTCGCCCCGTACGATCCGGCCGGCGGCCGCCAGCCGGTGCAGCACGCCCTCGGTCACGGCGATGCCGAGGCCGAACCGGGCCGCCGCCTCCGCCGAGGTGAACGGGCCGTGGGTGCGGGCGTAGCGGGCGAGGAGATCGCCCAGCGGGTCCTTGACGGGCTCGGTGAAGGCCTCGGGGACGCCGACGGGCAGGGCCGTGCCCAGGGCGTCCCGCAGCCGGCCGGCGTCCTCGACGGCGGCCCAGTGGTCCTCGCCGGCGATCCGGACGCGCAGGGCGCGGCGGGCGTCGGACAGCTCCCGGGCCCACCCCGGCTCGGCGCCGCGTTCGGTCAGTTCGGCGTCGGTGAGGGGGCCCAGCAGCCGCAGCAGGTCGGCGACGCCTTCGGCGTCCTTGGCGCGGCGGTCCTCGGTCAGCCACTGGAGCTCGTGCTCCAGCTCGGCCAGCACGTCGGCGTCGAGCAGCTCGCGGAGCTCGGCCTGGCCCAGCAGCTCGGCCAGCAGCCGGGAGTCGAGGGACAGGGCGGCCGCGCGTCGCTCCGCGAACGGGGAGTCGCCCTCGTAGAGGAACTGGGCGACGTAGCCGAAGAGCAGCGAACGGGCGAACGGGGACGGCTCGGGGGTGGTGACCTCCACCAGCCGGACCCGGCGCGCCTCGATGTCGCCCATCAGCTCGGTCAGGCCTGGGACGTCGAAGACGTCCTGGAGGCATTCGCGGACGGCCTCCAGGACGATCGGGAACGAGCCGAACTCGCTCGCCACCTGGAGCAGCTGGGAAGCGCGCTGGCGCTGCTGCCACAGCGGCGTCCGCTTGCCCGGGTTCCGGCGCGGCAGCAGCAGGGCGCGGGCGGCGCACTCGCGGAAGCGGGAGGCGAACAGGGCCGAGCCGCCCACCTGGTCGGTGACGATCCCCTCGACCTCGCCCTTGTCGAACAGGACGTCGGCGGCGGTGAGGGGGGACCGCTCGGCGTCGTACGCGCCGTCCTGCCGGGCGGGGCCGGCATCCAGCAGGTCCAGGCCGAGCAGGTCGGCGTCGGGCAGCCGCAGGACGATGCCGTCGTCGGCGTGCATCACCTGGGTGTCCATGCCGTACCGCTCGGAGAGCCGGGCACCGAGGGCCAGTGCCCAGGGGGCGTGCACCTGGGCGCCGAAGGGGGAGTGGACGACCACCCGCCAGTCGCCCAGCTCGTCGCGGAACCGCTCGACGACGACGGTCCGGTCGTCGGGCACGTGCCCGCAGGCGCGGCGCTGCTCGTCGAGGTAGGACAGGACGTTGCCGGCGGCCCAGTCGTCGAGGCCGGCGGCGGTGAGCCGGTCGCGGGCGGCGTCGGGTGCCAGCCCGCCGATCTCGCGCAGGAACGCCCCGAGCGCGCGCCCCAGTTCGAGCGGGCGGCCCAGCTGGTCGCCCTTCCAGAACGGCAGCCTGCCCGGGGTGCCGGGGGCGGGGGTGACGAGGACGCGGTCACGGGTGATGTCCTCGATCCGCCAGGATGTCGTGCCGAGGGTGAACACGTCGCCGACGCGGGACTCGTAGACCATCTCCTCGTCGAGCTCGCCGACCCGGCCGCCGCCCTTCTTGGGGTCCGCGCCGGCCAGGAAGACACCGAAGAGGCCGCGGTCGGGGATGGTGCCGCCGGAGGTGACGGCGAGCCGCTGCGCGCCGGGGCGCCCCGTGACCGTACCGGCGACGCGGTCCCAGACCAGGCGCGGGCGCAACTCCGCGAAGGCGTCGGACGGATAGCGCCCGGCGAGCATGTCGAGGACGCCGGAGTACGCCGACTCGGGCAGCGCCGCGAAGGGCGCGGCCCGGCGCACCAGGGCCAGCAGCTCCTCGACGTCCCAGGTGTCCATGGCCGCCATGGCGACGACCTGCTGGGCGAGGACGTCCAGCGGATTGGCCGGTACGCGCAGGGATTCGATGGCGCCGCGCCGCATGCGCTCGGTCACCACGGCCGCCTGCACCAGGTCGCCCCGGTACTTGGGGAAGACGACGCCGGTGGAGACCGCGCCGACCTGGTGGCCCGCGCGGCCCACCCGCTGGAGCCCGGAGGCGACCGACGGCGGCGACTCGACCTGGACGACCAGGTCCACGGCGCCCATGTCGATGCCGAGCTCCAGGCTGGAGGTGGCGACGACGGCCGGCAGCCGGCCCGCCTTCAGGTCCTCCTCGACCAGGGCACGCTGCTCCTTGGAGACCGAGCCATGATGGGCGCGGGCGAGGACGGGAGGCGCGCCCTTCGCCGGGCCGGACCCGCCCATCAGCTCGGCGGGGGAGTGGTGCTCGAGCAGCGGGGCGCCGGCGGCCCGTTCGTGGGCGATCTCGTTGAGCCGGTTGCACAGGCGCTCGGCGAGGCGGCGGGAGTTGGCGAAGACGATCGTGGAGCGGTGGGCCTGGACGAGGTCGGCGATGCGCTCCTCGACGTGCGGCCAGATCGACGGCCGGTCCTTGCCGTCGCCGCCCTCCCGCACGGGCGAGCCGCCGAGCTCGCCGAGATCCTCGACGGGCACGACCACCGACAGGTCGAACTCCTTGCCGGACGGCGGCTGGACGATCTCCACCTTGCGCCGCGGCGAGAGGAAGCGGGCCACCTCGTCCACGGGGCGCACGGTCGCGGAGAGGCCGATGCGCCGGGCGGGGCGCTCCAGCAGGATGTCGAGGCGCTCCAGGGACAGCGCCAGATGCGCGCCCCGCTTGGTCCCGGCGACGGCGTGCACCTCGTCGAGGATCACGGTCTCCACGCCCGTCAGCGCCTCCCGCGCGGCGGAGGTGAGCATCAGGAACAGCGACTCGGGCGTGGTGATCAGGATGTCCGGCGGCCGGGTGGTCAGGGCGCGGCGCTCGGCCGCCGGGGTGTCACCGGAGCGGATGCCGACGCGGATCTCCGGCTCGGGCAGCCCCAGCCGGGCGGCCTCCTGGCGGATGCCGGTCAGGGGGCTGCGCAGATTCCGCTCGACGTCCACGGCGAGGGCCTTGAGCGGGGAGACGTACAGCACCCGGCAGCGCTTGCCGCGCTCCGCGGGCGGCGGGACGCTGGCCAGCCGGTCGAGGGCGGCGAGGAAGGCGGCCAGCGTCTTGCCGGAGCCGGTGGGGGCGACGACCAGGACGTCCGAGCCCTCGCCGATGGCCCGCCAGGCGCCGGCCTGGGCGGCCGTGGGCGCGGAGAACGCCCCCGTGAACCACGAGCGGGTCGCGGGGGAGAACGCGTCGAGGGCCGAGGCCGGATCGGGCCCCGGGGGCGGGGCCGCCGTGTCGTTCGCCATGTCCCCCATCGTGCACCGCACCACTGACAATGCCCCGGACGCGCAGGTCAGCGGCGGTTCCGGGGGCCAGGGGGGCGGTTCCGGGA
>NZ_JAILXP010000520.1 GCF_020740895.1 Streptomyces sp. UNOB3_S3 | reverse complement strand
GGTGGGCACAAACCGGGCCACCGGGCCGCACCGCCCACCCCGCGCCGCCAGGCGCGGGCACCCTCACCGGCGGTCAGCCGGAACGCGACGGGCACCCGGACAGGCGCTCCCGTTACCGGGCCGCACCGCGTCGTACCCCCTGGCCGGCCAGGACGAGCAGGCCGCCCAGCAGCCACACCGCCCCGACCGACTGCGCCGTCCGCGCCGCCGTCACGATCACCGCGATCACCACGGCCAACCCCAGAAGCGGCACCACCACGTGCCGGGCCAGGCCGCGCCCGCCGCGTCGCGCGAACCACCCCATCACGGACAGGTGCAGCAGCCCGAACGCGACGAGCGCCCCCACGTCCACCACCGACACCAGCCGGTCCAGCCCGTCCGCCCGCCGCGCCGCCCATACCGCCGCGAGCAGCGTCACCGACGCCGCGCCGAGGACGGCGAGGCGGGGGACGCCCGAGGCGCGGTCCACCTTCGCGAGGCGGCCCGGGAGGCGGCGGTCGCGGGCCATCGCGAAGAGGAGGCGGCCCGCCGCCGCCTGGCCCGCCAGCGCGGCGAAGGCCGCGCCGATCGCCTTGCTCGCCGCCACCAGGTGGTGCAGCCACAGGCCCGTCGCCGCGTCGACCGTGTCGTAGAACGCCGCGCCCTGGCCCGCCGGCCGCGCCGCCAGCTCCGCCGGGGACATGGGGGCGAGCAGGGCCGCCAGATAGCCCTGGAGGACGAAGAGGGCGCCCGCCACGACCAGGCACGTGACGACCGCCCGCGCCACCTTCGGCGAGCCGCCCGCCGACTCCTCGGCGAAGGACGCGATCGCGTCGAAGCCCAGGTACGACAGGACCGCCACGGACACCGCCGACAGGACCGCCCCCGCGTCGAAGCCGCCCTCGCCGGTGAAGGGCGTCAGCCAGCCCCGGCGGGGGCCGTCCTGGGCCAGGGCGATGACCGCTGTCACGACGAAGACCGCCAGCACCGCCAGTTCCATCGCCAGGACGACGAATCCCACGGCTGCCGCCGCCCTCACCCCCCACAGGTTCAGGCCCGTCGTCACGACCACCGCGGCCGCCGTCCACACCCACTGCGGCACCGCCGGGACGAGCGCGTGCATCGCGATGCCGGAGAAGAGATAGGCGACCGCCGGGATCAGCAGGTAGTCCAGCATCGCCATCCAGCCCGCGATGAACCCGGGGCCCTCGCCGAGCCCCACGCGCGCGTAGGTGTAGACCGAACCCGCCTGCGGGGCGACGCGCACCATGACCGCGTACGAGTGGGCCGTGAAGGCCATCGCGACCGTCGCCACGACGTAGACGAGCGCCACCGCCCCGTGCGACTTCGCCGACAGCGTGCCGAGGACGCCCACCGGTGCCATGGGGGCGATGAACAGCAGGCCGTAGACCACGAGGTCGCGGAAGCCGAGGGCGCGATGGAGCGTGCCCTCGTCGGCGAAGGGGGGAGGGGTGGCCATGGGGTCAGTATTCGGGCGCCCCGACCCGGCGGCATTCGGGCGCCCCGGCCGGGCGGCGGCCGGGCCACGCCGGTGGGGGCGGGCCCTTACGATGGACCGCATGACAGCTACCCCCGCCCGCAAGGTTCTGCTCGCCGCCCCCCGTGGCTACTGCGCGGGCGTGGACCGTGCCGTGATCGCCGTCGAGAAGGCCCTGGAGCAGTACGGCGCCCCGGTCTATGTGCGGCACGAGATCGTGCACAACAAGTACGTGGTGAAGACCCTGGAGAAGAAGGGCGCGATCTTCGTCGACGAGACGGCCGAGGTGCCCGAGGGCAACATCGTCATCTTCTCCGCCCACGGTGTCGCCCCCGTCGTGCACGAGGAGGCCGAGCGCGGCAAGCTCGCCACCATCGACGCCACGTGCCCCCTGGTGACCAAGGTCCACAAGGAGGCCATCCGGTACGCCAAGGAGGACTACGACATCCTCCTGATCGGTCACGAGGGCCACGAGGAGGTCATCGGGACCAGCGGCGAGGCCCCGGAGCACATCCAGCTGGTCGACGGGCCGGAGGACGTGGCCAAGGTCGAGGTGCGCGACCCGGACAAGGTCGTGTGGCTGTCGCAGACCACGCTGTCGGTCGACGAGACCATGGAGACCGTCGGCGCCCTGCAGAACAAGTTCCCCAACCTGCTCTCCCCGCCGTCGGACGACATCTGCTACGCCACGCAGAACCGCCAGATCGCCGTCAAGCAGATGGGCGCCGAGGCGGACCTGGTGATCGTGGTGGGGTCGAAGAACTCCTCGAACTCCGTGCGGCTGGTCGAGGTGGCGCTGGGCGCCGGGGCGCGCGACGCCCACCTGGTCGACTACGCCGAGGAGATCGACGAGGCCTGGCTGGAGGGCGTGCACACGGTGGGGCTCACCTCCGGCGCCTCCGTGCCCGAGATCCTCGTCGAGGGCGTGCTGGAGTGGCTCGCCGCCCGCGGTTACGAGGACGTCGAGACCGTGAAGGCCGCCGAGGAGTCCATCACCTTCTCCCTCCCCAAGGAGCTCCGCCGCGACCTGCGGGCCGAGGCCCAGGCGGCCGTCGAGGGGTGAACCCTCCCGTCCACGCCTACGCTGCTGGGCATGGACGTATTCGGCGTGGACATCGGCGGATCGGGCATCAAGGGCGCACCGGTGGACCTGGCGCGCGGTGAGCTCTCGGAGGAGCGCTTCAAGGTGCTCACGCCGAAGCCGTCCACGCCGGACGCCGTCGCCGACTGCGTCCGGCAGGTGGTCCGGCACTTCGGGCTGCCCGTCGGGCCGGTCGGCGTGACCTTTCCCGGCGTGGTGGTCGGGGGGACGACCCGTACGGCCGCGAACGTCGACAAGAGCTGGATCGGCCGGGACGCCGCCGGTCTGCTCGGCGAGAGCGTCGGCGCGCCCGTGACCGTGCTCAACGACGCCGACGCCGCCGGGGTGGCCGAGATGGTCCACGGGGCGGGACGGGGGCGTACGGGCACGGTGATCGTGCTGACCTTCGGCACGGGCATCGGCAGCGCGGTCTTCATGGACGGCCGGCTGGTGCCCAACACCGAGCTCGGGCATCTGGAGCTGCACGGGCACGACGCCGAGACGCGGGCGTCCACACGGGTCAAGGAGGAAGAGGACCTCAGCTGGAGCCGCTGGGCCAAGCGGGTGAGCCGCTATCTCGCCCATGTGGAGATGCTCTTCTCGCCCGAGCTGTTCGTGATCGGCGGCGGGGTGAGCCGCAAGGCGGAGAAGTTCCTGCCGCTGCTGGACGGCGTCAGCGCCGAGGTCGTCCCCGCTCAGCTGCAGAACAACGCGGGGATCGTGGGGGCCGCGATGGCCGCCGCTGCTGCCGGATCCGTTCCCGCCGCCGCAGCCTGACCAGGAGGACCCGGCGGACGAGCGCGATCAGCGCGGCCAGCAGGGTGCCGGAGTAGAGCCAGCCGGCGTTCAGTGAGAGCAGGGTCACCAGGCTCATCACCCGGCCGCCGAGGCCCCCCGTGCCGTCGCTCAGCGGCAGCGCCCCCACCGCGAAGGCGATGGGCACGCTCACGGGCGCGGTCATCAGCTCCGCCGGGCGCACCCACAGCGCGCAGGCCGCGCTGCCGAGCAGGAAGAACACGCCGTAGATCCGCGACGAGCCGCCCACCAGCGCGTCCAGCCCGCCGATCGTGAGCATGCCCAGGGCCGTGAGCAGCCCGCTGCCCAGCCCGGTCAGCCGGGCGGCCGGCAGGCGGTCCAGCGCGGAGGGGGAGCGGCCGGCGGCGGGCCCCCGCGCGGTGGCGCCCCGCCGCTGGCCGGGGGG
>NZ_JAILXP010000052.1 GCF_020740895.1 Streptomyces sp. UNOB3_S3 | reverse complement strand
GGGGTGAAGGGCGCGCCGTCAGCGGGCGCCGTGCGCGCCGGCCGCCGCGGTGAGCATGATCTCCCTGACCCGGTCCAGGTACTTCGGCACGCCCGCGGCGGCCTGCGGGGTGTCCGGCATGCTGACGACGAGGTCGGCGCGGTCGGGGAACCAGTTCAGCCACATCGACACCCCACCGGCGTTGTCCGGGCCGGTCAGGACCGTGGCGTCCGCGCCGAGGTAGTCACGGGCGCCGGGCGTGGACCGTCCGTCCACGTAGGACGCCATGGGCGGGATGCTCGGGACGCCACCCTCTTCGACAAGCAGTTCGAGCGCCCGGTGCAGCGGTACGTCGTACCCTTCGCGGGCCCGCTGGAAGCCCTGCTGCGCGGCGGGGATGGCGCTGGCGAGGGTGGGCGAGGCGGGCAGCCGGAAGAGCAGCGGCACGAGGTTGACGAGCCAGCCGTGCACGCGGAGCAGCCGGGGGTAGGCCCTGGTCGACACGGCGGTGAGGACACGGTGGACGTCGTTCCCGGTGAACTCCCACTGCGCGAGGGCAAGCGCGGCGAAGAAGCCCGCGCCGAGCCCGCCGCCGTGCCGGGCGCAGTAGGCGCGGAACGCGCGTGCCTCGTCACCGGTGAACACCGGGTACTCGAGCCGGGTGGCGGGCAGCAGCGCGCCGGTGTCGTTGCCCAGGTCGACGGGGAAGGCGGGGAAGCCGCCGTCCTCCACGGCCAGGAACTCCGACCACGCGGCGAGCTCCGGCGCGGTTTTCGTCAGCGACGCGGAGCGACGCCACTCGCGGCGGTTGTGGTCCAGGTAGCCGGGTGCCGGCGGCAGGTCGACCGGGGTGCCGGTGCGGGCGGCGTGGTAGCGGGCACGGAGCTCGTGGAAGACCAGCGTCAGGGAGTGGCCGTCGGTGTAGGCGTGGTCGATCGCGAAGTACACCGTGGACACGGTGTCCCGGCGGATCACTCCCGCCAGCAGCCCCAGCCGGCCCATCGAGGTCCGCTCGTCGATCCGCCGGTGGACGTGGGCGCGGAGGTCGGCCGTGCCGGTGAAGTCGCCCACGCGCACCGGACGCACCGTGAGGGACTCGGGGGGTATCCGGAACCCGGTCAGGTCCTCGGTCTCCGGCTCGTACCAGGTGTGGAACGCCTCGTGCCGGCGTACGAGCCCTTGCCACGCCCGGGTGAGCGCGTCGAGATCGGCCCGGCCCTCCAGGTCGAACGTCATGGCCACCCAGGGCGACTGGCGTCGTCCGGCGGCACGGTTGGCGGCCGCCAGGCGCAGGTGCGCCCGCTGGAAGTGCGACGCGGGAACGTCGTGCGGTTCGGGTGGCAGGTCGGTGGCCGTCTCGAACTCGACCACTTCACCCGGCTCGGGGCGCCAGTCGAGGATCTGGGTCATGCGCACGGTGGGGTCTCCTTCGTCGTGGGGATACGGCGGCTAGGCGGGCGTGGGCACGGCTTCGGCGGCGCGGTGGGCGTCGGCGGCGCGGGTGGCGGCGTACGCGGCGGCCTGGACGAAACGTCCGACGTTCGCGCGTGCCACGGCCGTGTCGGGGAAGCGCGCCGACAGGTGGACGCCGCGGTCGCTCCTGGTCAGCCACAGGTACACCTCGGCCGGGCTGTGGATCCGGCTGCGCAGCATCGTGTCCTGGGGCCGGGGCGGGGTGCCCGGCACGCGGCGTACGTCGAGGTAGGAGACGACGAACCGGGGGTGGATCTCCTTGCGCAGCATCCGGCTGAGGTGGGGCAGCGAGCTGCCCGGTCCCGGTCCGCGGCGGCGCAGTTCGGCGGCGGCGAGGGCGACCGTGCCGGCGAAGTCCGCCCTGGGAGCCGCCGGGATCCGCACCGGGTGGAGGCCGACGAACCAGCCGGGCGCCGCCCGCCACCTGTCGGGCCGGGCGTTGGCGAGACTGATCACGGACAGGTGCCGCTCGCCCGAGACCCGCGCCGCGGCGAGCGCGAGGCAGGCGAGCAGCCCTGCGGCGGTCGTGCCACCGCCCGCGCGGGACGCGGCGGCGAACGTGGTGGCCGCCGGTCCGTCGAGCAGCCAGCGGTAGGCGCTGCGCTGCGCGTTCGGCGCCCCGGACGCCCCGGACGCCCCGGACGCCCCGGACGCCCCGAGCGGCAGGGGGAAGGCGGGCGTCCGGCCTCGGGAGTCATCGAGCAGGGCCCGCCAGGGGCCCGTGTGCTCGGGCCTCGCCGGCAGCCGTCCGACCAGGTTCCGTTCCTCGGCCCCGAAGTCCAGGAAGGTCGGCCCGGGCACATGCCCGGCGCGGCCGGCCAGGGCGTCGCGGATCTGTCCCGGGATCATGGCGAGGGTGTAGCCGTCCATGACACCGTGGTCCGCCCCGGCGAACACCGTCGTCCCGTCCGCGCCCTCGACCGTCGCGAGGACCACCTGCGGCCAGCCCAGCGGATTGGCGCTCCGGTCGAAGAAGGCCTCGATCTGCCGCCGGACCGAGGCGCCGTCGGCGAAGACGCCGACGTCCTCGCGCCGCAGCGTGACGGCGCTCGCGGGGAGCGTACGGCGCGTACAGCGCCCGGGGGTCGGCACCAGCCTGCTGCGCAGGTGTTCGTGTCCGCGCAGCCAGGCCGTGAACGCGGCGCCGACCCGCTGCCGGCCGGCCCGGCCCACGCCGAACGACACCCCGATCCAGGCCGGGTCCCGGTGCCCCGGCCCCCGGGTGGCCGCCGTACGCACATGGTGTTCGTGGACGAGCGCGGGTTCCCGGGGGTCGTCGGCCCAGGCGGAGACCGGGGCGGCCGGTGTCCAGAACACCAGCCGGCCGGCGGGAACCGTGCTGTCGCCCAATTCTGTGAATTCCAACGTCCCAATTCCCCCTCGATAACCTTTCGGTACGGCTCGCGGAAGCTATCCCGCAGTGATGAAACAAAAATGAAAGGGCGGTCTTTTCGCTGATCACGAAGCATGTGCCGCCGTCATGGAGAACATCTCCCTTGTTGCTCACCGAATGCGCTGCTAGCGTCTGCCCCCGTCATTCGATCCGCACCGCGCCATTTCCCGGCCGCGCCGATGGAGGGTCAATTTCATGAATGCACGGGCAGATACCGGATCCGACTACGCCGCGCTGCGCCGCGACCCGGAATACGCCGGGCTGAACCGCGCGCTGCTGGACCTGGTCCCGGCCGGCTCCGCGCCGGCCGTCCTCGACGTGGGGTGCGGGGACGGGGCCGTCAGCGAGGAATTGCTGCTGCGCGACCCGGCCATGTCCCTGGTCGGCGTCGACCCCGACCCGGCCCTGCTCGACGCGGCGCGGGCCCGGCTGGGCGACCGGGCCCGGTTCGCCGAGGGGGACGCGTCCTCCGTCTCCCGGCTGTTCCCGCCGGACGTCTTCGACGTCGTCGTGCTGGCCAACTGCGTCCATCTCGTCCCGGACCTCGCCGAGGCGCTCGACGCGATCGGGCGGGTCCTGGCCGGCGGCGGGCGTCTGGTGTTCAACTCGGCGTTCTACTCGGGCGCGGAGTCCCCGGCCGACCTGCCGCGGTACGCCGAGCTGGTCGGCACGGCCCGCGACACCGCCCGGAAGCGCGGGCTCCCGCTGGCCCGGTCGGTCGCCGGCCGGCCCGCCGGGCTGCGCAGGACCGCCGAGGACTACCAGGCCGCCCTGGCGGCGGCCGGATTCACCGGAGTCGTCACCGACGAGCGGGCGTTCATCCTCGGCCCGCGCTTTCTCACCGCGCTGTGCTCGACCCCGATGTTCGCCGCCGCCGCGTTACCCGGGGTAGCGCGGCACATCGCCGCGGAACTGCTCACCGAAACACTGCGAGAACTGCACGAGCGCACCCCGTTCACCATCACACGGCGCTGCGTCTACTTCTCCGCCACCCGGCCGTGAAACAACCCCGAAAGGAATTCGTCATGACCGAGGTATGGAACGTGGTAACCCGGGCCATCACCGGCATCCGGCCCGATCTGGGCGAACCCGGAACGGCCATCACCCGCGATTCCGCGCTGTTCTACGCGGCCGATCCCGAACAGCCGGTGCTCGGCCTCGACTCCATGGAGGCGCTGGAGCTGATCACCGTCCTGGAGCGGGAATTCGGGGTCGAACTGGCGGACACCGGCATCCGGATCGCCGACCTCCATACGGCCGGGGACGTCGCCGACGCGATGGCGGGGGCGCTGTGACACACCGGACGGCGCGCCACCGCGTGCTGGTGACCGGCGTCGGCGTCGAGTCGTGCGCGGGCGGCACACCGGACGAGCTGTGGGACGCCCTGGCCGCGGGGCGGCCCGCGACCTCGGCGCTGGAGCTCGAACAGCCGTCGCCCTGCCAGGTCGGTGGCGTGATCCGGGGGTTCGACCCCCGCGAGCACATGTCCGCCCAGCAGGTCCGCCGCACCTCGCGCTTCCAGCAGCTGCTGTTCGCCGCGGCGATGAAGGCACGGGAGGACGCGAGGCTGGGCACACCGCCGGGCGCCCTGTACGTCGGCACCGGTGGCGGCGGGCTCGACGAGACCGCGCGGCTCGTGACCACGCTGAACCACGGCGGGTGGCCGCGGATGGACCGGCTGGGGCTGCTCCGGCTGCTGCCCAACCAGGCCGCCGGGCTCGTCGCCCAGGAACTGGGCGTCACGGGCCCGGTGCTCACCCTCTCGACCGCCTGCGCGGCCTCGACGGACGCCATCGGGGCGGGCCTGCGCGCGGTGCGCGACGGCAGCGCCGACGTGGTCCTCGTCGGCGGGGTGGAGAGCTGGCTGGACACCCCGGCCCTGGCGTCGTTCCGCCTGCTGGACGCGCTCTCCCAGCGGCCCGCGGCCCAGGCGGCGGTCGCGTCACGGCCGTTCGACCGCGACCGCGACGGCATGGTCCCGGCCGAGGGCGCCGCCGTGCTCGTCCTGGAGTCGGAGCGCTCCGCGCTGCGCCGTGGCGCGACCGTGCACGGCGAGGTGCTCGGCGCCGCGTCCACCTGTGACGCCCACCACCCGTTGGCCCCGCGGGCGGACGGCGCGGTGGCGGCCAGGACGATCGAGCTGGCCTGCGCCGACGCCGGTCTCGACACCGCCGCCGTGGACCTGGTCAGCGCGCACGGCACCTCGACGCCGCAGGGCGACCGGGCCGAGACCGCGGCGATCAAGCGGGCGTTCGGCGCGCACGCGCGGCACGTGGCGATCACCGCGCCCAAGTCGGTCATCGGCCACGCGTGCGGCGCCTGCGGGATCCTGGAAAGCGTCGGCGTGCTGCGCGCGATCCGGGAGAAGTACGTGCCGCCCACCGCGAACCTGGACAACCCCGATCCCGGCTGCGACCTGGACTACACCCCGCTCGTGGGCCGCCCCGCCCCGATCGGTGTCGCCGTCAAGCAGAACTTCGGCTTCGGCGGCCACAACTCGGCGGTGGTGTTCGGCGCCGCGTGACGGCGCCGGACACCGGGGCCGTCAACGAGCGGGCGCGGCACCGCCCGGCCCGCCGGACCGCCGGCGGGCGACACGCGCCCGGTAGGTGCGGGCGAGGTGGTCCTGGAGGCGGGCGTGGCGGAACTGGTAGACCGCGCCTGCCTGACGGAGCACGCCCCGCCGGTAGGCGTCCTCCAGGAAGGCGACGACGTCCCAGGGCAGCCGGCCCGTCAGCGGCAGCCAGATCCGGGAGAACACGACCCACTGGCCCCAGGCGGTCAGGGTGAGGGCGTAGCCGAGGGCACCGCAGAGCCCGCTGATGAGGCCGAGCTTGACCGAGGCCCCGGGAGACCACACGAGCGGCCCCAGGAGCGGCGTCATGAGCGGGACCGCGAGAGCGGACCCGCTGCCGGCCAGGAGCCCGAAGACGGGCACCCAGACGAGGATCTGGGCGGTGACCGTCCGGCGGTTCGTCCGCAGCAGGCCGACCGGGTTGACGGCGGACCTGATGTCGAGCGGGGTCTCGAGGAAGGCCAGGAGACCCAGGGTGGCGCCGCCGAGCGTGAACACGAACCCGAAGAACACCGCGTCGTAGAGGCCGAAGGTCAGCATGTCCAGGGGGCCGGTGCCCCAGATGAGCCCTTTGAGCACTCCGTGCTCAAGGCCGTAGCCGAGGCCGAAGAGGAGCCCGCACAGCAGCCCCAGCACGACGCGGGCGCCGGGTCTCCGGCCGGGCGTCGCGGCTCTGCCGAACACCTTCATGCGCACGCCGGACGGCGGCACCGCCGTGTTCCTGCCCGCGACCAGGAGCCAGTAGGAGACCGTGCAGATGAGCCCGGCGAGGAACCCCGTCGTCAGCCCTTCCGCGATCTGGAAGCGGAGGGGGTCGAAGAGGGTGCCGACGACGCAGTCGACGACCCCGACGACCAGGCAGGTCAGCAGCGCGGTCACCAGGGTGCGCGCCGGGCGGCGCAGCCCCGAGCCCAGCCGCCACCACTCCAGGTCGGGGGTGTCGAGCCGGGTCAGGTGGTGGGCGAGGTAGCCGAGCCAGTACTGGGCGCGTTCCGGGTCGACGCCGCGGCGCGTACCGCCATCCGGGTGGTGCTCCGGCCGGAGGCGGTAGGCGGTGGCGGTGAAGTTGTCGAGAAGGTGGTCCTCCAGTTCGCCGGGGCCGCCGAAGCGGCGGGTGTCGAGGAGCGCGGCCGGGTCGCGGCCCGGGGTGTCGCTGTAGACGGCGCGGGCGAGCGTGACCATCAGCGGGGTGGTCAGCACCGCGGCGAGGTCCTCGGCGCCCCGGCCGCGCGGTTGCTCGCGCAGCGCGGCCAGTACGGGGTCCCACGCGGTCGTCGCGGCGTGCCCGCCACGGGCCTTGCGCGCGGTGCGCGGCAGATAGTCGGCCAGGTCGTCCAGGGTGAGGTCCGTCAGCTCCACCGCGGCGGCGGACGTCAGCACGTCGGTCTCCGCCACGGCCGTGGCGTACTCGGCCGGACGGCTCGTCAGCAGCAGCGGAAGTGTGGTGGCGTTGAGCGCCTCCAGCGCGGGGCGGTGGAGTCCCCCGGCGATCTCGTCGAAGCCGTCGAGCACGGGGAGCACCCGGCCGGCCTCGACCAGCGCGGCGGCCAGGCTCGGCCCGCCGGGCACCGGGCCGGCGAGACCGGGGTGGTCGCGGATCAGCTGCGCGGTCAGCCAGTCCCGGAACGTGATGGCGGTGGGGTCCCACGCACCGATGCTGAAGATCACCGGTACGGGGTCGGCGGGGGGCCTCGACGTGATGTGGTCGAGGACGAACCGCGTGGTGAGGATCGACTTCCCGGAGCCGGGCCGGCCCAGCACGACCAGCCGCCCGGAGGGTATCCGCCGGTACACGTCGACGACCTCGTCCAGCCGCCCGCCGAGATCCAGCGGCCCGTGCGTTTTCCGCGTCCCGCCGGCGGGCAGCCGCCGGATGTTCGCCCAGTGATCGGTCAGCTCCTCGGCCACCGCCCGCCAGCGCACCGGCAGCGGATACGGATCGTGCACCTGCCGCTGCTCCTCCTCCCGCTGCCACCGCGCGGCCACGGCGTGCGCGAGCTGCTCGGCGACGTCGGCGAGGGTGCCGTGCAGGGCGGAGGGAGGGTGCCCGGGAGCCCTTTCGGCGGGAGCCGGCAGTCCGACGGCGGGGCCGTCGAAGACCGGCTGCCAGGCGGCCGATCCACCGGCCGGCTCGCCCGGAGCCGGCTGCCCGGGGGCGGGTCGCGTGACAGCCGGCCGCCCGGGGACGGGTTCGGTGGAAGCCGCCTCTCCGGCGCCGGGCTCGGCGGGGGCCGACCTCCAGGTGATCCATTCGGCCGAAATGGACTGCCCGATGGCCGGTTCGGCGGAAGCGGGCTGTCCTGTGGCCGGTTCGGCAGGAGCCGGCTGTCTCCCGGCCGGATCGCCGGTAGCCGGTGGCCCGGTGACGGGCCCGGCGGAAGCCGACCCTCCAGTGGCAGATCCGGCGGAAGCCGACGGCCCGGCAGCCGGTTCGCCGGACGCCCACCCTCCGGCGAAAGGCCCGGCAGGAGCCGGCTCCCCCGCACCCCGCTCGGCCGGATCCGGCCGCCCGGTGGCCGGTTCGGCGTGGCCGGGCCGGCCATCGGCCCGGTCGTCGAGCCGGTCGTCGGACCGCCCGTCCGACCGGGCCTCCGGCCCGGACCGGCTGACCGCGGCGGCAAGTAGCTCCTCGCTCTCCGCCGGCGCCAGCCCGAGCGCGTCGGCCAGTCGGCGCACCGTGGTCACCCGGGGGTCGGCACGCTCGCCGGTCTCCAGGCCGCGGATGGTGCGTACGCCCACCCCGGCGCGTTCCGCCAAGGCCTCCTGAGTCATTCCCGCGTCGCGCCGCAGCCGCCGTAACAGCGTGCTGAACTCACTGGCCACAGATCACGGCCTCCCCCTCGAACCCCTCGGACTCTCGTACCTCTCGGACATGTGTTTCCCCAGCTGACGGACTCTAGCGTGGCCACCGGCCGCATACGGCCGGTCCATTGGCCTGTCCGTTCTCCCGCCCAGAGGCCACCGTCGACGGTGATCCGCCGCGAAGAAGCGGCCCGGTACACGGGGAGCCACGATGCCGATCACCACGACCGCCGGCCGGCAGGCCGTCACCACCCTGGGACGCCAGGAGCGCGACGTTCTCTACGCGGTCGGCTGCGGCCTGCGGGACGACGAGATCGCCACCGCCCTCGCCATCCCCGAGGAGGCCGTGGCCGGGCACCTCACGCGGATCCTCGCCGCGCTCGGGCTGCGCGACCGGGCCGCCGCCATCGTCCACGCCTTCGACTGCGGCCTCGTCGCCCCCGGCCGCGGCCCCCGCAGGCAGGTGACGGGCCCGCTGCCACCGGCCGCCGCCCGCCATGTCCCCGGACCGCGGTTACGGATATCGGTGCTCGGCCCCCTGCGGGCCTGGCGCGACGGACAGCCCGTGGACCTGGGGCACCTGCGCCAGCAGGCCGTACTGGCGGCGCTGGCCCTGTGCCTGGGCCGGTCGGTCAGCCGACAGGAATTGACCGACGGGGTGTGGGGCGAGGAGCCGCCGAACACCAACGTGGTGCCGGTGTACATCTACCGGCTGCGCAAGGTCCTGCGCGCGGGAGGCGGCCCGGACTCGGTGATCGAGCGCGACCGGAGCGGCTACCGGCTGCTCCCCGGCGCGGTCACCGTGGACGTGGCGCGGGTGGAGGAGCTGGTCACCGCGGCCGGCGCGGCCGAGCGGGCGGGCGATCTGGCCGGGGCGGTCCGCGCCTGCTCCCAGGCGCTGGACCTGTTCCGCGGCGAGCCGCTGGCCGGCCAGCCGGGGCCGTTCGCCGAGCTGGAGCGGCTGCGGCTCACCGAACGCAGGATCGTCATCGTGCAGCGGAAGCTCGACTGGCAGCTGCGGCTGGGCCAGCACTCCGAGGCGATCGCCGAGCTGGCCGCCCTGACGGTGGCGCAGCCCCTGAACGAACCCGTCGCCGCGATGCTGATGCGCGCGCTGTACCTCAGCGGCCGGCAGGCCGACGCGCTGACCGTGTACGACCGTACCCGCCGCCGTCTGGCCGACGATCTGGGGGTCTCTCCGGGCCAGTTGCTGCGGCAGGCACACCGGACGATTCTGCGCGGGGGCGACATGAAGGGCGGCATCCGCCTCGGTCTCACCGGAACCACGCGGTGAGCGACCCCACGCGGCGTACGCGCGGTGAGGAGCTGCTGCTGGCGAGGATCTCGGCGGCGGCCGGCCGCGAGCGGCTCGGCAGGCGGCTCGCCACCTACGCGGCCGCCGCGTACACGACGAGTACGGCGGGCACGGCGCGTGCGAAGGCCCTGCTGGCCCTCGTCCGGCACGTCGGGTCGGCCGGGGCGGCGCACACGCGCGACGCCGCGCGACTGGACCTGTACGAGAACGGGTTGACGGTCGCCGTCAAGGGCCGGATCCACGTCGTCCGCTACGACACGACCTCCGTCTACCGGACGGAAGCCACGCGTCCGGGCGGTACGGCCCACGCGCTCACCGACGTCGACGGGGAACGGGTCGTACTGCGCGGCGGCCCGGAACAGGGCGAGGCGCCGGAATGGTGGTCCGGGATCGAGCGGGGCGTCGTCGGCGCCCGGCTGCCGAGGGCGCTGGCCGCGCTCGCCAGAGGCGAGCGCCTGGCCTTCGGCGAGGTCTGGCTCACCGGGGAGGAGATCGGGTGGGGGGAGGTGCGCGCGCGGTGGCCGCGCGTCCGGCGGCTGCGGACCGGGCCGGGAGCCGTCGGGCTCGACATCGACGGGACCTGGCACGAGCTGGGCGCCACGGGATCCGGGATCCCCGGCCTCCTCGTCCTCCGCGCGCTCGTCGAACACCTCGGGCCGGGGCGGTCCGGCGAGCGGTTTCATCCCGATGTCAACGGCAGCACCTAACATCCAGGCACACCAAGGTGGTTGTACGTCGACACAAGGAGAAACAGAGCGATGACCCTGGCCCGCACATGGAGGAAGGCGATCGTCGCCGGGGCGGCGGCGGTCATGACGGCCATGACGGCCGCCGTGCCCGCCGCCGCCCACGCGGATCCGGCGCGCCACTACTACCTGGAGCTGGGCGGCACCGGCGCGGCGGCGCCCGCGCCCGGCTGCACCGGCAGCTACGCGTTCGCCGACAAGCACCTCGACGGGGGCATTCCGGTGCCGGTGTGCTACCCGGCGAGCGCCGGCCCCTGGCTCAACGGCCGCAACCAGTTCCCCGACCCGGCCGCGCCGAGCTTCGACACCAGCGTGCGCGAGGGCTACCGCAATCTGCTGGCCGCCGCCGAGGAGACCCACCGCCGTGACCCCGGCGCCCGGCTCACGATCGTCGGCTACTCGCAGGGCGCGCAGGCGGCCGACCAGGTGCTCCAGAAGATAGCGAGCGGTGGGACCGGGATACCCCGCTCGCTGGTGAGCGGCAAGCTCTACTCCGACCCGATGCAGCCGGGCACCGGCATCTGGGCCAAGCTGCCCAAGGGCTGGAGCGCCTTCGGGTTCACCTCCCCCGGCCCCGGCCCGGAGAAGTTCGACGGCATCCCGGTGCAGCGCTTCTGCATCCGCACCGACGGGGTGTGCGACGCGACGGCGCTGACGTCCATCGGCGGCTTCCTGGCCCAGCACCCGAAGTACCAGCGCGACGGCAACATCATGACGAAGACCATCGCCCAGGAGGGCGGCGAGGGGGTCGTCTGGTACGAACCCTGACCGTCCCCCACCGCCGTCAGCCGCAGGCCTTGCTCAGCCCCGCAGCGGCCATCAGGCGGTCCGGGGAACGGGCGTCGGTGACGACGCGGACCTGTTCCAGTTCCCCGAGCACCCCCGCCAGTCTGGGCAGGAGGCGCACGGTGAGCCGGTCGCCGGGGGCGATCAGTCCGTCGAGCACGCCCTCGGCCAGCGTGTGGTTGAGGTGCACCAGTGCGCCGGCGACGGTGCGGTCAGCGGCGGCGGCCAGATACAGCACCCGGTGCACGGGCGGTCGGTGTGCCCGGCCCGGTGCCGTGGGGATCTCGACGGTGATCCCGGAATGTCCGGACAGAGGGGCGGAACCGGTGAACAGCCGGAGGAGCCTGCGCAGGCCCGTCGTCGCGGCCGCGGGGCCCGGCGGCGTCCAGGCCGCGGACGCGTCGTCGGCGACGGAGGCGAAGGAGAACCGGTCCCGCAGATGGAGCGGGTTGCCCGCCAGGAAGACGGTGCGGGTGAACGACCGTCGCCAGGCCTCGGCCCGCTCGGGGTCGAGTCCCAGGGCGAAGCCGCAGGTCGAGCGGATCCAGCGGTCCAGGTCGAAGCGGTGGACGACCGCGGCGACCAGGACCGTCTCCTCGCCGCCGGCCGCCGCGACGTCGGCCCGCGCGGCCAGCAGCCCGTCGAGGGTGGCCAGGTCGTGCCGGGCCGCGAGGTCGGGGCGTACGGCGGCGAGCCGGGCCGCCGCGGCCTCGCGCAGGTGGTGCTGGACCTGGTTCACAGGAACACCCCCGAGAGCAGGCCGGGGACGGGTGCCGGGCGCCGGGTGCCCAGCAGGCTCGACGTCAGCCGGTAGGGATTGACGTGGAGGTGGTCACCGCGGTGGCGCGCCAGCAGTTCGGCGACGGTCCCGTCCGCGGTCCCGTCCAGGTCCGGGCCCGCGGAGTCGATCATCCGCTCGGCCCGGCGCAGGCACTGCCGGAGCAGGTCGGCGCGGAAGGACTGCTGCTGTCCCGGGCCGAGCACGGCGATGAAGTACAGCCGCATGCCCAGCCGGACGGCGGCATCGCCGTGGTCGGCGCGGGCGCGGTCCAGGAGCGCCCGGGCGTGGGTGTCGTGCCAGCCGCCGTGGCGGGCCGAGCGGATCCGGCCGTCGATGGGGACCCGCCCGATGGGCACACGGCGGACGCCGGTCCCCAGGGCGGTCAGGACGCGCGCCAGCTGCTGGTAGTCGGAGTCGAGTTCGGTGTCGTGGAGCAGCACCACCTCGTCGAAGTCCGGTGCCAGCGGCATGAGTTCCCGCAGGGCGCAGGCGAGGTAGTTGGGGCGTCCGTCGGCGGTCACCAGCTGCCGCAGCGGCAGGCCGAAGCGGGTGAGGTCGAGGTGGACGGGACCGCCGAGCGCGCGCTGGTCCAGGCACATGCCCAGGGCGTCGAGCCGGTCGAGGGCGGTGTCGAGGTCGTACCGGGGTGGCTGGTGGCGCAGCAGTCCCGGGTCGTGCAGGCCGAGCTCCGCGTACTGTCCGGTCCACAGCCGCAGGACGCGTTCGCCCGCGGGGTGCACCCATCCGTCCTCCACGGCGTCCGCGTAGTGCCGCAGGTCCTCGGCCGGCACCCGGCCCTGCTCGGCGCGGAAGGCGACGTAGAGCCGGCCGATGTCCTCCTCGGTGGCCTCGTCGTAGCTCCTGTCGCCCTGGGTCCGGTCGAGGAACTCCCAGAAGGCCAGGGTCTGTTCGCAGAGGTGGTAGGTGCTGTGACTGCAGCGGTAGGTGACGTCGGCGAGCTGCCGGGTGGCCCGGAACATCACGTCCGTCCACAGCAGCCCCTTGAGGTGGCTGGGGGTGAGCGGCTTGGACGGGGTGATGGTGACGGGTGCCAGGAGGACCCGGGGCCGGCCGGCGGGCGCCCCGGCCTCCGGCGCCCGGCTCATGGCACGGGCGCGCATGTCAGCGCTTCCGGCCGTGGACGAAGAACACCCGGCTGACCCCGGGCTCCGGCCGCGGGACCACCGGGTCGGGCCAGCGCCCGAAGTCGGCTCCCTCCTCGCCCGGCTGCACCGCCCGCGCCTCGTAGCCGTGGCGCGCGAAGAGCGCCTCGGGCTCGTCCGTGCCGGAGATCCAGGGGCAGCCCCAGCCGGCGAAGACGTCGAGGAGACCCTTCATACGGGGCTGGGTGAGGGCGGCCTCGTTGACGAGGTCGGCGGCGATGGTGCTGCCCGGCGCCGAGATCGCGGCGATGCGCGCCAGCACCCGGTCGACCTCGTCCCCGGGCAGGTAGTAGAGCAGCCCCTCGACCAGCCAGACCGAGGGGACGGCCGGGTCGTACCCGGCCTCCCGCAGTTCCCGCTCCCAGTCGGGCGAGGTGAGGTCGACGGCGACCTCGCGCCGGTCGACGCGGGGCGGCTCGGCCCCCAGCAGCCGCCTCTTGTGGTCGAGCACCGCCGGGCGGTCGAGCTCGAACCACCGGACGCGGCCGGGCCAGTCGAGGCGGTGGGCGCGCGAGTCCAGGCCGGCGGGGGCGAGCACGATCTGGGTCGTCCCCGGGTCGGCCGCAGCCCGCTGGAGGAGGTCGTCGAGGAACCGGGTGCGGATGGCGTTGTAGTCGGGAGTGCTCGGCAGCGTGCCGTCCTCGCCGGGTGTCACGGCCGCGGCGCGCACCTCGCCGAGCAGGGCCATGCCGGTGTCGCCGCACAGGGTCGCGGCGTAGGGGTCCTCGTAGAGCCGGTCCTCCCGCCGGGTCTCCACGGCGCGGAGGGCGGCGGTGAGCAGCGCGGTGCGCTCGACGGGGTCGTGCAGTGCGGTCACGGTTCGTTTCTCCCCAAAGGTGCGGTGGCCGTGGGCGTGCCTCCGGTCAGCCGGGCCCATCGCTCCGGTTCCTGCCGGAACAGCCGGTCCTTGACCTGGGTGGGCCGGATGCCGGAGGCGACGGTCTCCTGCCAGTCGCGCAGGAAGGCGTCCGCGTCGAGGCACAGCAGTGACGGCGCCCCGAGCCGGTTCCCGTCCCGCGCCAGCCGGTATCCGGCGGACTCGCCGCGCAGGGCGTCGTCGAGGCGCGCGGTGAAGCGTGTCCGTTCCTCGTCGTTCCAGGGGGTGCGCGGGGCGACCGCGAACTCGTAGCGCGACCGGTCGACGCGGCAGGCCACGTTGTGCAGTTCGAGGCCGCCCGCGCGCAGGGCGGTCTCGACGGCCCGGACGACCTGGGCGTCGCGCAGCCGCTCTCCCGCGTGGTCGGAGCGGGTGCCGCGGCCGGTGTACTCCAGGCGGGGCACTCCCCCGTCGTGGTCCACGACACGGACCACGTCGCCGACGGCGTAGCGGTAGAGCCCGCCGACGTGGCTGAAGACGACGTGGTAGTCGCGGCCCGGTTCCAGCTCGTGCGGCCCGAGGGTCGCCGTGTCCGGGGCGAGGTCCTCGTCGGCGTCGGCGAACTCGTACACCGAGGCGGTGACGACCAGGCTGCCGGCGGAGGGGTGCCGGTCCAGGGCCACGCCGACGGGTCCCTCGGAAGCGGCCACGGGCGCGGGCAGCAGGGTCACGCCGGGCCCGAACTGTTCGCGGAGCCTGGGCAGGTAAAGCCTGGCCAGGCCGGTGGTCCAGCAGAAGATGGCGCGCATCCGGGGCCAGATGTGCGACGGGCGGACGGTGCCGTGGCGTTCCGCGAGCCGGTCGAGCGCGGCCGCGCGCTCCGGGTCGGGCGCGCCGTGGGGGTGCCCGCCCAGGGTGCCGTCGCGGATCTCCTTGACGATCCGCGGCCACCACAGGTTCAGCTGGTACGGCAGGGCGGCGACCATGGCCGGGTTGATGCCGATCACGCAGCGGACGTCGTTCTCCACGGCGAGGCGGAGCCGCAGGTACATCTTCTCCAGGTGCTCGCCCGCCTCGACGGGGACCGGCAGGGTCGCCCAGGGGGCGCCGGTGCCGGGTTCGGCGGAGAGCGGCTCGCCGAACCTCTCGCCGAAGTCCACCTGGCTCGCGCCCACGTGGGGGCGGCCGGAGGCGGTGGTGGGCGGGGCCGCCAGCGGGTCGTGCTTGAGGTTGAGAACGGCGCCGGGGTGCTGGAGGACGTCCGGGAAGTGCTCGATGAGCGGCGCCCACGCCGCGTAGTAGAAGGGGAAGAACGTGGTGCGCATAAAGCGCGGCGTGACCGGGATCTTCTTGTGGGCACCGGTGCTGCCGCTGCTGGTGAAGAACACGGCGGGCTGATCGGCCGTGAGGACACCGGTCTCACCGGCCGCCGCGCGCTCGATCCAGGGCTCCAGGTCCGCGTACGTCTGCACCGGGACCGCTTTGCGGTAGTCGGCCAGGGTGCGGATGGCGCCGAAGCCGTGCCGCTTCCCGTACGCGGTGCCGGAATTGAATTCCAGGAGGTCGGCCAGGACGGCGCGCTGGTGGCCGTCGGGGTCGGCGAAGGCGGCGCGCAGCCGGGCGCGTTCGGCGAGGACCCGCTCTCGGTAGCGGCGCACCCGGCCCGGGTCCGCCCAGGATTCAGCCAAGTTCATCGACAAGCACTCTCCGTATGGATTCGGCGGTGTGCGCGGGGTCGTCCTGTTCCTCGACGACGGTCACCGGCAGGTCCCGGATCTCGTCCCACATGGCCTTGGCGAGGTCCCTCTGGTACCGGTGGAACTCGTCCCGGCCGGGCCGCGGGCCGTAGTGCTCCAGAGGGTTGGTGTCGGCGCCCTCGCGGCTGCGCCGCCAGGCCGTCTCCGGCGTCACGTCGAGGTAGATCACATGGCGCGGCCGGGGAAAGGAACGCCACCAGGCGAACATGGGGTGGTGGTCCGCCGCCCCGGCCAGCCGGCATTTGGCGAGGTACTTGTAGTAGTACGAGTCGACGACGGCGGGCACCCGGGGACCGGAGCGCAGCAGCTCGTCGCGGAGATGGACGACGGCCGTCTGCACCATGGTGGTGAGGAAATCCGCCGACCATGCCTGCCCGTTGGGCGCGACCTCCCGGACGAGCTCGCGGCGCAGCCGGTTGAGCAGGGCGTGCTCGGGGGCCAGCAGCGTTCCGTCGGCGGACACCGTCCGCCACGCCGGAGCCTCCCGGCCCAGCGCGGCCAGCACCGTGGACTTGCCGGCGTGGTCGGGGCCCAGCAGGACGCAGAACGGCGGCTGTCCGGCGTCAGGACCGCGATGGGGCCCGGCAGCGGTATCGGTCGTCATGACGGCCAGCGAAACACAAACGATCTAGGGAATTTGCGGGACTTCGGACTCTTCAGACCCTTTGGGCCCTTCGGATGGTCCGTCCGGTCCCTTTCCCTCTTTGGAGTTGCTCCGGGCACCCGTGGTTCAGAACGGCCGGATGAGTGGTACGACATCAAGGGTGACGACGCGAGCCGAGCACATCGCCACCCTCCGTCCCCGCTACCAGCGGGACCTGGCTTCCGGCACCGAGCGGTTCTTCGACCCCAGACGGGAGACCTGCCCCTGGTGCGAGTCGAGCAGACTGCGCGAGCGGCTGCGCACCACCGACCTCCTCCAGCACAAACCCGGCACCTTCGTCATCGACCGGTGCCTCACGTGCGGCCACCACTTCCAGAACCCCCGACTCAACGAACAGGGCCTGGAGTTCTACTACCGCGACTGCTACGACGGGCTCGGCCGGGAGTCCGCCGAGAGACTCCTCGGGTCCTCCCGCAGCAAACAACGCCACCTGGTCGCCGCGGAGTCCATGCGCCCCTTCGTCGACCCCGAACGCTGGCTGGACGTGGGCACGGGGTACGGCTACTTCCCGGAAGCGGCGCGGCAGGTCTTCCCGAAGACCGCGTTCCACGGCCTGGACCAGGGCGAAGGCGTGACGTTCGCTGAAACGGAAGGGCGGATCGACCAGGCTCTGCGGGGCATGTTCACGGACATGGCCCCTTCCCTGGCAGGGCGGTACGACGTGGTGAGCATGCACCACTACCTGGAGCACACCCCCGACCCCCGCGCGGAGCTACGGGCCGTACACACCGCGCTGACTCCCGGCGGGCTGCTCCAGATCGAGGTACCGGACCCCGAATCGGTGTACTCCCGGGCACTGGGCCGCTGGTGGCTGCCGTGGTTCCAGCCCCAGCACCTGAATATGATGCCCTGCCGCAACCTCCGGCAGGCCCTCGACGACGCCGGCTTCACCGTGATGGAGGTGGAACGCGCGGTGGCACACCGGCCGGTGGACCTCGCCGCCGCCGTGGGGCTCCTGCTCTCCCACGTCCTGCCCCGGGACGACGCCCCCTGGCATCCTCGGCCGCCGTCCGCCACGGCACGGCGCGTGCGAAAGCTCCTGTGGACGAGCGGCCTGCCGGCCGTGATGGCAGCGTACGCGCTCGACAGGGCCTTCGACCCGGTCGCCCGGCGCACGTCCTTCTCCAACGCCTACCGGCTCCTCGCCCGCCGGAACTGAACAGCACTACGGTCACGGGCCTGCCGCGAGCGCCTCCAGGTGCCCGGCGGCCGCACCGGCGCCGCCGGCCGCGCGCAGCCGGTCCCGCAGGCGCCGGGCGGCGGCCCGGTGGTCCGGCCCGTCCAGAACGGTGTCGAGCGCCGCCCCCAGCCGGGCGTGGTCGGCGCGGCCGAAGCGCACCCGCACCGCCGCACCCGCGTCCGTGGTCCGGGCGGCTACGAACGGCTGGTCGTCGCGGATGGGAGCGACCACGAGCGGAACCCCGTGCCACAGCGATTCGGTGACCGTATTGTGCCCCGCATGGCAGATCACCGCTGACATCCGGGGCAGCAGGTCGAGTTGAGGGACCCTCGGCAGGGTGAGCACGGTGTCGTCCGTCGTCCCGGCCAGCACCCCGCCGGGGTCGGTGATCACGGCCTGCAAGCGGTGCGCCCGTCGCCGTACGGCCGCCGCGCACTCGGCCAGGAAGCGGCCGCCGGTATCGGTGTTGACGGTCCCGAGGGAGACCAGGGCGGTGGCCCGGTTCAGGTCGAGCCATTCCCAGGGGAAGTCCGGCGCCGTACGGCGGGTGCGCAGGGCGGGACCCACGAAGCGCACATTGGGCACCGACGTGTCCACCAGCTCGGCGACGGTATAGGCCAGTACGAGATCGGGGGAGAACCGCGGGTCGTGCGTGGCCCCGGGGTCGCCGAACCGCTCGCGCAGCCGCGTGAGCAGGGAGCGGATCCATTCCTCGATCCTGGGCAGGGCGGCGGCGTATCCGCCCACGTCCGCCGGGGTGGTGGCCGAGGTGGCCCAGCGCACCCCGAGCCGCTCGGCCGCCAGGGCTCCGGCGAGAGCCTGCTGGTCGGCCACGAGCACGTCCGGGCGGAACGCGCCGATCGCCTCCCGCGTGCCCGGGGTCATCGCCTCGGCCAGCGGCAGGAGGAAGTCCTCCCACAGGAGCCGCAGCGCCGCGGCCCCCCGCGACCCCGGCGGCCGGCGCACCCGCGCCGGGCCCGCGCAGGGGTACACCTCGGCGTCGGCGCCGACCGCGTCCACGATGGCCTCGGGAGGCCCGGCCCAGGCCACGCGGTGGCCTCGCACGGCGAGTTCGGCGGCGACGGCCGCCGCCGGGTTGATGTGCCCCGCCAGCGGGGGGACGACGAAGAGGAACCGGCTCATGGCGTACCCGCCCCCTGGCGCCTCCGATGGCCCTCGCGCATCCAGTCGACCAGCAGCCCACCGACCGTCTCGCGGGCGTCGACGAGGACGCGGTGACCGTGGCCGGGGATGGTGACGGTGCGGCAGCGCGGCAGGACGCGTTCCAGCGCGGAGGGCGCGGTCGGGGCGAGGGGGGAGTCCCCGCCGTAGAGGGCCAGTACCGGTATGTCGAGGGAGCTCCAGTCGGCCTCCTCCCGGGTACGGCTGGCCGCGACGTCCTCGACCAGGGTGGTGTCGAGCAGCAGGGGCCGGGACCGATGGGCCGCCCGGGCCGCGTCGCGGCCGTGTTCCCTCTCGATCGGGCCGACCGCCCGGGGATCGCGGGCCGCCTCCGCGAGCCGGGCGAGCAGCCGGCCCATTTCCCGTGCCCAGTCACGGGTGGGGAGGACCGACTCGATCAGGGCGACGCCGATGAGCCGGTCCGGGTACTGAACGGCGAAGTCCATGGCGACCGCCCCGCCGAAGCAGTCGCCGACGAGGAAGAAGGGACCGGCTATGCCGAGGGTGTCGAGGAGGGCGAGGAGATCGGCGGTGAACTCCTGGAGCCGGTAGCCGGTGCGCGGCCGTTCGCTGCGGCCGTGGCCGCGCTGGTCGTACATCACGACGCGGTGGCCGGCGGCTGCGAGCTCTCCGGCCACGCTGAAGTAGTAGGCGGCCAGGCTGTTGAGGGTCAGGCCGTGGACGAGCACCACGACCGGCCGACCGGGATCGCCCAGGCACTCGACGTTGAGGCGGGTGGGACCGACGTGCAGTGCTGTCATCGCAGGCGCTCCACGATGTGGTGCACCAGGTCCCCGACGGTGAGATCCGCGATCCGGTCGATGTCAAGCGAGGCGAAGTAGGCGGGGAAATCGACGCGTTCACCGTACTGGGAGCGCAGCTCGGCGGTGAGGGTGACCAGGTCGATGGATTCCAGGTCCAGGTCGTCCACGAAGCGGGTCTCCATCGTGACGGTGCCGGGGTCCGGTGGGAAGCCGTCGAGGACGACGTCCAGCGCCTCGGTGACCCGGGTCAGGACGGCGGTCGCTTCGGTGTCGTTGGACGTGGTGGTCATGGCTGCTGTCCGTTCGTCGAGGGCGGGGAGTGGGACTCGTCGTGGGTCCAGGCGACGATGTAGCTCCTGGGCCGCAGTCCGGGTGGGTTGTCGACACGCGCGAGACGGATGGCGTACGAGCGTCCCGAGGGCGCCCGGACGGTGAGGGTGTCGGCGCGGTCGCGGTCCGGGGCCGTGACGAGGAATCCGTGCGGATCGCCGCGCAGCCCTGTCCCCTCCGCCTTCGCGGCCGCCTCCTTGGCCGTCCGGAACCGGGCGAGCTGCTCGGGCCCGCCGCCAAGGTGCCGGAAGAGAGCGCGTTCGCCGGGGGCGAGCACCGCGTCGGAGGCCGTGGCCGGCCGGTCGGTGATCTCCGCGATGTCGATGCCCGCCCGGATGCCCCCGGGCCGTACCAGCGCGACGGCCGCTTCCCGGCAGTGCGCGAGGGACAGGTCCAGCGGCGGCAGCCGGCGGCCGTGCACGCCCTCCGGGCGGGGACGTCCCGAGGGCTCGTTGTGCACCCGCACTTCGCCGGGGAAGACGGGCCCCTCCCCGTGCGCCCACAGATGGCGACGCACCGCGTCCTTGGCGGCGACCCTGCCGAGCAGCCACTGCCGTCGGCCGGGCGCGGGACGGCGCGCGAAGGCGGTCCGTTCCTCGCCGACGAGCTGGCAGCGCATCATCAGCTCCAGCGAGGCCGGGTCGGGCCAATGGTCGAAGACGAGCTGCCAGCCGCCTGGCTGCGGGGCCGAGAGCGTACGGCGGTCGGGCGTCCGGTGGAAGGCGACCGTCGTCGGGTTCGAGTCGAATCTGCGGTCCTGCCAGCCGTGGATCCCGGCCCACACCCGGCCCTCGTGCACGAGTTGGGCGTCCGCTTCCAGCACCTTGTCCGTGATCCGGGTGACGCGGATGTGGCAGTCGACGCGGGAGCCGGGCGAGGGGTGGGGGCCATGGAAGACGATCTCCCGGATGCCCACGGGGAGGATGTCCGTACGGTCGGCGTGGGTCGCCATCAGCCAATAACCGAGCAGCTGGCCGACGTTGTCCAGAAGAGCTCCGGGCGCGTCCGGGCAGGTGAGGACGCCCCGCACGTGCCGTTCCCCGAGCGCGACGACCTCGGTGACGCCTTGGAAGCGCGGTCCGTGGAACATCCATCGCCGCTCGTACATCTCCCGGGCCGGGACGGAGGGCGCGGCCTCGGGTTCGTCGCACGGCCAAGGGGCGGGCGGCTCCGGGTAACCGGCGGCCGTCCGGATGCCGGCGCGCGCGTAGTGGCCGAACGCGGCCCGGTGCCAGCCGCCACCGTCCTGTCCGGCGGTGACCGTCAGCTCCACGGCGACGGGCGGTTCCGCGACCGTCCATTCCAGGAAGCGGGCGTCGCGCACGGCGACGGGGGTCCCCGCCGCACCGGCGGCGTCCAGCATGAGCTGGACGATCGTGGTGGCGGGGACGACGGGCCGGCGGTCGGCGAGGTCGGGCCAGCCGGGGCGTTGGCGGTAGAAGCAGTGGTCGAGGAGGTACGGCATGTCGTCGACGCCGACCTTGACGACGCGGCGGGTGACGGCGGGAGCGGTTGTGCGGGACGTCGTACGGGGCGTTGTCCGCCCGGCCCCGCCGGGACGCTCCGCGGCGGTGAACAGTTCGGCCGCCGTGGTGGCCGTCTCGGTGAGCAGCGCCTCCAGTTCGGCGGCGGCGGGATTGCGCCGGGCGAGGTCACGCAGCGGAGTGGCGGGGCCCGTGGCAGGGCCGCCGTGGGCCCGGCCCAGCGCGGCGCGGAGCCGCTCCCGGGCCTGGGGACGCAACGACACCGGACCGGCCCCCAGGTCGAGGCGTGTCGTCGGGCGGTGTCCGCCGAGAGCGGTGAAGTCCGGTTCCGCGCCGGCGGTCCACAGTGCGGCCGCGACCCGGTCGAGCTGGGCGAGGCCGCCGCGGCGCGGCGAGTTCGCGGCGACGGCCAGGTGTTCGCGGCCGGTGAGCGTGTCCCCGATCAGTGCCGGGAGCTGGCCCGCGCCGACCTGGACGAAGGTCCGGAACCCCGCCGCGTACATGGCTTCGGTCAGCTGCCGGAAGCGGACCGGTTCGAGGAGGTGGCGGACGAACAGCTCCCGGATGCCGGCCTCGTCGTCGGGGAAGGGCGCCGCCAGTGTTCCCGACCACACCGGCGTCGTGGCCGGGTGGATGGCGAGGCGGGGCAACGCGTCCCGCAGATCGTCGAGATGGGGCGCCAGCATGGGGGTGTGGAACCCCGACTGGAAGGGCAGGACGCGGCCGAGGACCCCCTCGCCGCGCAGCCGGGCCACGAGGTTCTCCAGCTGTTCCCGGGGGCCGCAGACGACGCATTGGTGCGGGGCGTCGTCGTGGGAGAGGACGACGCCGGGGTATCCGGGCAGCACGTCCTCGATCCGTGCGGCGGGGGCGCCCAGCGCCAGGAAGGCGAGCGCGGGAAACCGCAGATGCCGGATGACGGTGTCGCGGAGCGCTTCCCCCGGCCTGTCCTCGCGGAAGATCCCTCCCGCGATCATCGCGGTCCATTCGCCCGCGCTGTGGCCGGCGACGGCGTCCGGGCGGATCCCCATGCGGTCGAGCGCGGCCGACAGCAGTCCGCCGACGTCGAGCAGGGCGGCCGCGTGACCGGTGACGTCGCCGACTCGCGGCTTCCCGGTGTCGGGGCGTTCCCTTCCGAAGTGGTCGGCCACGTCGTCCACCTGGGGAGAGAATTCGGCCTCCAGACCGGGGAAGACGAACGCCGTCCGTCCCCCGCCGGGTCCGAGGAGCGGCGCCGGCGCGAACCACAGGCCGCCGCGTCCGCCCCACAGCCGCCCTCTGGCCACGGCCTTGCGGGCCAGCGCGAGCTGTCTGGCGCCGGGTCCGGCGATCGCCAGCCGGGCCGGACCGCTCCCGTGCGCGTCCAGGGCGCGCAGGGCCGCGTCGTCGGTGTCGAGCAGGGCGGCCAGGGCCTGAGGAGTGTCCGCCGCCAGGCGCAGCACCCGTTCGCGTTCGGTGACGGCGGCCCGCCGGGGCCGTGACCGGGAGGCGGGGGCCGGGGCGGGCCCCGGCGGCTCCTCCAGCACCACGTGGGCGTTGATCCCGCCGAAGCCGAAGGCGTTGACCGCCGCCCGTCGTACCCCGGCCTCCCAGGGGCGGGCGGTCGGCGTCGGGCGGAAGCGGGTGGCCGGCAGCGCCGGGTGCGGGACGTCGCAGTGGAGGGTCGGCGGGAGGACTCCGTGATGGATCGCCAGCGCCGCCTTGACCATGCCCGCGACGCCGGCCGCGGGCATGGTGTGCCCGATCATCGACTTCACCGAGCCGATGACGGCGTCCGGCCCGGCGTCCGGCCCGCTGTCCCGCCGGCCGAACACCTCCGCCAGCACGGCCAGCTCGGCCGCGTCACCGCCCGGGGTGCCCGTGCCGTGGGCCTCCAGGAGGCCGAGCGCGCCCGGGGCGGCGGGGTCGAGTCCGGCCTCCGCCCAGGCGAGCCGCACCGCGCGGGCCTGACCCGCGGGGTCGGGGGTGACCAGGGAGGCGGTGCGCCCGTCGGAGGCGATCCCCACGCCCCGTACGAGCGCGTACACCCGGTCACCGGCTCGCCGCGCGTCGGCGAGCCGCTTGAGCACCACGACGCCCGTGCCTTCGGCGAGCAGCATGCCGTCGGCATCGCGGTGGAAGGGCCGGATGCGCTGGGAGGGGGACAGGGCGCCCAGTTCGGTGAAGACGCTCCACAGCGTGGCGTCGTGGCAGTGGTGCACTCCCCCGGCCAGCATCACGTCGCACCGCCCGCGCGTCAGCTCCGACACCGCGTGGTCCAGGGCGACGAGGGACGAGGCGCAGGCCGCGTCCACGGTGTAGGCGGGGCCGCGCAGATCGAGGCGGTTGGCGACGCGGGAGGCGGCGAAGTTCGGTACGAGGCCGAGCCCGTCGCCGGGACCGTACGGGCCGAGGGCGTCGAGGAAGGCCGTGCGCAGGAGGCCGAGCCGCTCGTCGTCGATGTCCGGCAGCACCTCCCGCACGGTGTGCACGATCTGGGCCGATGTCCGTACGCGCTGGCCGAGGCGGGCCAGCCGCGGGGTGAGGTAGCCGCCCCGGCCGAGGACGACCCCGACGCGGGTGCGGTCACCGGGCAAGGCGCCGTGGCCCGCGTCGGCGAGGGCCGCGGCGGCGGTGGACAGCGCGATCAGCTGGTCGGGTTCGGTGCCGCGCACCGCCGTCGGCATGATCCTGAACTGGGCCGGATCGAAGTCGGCGAGGCCGTCGACGAAGCCGCCGCGACGGCAGGCGACCTCCTCCGGTTGCCAGCGGCCCTCCGGGATGCCGGTGATGGCGTCGACACCGTCGACGATGTTGCGCCAGTACGTGGCGAGGTCGCCCGCGCCGGGCAGGGTCACCGCCATGCCGACGATCGCGACGGGCTCACGGGCCGCGGTCACGGGAGCCGGCCCGTGGCCGTGAGCACCACTTCGTCAACATCCACATCACCGTGGGCGAGCTCGCGGAACAGCGCGCGCACGCCGTCCGCCGGGTCGATCAGCCCGATTCCCTTGCGGGCGAAGTCGCGGGCGAGCTCCGGTCCGACCATGCCGGGGTGGCCCGGGCCGGGTGCCCACGGGCCCCAGTGGACGGTGAGCGCGCGGCTTCCGGTGGCCCGCCGCCAGTCCCGGCCCAGAGCGGCGAGGGCGTCGTTGGCGGCGCTGTAGTCGGCTTGCCCCCGGTTGCCGAGGACGGCGGCGACGGAGCCGAACAGAACGGTCAGGCGCGGGGGTTCTGGCAGGCCGCGCAGCGCGGAGAGCAGGGCGCGGGCACCGTCCACCTTGGTGCCGTGGACGCGCTCGAAGGAGCCGGGCCGCTTGTCGGCGAGCAGCCGGTCCTCGACGACGCCCGCCGCGTGCACGACGGCGTCGACGTGCCCGGTCCGGGCGTGGATCGCCTCGACGGTGGTACGCACGGATTCCGCGTCCCGGAGGTCGAGACAGTGGTAGTGGGCCTCGCCGCCGACGGCCGCGATCTCGGCGAGGGTCGCGGCGACCTCGCGCCGGGCGAGGACCCGGCGGGCCTCACGGTCGACATCGGCGGCCGCGAGGCCGCCGCGCCCGGCGAGGATCGAGCGGAGGGCCGTGATGCCGGGGGCCCGGGCGGCGTCGGGGTCCTCAGAGGCACCGGACGGGTCGGTGCGGCCCAGGAGCTCGACACGGCATCCGGCGGCGGCGAGGGTGACGGCGACGCGGGCCGTGATGCCCCGGGCCCCGCCGGCGAGGAGGGCCACGCTGCCGGGACCGAGACCGGCGGCGAGGGCGTCCGCCGTCGCGTCGCCGTCGGCCAGGGGGTCGAGCGGAGGGCCGAGCGGGGCCGGGAACAGCTCCGGTCCCAGCCGGACGCCTTCGGAGGTGTGGCGGACGACCGGACACCGGTCGGGGGCGAGGAGTTCGCCGACGAGATCGTCCGCGAGCGCGGTGACGGGGCGTCCGGGGGCGAACGTGACGACGCGGGCCAGGGTGTCCGGGTACTCCCGCGCGACGGTTCGGAAGAACCCGTCCAGCCCCGCCGTGCGGGTGTCCTCCCCGGCGGGCCGGGCGCACAGCAGCCAGCGCGGACCATCACTCAGGACGGCTTGGAACAGGGGGAATCCGCTGGGAAGTACGGGCGTGGTGCCGGGTGAGAGCGCGGCGAGGTGGATGACGCCGTCGTCGCGCGTGCGGCTCTCCTCCGGGTCCGGGCGGCTGCCGGACCGGGCGGCGGCCCCGAGCGCGCGGAGGCGGTCGACGAGCGCGCGGGCGAGCGGCGTGTCCTCGTCGGCCAGCACCAGGAAGCGGCGCCCTCGCAGGACGGCGTCGTCGGGCTCGGGCGCGCCGGTGAGGGGGACGTCCCGGAGCAGATATCGCGCGGTGGCCGCGGTGGCTGCGGTGGCCGTGACGCTTGTGGGAGCGTCGGCATGGAGAGGGTGCGCACCGGGCGATGGGCCGGTCGCCGCGTCGGCGTCCTCCTCCCCGCGTCCTCCGTCCAGCCTCGCCTTCAGCCGGTCCGCGAGCGCCGCCGCCGTACGGGCCGACAGCAGATCCTCCAGATCCCCTTCCGCCCACGCGTCCCGGGCCGGCTCGGCCGCGCCCGTCAGCCGTCGGCCGAGCTCGCCCACGATCTCGGTGCGTTTGATCGAGTCGATGCTCAACTCGGCTTCCAGGTCCAGGCCGGGCTCGATGAGCTCCAGCGGATAGCCGGTCCGCTCACTGATCACGGACCGCACCGCGGCCAGCACATCCGGCGCGGCGGTGGCGGTGAACGCCTCGCGCCTCGGTGCGGGCACGGGTGTAGTCGCCGGTTCGGACACGGTCGCGGGTTCGAGCGCGGCCGGAACGCCCGGCACGCCCGGCGCCCTCCCCGCCTCCCCCGAACCGAAGAACGCCAGCAGCACGTCCCGCTGCGCCGTCACCATCTCCCGGCTGGTGCGCAGGAATTCGGCCAGCAGGCCGGGGCCGTCCGCCCGCGCGGGGTCCGGCGCGAGGGAACCGATCCGTTGGGCCGGTCGCAGCCCCCCGGCCACCGGCACCCCGTCGGCCGTGCGGACGAGCTGGCCGTCGACCGTCCAGCCCGGCCGCTCCGGCACCGCGGCCGGGTCGGCGACGAGCGCGTCGCGCCCGGCGAACAGCCGCTCCGCCGCCACCGGGACGCCCGCCACCGCGAGACGGGCCAGGGCCTGGAGGTGTCCGGCCAGCCCGGCGTCCGGACGCGGTTCGAAGGCGACGGCGAGGTGCGGGCGCGAGCCGAGAACGGCGCGGACCAGCCCGGTGAGCACCGTGCCGGGGCCGGCTTCGACGAACACGCGGGCCCCGGCCTCGTACATCGACTCGATCTGCTCGACGAAGCGCACGGGCGCGGCGATCTGCTCGGCGAGCCGTTCCCGTACGCCCACGGGATCGTCCGGATAGCGGTCGGCCGTCGTGTTGGACCAGACGGGGAAGCCGGGTGCGCGAAGCGGCAGACCGGCCAGCGCCGCGGCGAACTTCTCCACGGCCCCAGCGACGAGGGGGCTGTGGAAAGCGCAGGCGACGGGGAGACGGCGCGCGGTCAGCCCGGCGTCCTTCGCCGCGGCGAGGGCCTGCTCGACGGCCGGGGCACTCCCCGATACGACGCTCTGCTCGGGTGCGTTGTGGTTGGCGACGACCACCTCCCCCAGCAGCCCGGTCTCCCCCAGCAGCGCCGCGGTCTTCCCCGGTTCCGCCGCGATGACGGCCATGGTGCCGGGGTCTTCTCCCAGAGTCCCCGCGATCGCCCCGGCGCGCGCGACGCTGAGGTCCAGCACGGCGTCGGAGGAGAGGACGCCCGCCGCGCCGAGGGCGACCAGTTCCCCGTACGAGTGCCCGGCCGCCATGTCGGGCCGTACGCCGAGCTTCTTGAGCACGTCGTAGGCCGCCAGGCAGACGGCGCCGAGGGCGGGCTGGGCGTGCCGGGTGTCGGCGAGACGCGCGCGCTGCGCGTCCCGGGTCGCGGCGTCGAACGCGGTGGGGGGATGGAGGACGTCGGCGGGCGCCCGGCGCAGATGGCGCTGGGTCTCCGGGAACGCGACGAGGAGGTCGGCGAGCATGCCGGGGCGCTGGCTGCCCTGGCCGGGGAAGAGGACGGCGACCTTGCCCGGTTCACGGGCGCCCGCCGTATCCGCCGGACCCGCTGTATCCGTCGCATCCGCCGCATCCACCCGCCCGCGTCTTCCTCCCGGAACGACGCGGGCGGGTGGATGC
>NZ_JAILXP010000519.1 GCF_020740895.1 Streptomyces sp. UNOB3_S3 | reverse complement strand
CCGTCCGGCGTTTGAGGAGCGGGGGTCCGGGGGCGGAGCCCCCGGGAAACGGGAAGGGGCGGGACCGGGGCACCCACAACCACCCCGAAAGGGAAGCGTATGAAACTCCCCCGCATCGCCTGGATAGGCCTAGGCGTCATGGGCTCCCCCATGGCCGAGAACCTCCTCAAGGCCGGATACCCGGTCACCGGCCACACCCTCGAACCCCACAAGCTCGACCGCCTCGCCGCCGCGGGCGGCACCCCGGCCGGGTCCGTGCGCGAGGCCGTCGCCGGTGCCGACGTCGTCGTCACCATGCTGCCCGCCGACCGCGAGGTCACCGCCGTCGTCCGGGGCGACGACGGCGTGCTGGCCAGCGCCCGCCCCGGCGCGCTGTTCGTCGACATGTCCTCGATCGGCCCCCGGACCTCGGCCGCGCTCGCCGCCGACGCGACCGCCCACGGTGTCCGGGCGCTCGACGCGCCCGTCTCCGGCGGCGAGGCCGGGGCGGTCGAGGGCACGCTGTCCGTGATGTGCGGCGGCGAGCGGGCCGACTTCGAGGAGGCCGCGCCCCTGCTGCGCACGCTCGGCACGACTGTCGTGCACTGCGGCCCCCACGGCGCCGGGCAGACCGTCAAGGCCGCCAACCAGCTGATCGTCGCCGCCAACATCCAGGCGTGCGCCGAGGCCGTCGTCTTCCTGGAGAGGTCCGGCGTGGACCTCGCCGCCGCGCTGGACGTCCTCGGCGGCGGGCTCGCCGCCTCCGCCGTGCTCGGCCGGAAGCGGGAGAACTTCCTCAACCGCGACTATCCGCCGGGGTTCCGGATCGAGCTGCACCACAAGGACATGGGCATCGTCACCGCCGCCGCCCGCGAGGTCGGCGCCGTGCTGCCACTGGGGACCCTGGTGGCCACGCTCGTGGCCGCCGCCCGGGCGCAGGGCGACGGCGCGCTCGACCACTCGGCCCTCCTCCGGGGCGTCGAACGGCTGTCAGGGGGCACCACGTGACCACCGTCCCCGCCATGCACGCCGTCGTGCGGATCCTCAAGGACGAGGGCGTCGACATCGTCTTCGGCTGCCCCGGCGCCGCGATCCTGCCGCTGTACAAGGCGCTGGAGACCGTCGGCGGCATCGAGCACCTGATCGTCCGTCATGAGGCGGGCGCCGCACACATGGCCGACGGGTGGGCCCGCACCAACGGTCGCGTCGGGGTGGCGCTGGCCACCTCCGGGCCCGGGGGCACCAATCTCGTCACCGGCCTGTACACCGCCCACGCCGACTCGGTCCCCATGGTCTGCGTCACCGGCCAGGCGGTCTCCGCCAAGCTGCACCAGGAGGCGTTCCAGGCGGTCGACATCGTGGGGATCGTCCGTCCCGTCACCAAGTGGGCGGTACGGGTCACGGAGGCGGCGCAGATCCCCTGGGTGTTCCGGGAGGCGTTCCGGATCGCGCGCGAGGGGCGGCCGGGGCCCGTGCTGATCGACATCCCGGTCGACATCGCCCGGCGCGAGATCCGCTACGACGCCGCCACCGACACCCGGCTCCCCGTCCGCGTCCCGGTCCCGCACCCGCCGGCTGTCGAGGCCGCACTGGATCTGCTGCTGGCGGCCGAGCGGCCGCTGGTGCTGGCGGGCGGCGGGGTGATCCTGGCCGGGGCGGCGGCCGAGCTGCGCGCGCTGGTGGAGCTGCTGGGCGTGCCGTTCCAGGTGACGCTGATGGGCAAGGGGGCCGTCGAGGACGACCACGAGCTCCACATGGGCACCACCGGTATCCAGACCTCGCAGCGGTATGCCAACGCCTCGTTCCTGGAGTCGGACTTCGTACTCGCCGTGGGCGCGCGCTTCGGCGACCGGCACACGGGGGCGGACACCGGCGTCTACCGGGGCGGGCGGACGTTCGTCCAGGTGGACGTCGAGCCCACCCAGCTCGGCAAGGTGATCGCGCCGGACCTGGGCGTCGTCTCGGACGCGAAGGAGTTCCTCGCGGCGCTGCTGGCCGCCGCCCGGCGGCGCGGGGTCCGGGCGGACGCGGGGCCGTGCCGGTCGTGGCGGTCGTGGCGGGAGCGCTGCCGGCTGCTCAAGCGGACCCTCGTCCGGCGGGAGGACTTCGACACCGTCCCGGTGAAGGCCCCCCGCGTCTACAAGGAGATCAACGAGATCTTCGGTGAGGACACCTACTTCCTCACCGCCATCGGCCTGTACCAGATCTGGGGCGGCCAGCATCAGAAGGCCCACCGGCCCCGTCACTACCAGGTGTGCGGTCAGGCGGGTCCCCTGGGCTGGGAGGTACCGGCGGCGATCGGGGCGAAGAAGGCGCTGGAGGGCATGGGCCGGGGCGCCACCGAGGTGGTGGGCGTCGTCGGGGACTACGGTTTCCAGTACACGGCGGAGGAGCTGGCGGTGGCGGCGCAGTACGGCGTCCCGTTCGTCCTGATCATGCTCAACAACGAGTATCTGGGCCTGATCCGGCAGGCGTCCATCGGCTACGGGATGAACTACCAGGTCGATGTCCACTACGACGAGACGGGCACCGACAACGTCAAGCTGATGGAGGCCTACGGCTGTTCGGGGCGGCGGGTCGTGGCGCCGGCGGACATCCGTCCGGCGATCGAGTGGGCCCGCAAGGAGGCGGTCGCCACCTCCCGGCCCGTCCTCGTCGAGATCATGATCGAGCGGGAGGCGAACACCCCGCACGGTGTGAACATCGACGCGGTGGAGGAGTTCGAACCGCTCCCCTGACCTCCGGGCGGTGACGCCGGCATCCATCCTGTTCGCGCCCCGGCGGCGCCGCCCGGAGCACTCTCCCGCGCCCGCCTTGCCGATTCGCTCCCCCGCCGCGCCCGCATCGTGGACGATGGGGTCCCATATCCCCTACGGACCCTACGCTGGAGCCGAAGATGGCCAAGAGCGTGCCGGTGCACTGCCCCACGTGTCACCGGGAGCACTCCTTCACCCCGCCGACCTTTCCCTGCGCCTGCGGCACCCCGCTGACCCTGCCGGTACCGCCCGACGCCACTCCCGAGTTACTCGCCCACCGCACCTGGCGCGACTCCTGGGTGGCGGTGCGCTGCCCCTCCTGCGACCGTCAGGGCCAGTGGCCCCGGCCCGAACTGGGCTGCTCCTGCGGGACGGTCGTCCGGCTGCCCGTCCTGCCACCGCGCGACGCCGTGGAGAACCCCCAGGAGACCAAGGGCGTGAAGGGCCCGGAGGAGGAGGCGCCCGAGGCGCCCTCCGATACCGCCCCGCGCCCCCGCGCCATCTCGAAGCCGCCGTTCCGGCCGGTGGCCATCCGTACCGAGCGCGACGCGGTGATGTCCGCCGAGCGCTATCTGCGCTGGCTGGGCTTCCCGGACGTACGCCGCCCCGGCAACTGCCCGGCGCCCGCCGCGAGCGGGGTGGACCTGTGCGCCACCGGCGTCGTCGCCCGTGTCGACCCCACGACCCTCCCGACCACCCTGCGCGACATCGAGTGCCTGTGGCTGTACGGCCTGCTGGACTCCGCGACGAGCGTCTGCTTCTCCCTGGCTGGCTATGCCCGCGACGCCCGCTGCCGGGCGGACGACCTGCGGCTCCCGCTGTTCGTGATGGACCTGACCGGCACTCCGCAGGCCCTCAACGAGTGGGCCGACGAGCTGGTGCGGCGCGGCAGGAGGTGACCCGAAGCTCAATTCTTGCTCTGAACCGGTCGTCAGGCATGGCGACTTGAGTGTGGTAAGGCGGAGACTGGGCGCAGGGCCCGCGAGACACGGGGGACCGCCGGCCCGGCCACGGGGGGAACGGGGAGGAAAGAGACCGCTC
>NZ_JAILXP010000518.1 GCF_020740895.1 Streptomyces sp. UNOB3_S3 | reverse complement strand
CTCCCCCCACGCCCCCACGGTCACCGCCAAGTCCGCCGCCGTGTCCATCGGCACCCGCAAGGGGAGGGGCTGCACGCTCGTCCTGACCGTCGCCGGTGCCCTGGCCGCCGCCACCACCGCGGCGTTCTTCCTCGGCCTGCTGCCCGGCACGGGCGGGGACGAGGGCAGGAGCGGCGGCAACGCGGCCTCGCCCGGCGCGTCCGCCGCCAGCGCGGGGCCCGCCCGCCCCTCCACCGTCCTGAAGGACTTCTCCGGCACCTGGACCGGCCAGGCCGTCCAGTCCGACGGCACCCCCAACGGCACCATGACCAGCGTCATCACCGACGACCCCAACGCCCCCTACGCCGTCCGCACGACCTACGACGTGCTCGGTGTCATCCAGTGCCACAGCAAGGCGAGACTGACCTCGGCCACCACCGGGAGGATCACCCTGGAGGAGAGCACCGACGGCACCCCCGGAGCGGGCTGTACGGGCCAGACCTCGGCCGTGACGTACACCCTCGCCCCGGACGGCGGCCTCGCCTTCTCCTCCGACGACGTGAAGGGCGGCAAGGTCAAGGCGACGCTGACGAGGAGCGGCGGCTGACCGGCCCGGTATCGGGCCGCCTGAAGCCCCTCGCGTACCCTGACCCGAGTATTCGCATACCCCCTCCGAAGGGACGCCCGGTGACCGAGAACGCCGACCTTCAGTCCGTCCTCGACCGCGCCGCAGCCGGCGGCCGGATCACCCCGGAGGAGGCGCTCGAGCTCTACCGCTCCGCCCCGCTGCACGCCCTCGGCGCGGCCGCCGACGCCGCGCGCCGCAAGCGCTACGCGGGCATCGAGCACATCGCGACGTACATCATCGAGCGCAACATCAACTACACCAACGCCTGCGTCACCGCGTGCAAGTTCTGCGCCTTCTACGCCCCGCCGAAGAGCGAGAAGGTCTGGACGCGCCCGATGGACGACATCCTGCGCCGCTGCGCGGAGACGGTCGAGCTCGGCGGCACCCAGATCATGTTCCAGGGCGGCCACCACCCCGACTACGGCGTGGAGTACTACGAGGAGCACTTCGCGGCGATCAAGAAGGAGTTCCCGCAGCTCGTGATCCACTCCCTCGGCGCGTCCGAGGTCGATCACATGTCGCGGATCTCCGGTGTGAGCGTCGAGGAGGCCATCCGCCGCATCCACGCCGCCGGCCTGGACTCCTTCGCGGGCGCCGGCGCCGAGCTGCTGCCGGAGCGGCCGCGCAAGGCCATCGCGCCGCTGAAGGAGTCCGGCGAGCGCTGGCTGGAGATCATGGAGATCGCCCACACCATGGGCGTCGAGTCGACCTCCACCATGCTGATGGGCACGGGCGAGACCAACGCCGAGCGGATCGAGCACCTGCGCATGATCCGTGACGTCCAGGACCGCACGGGCGGCTTCCGCGCGTTCATCCCGTACACCTACCAGCCCGAGAACAACCACCTGAAGGGCCGGACGCAGGCGACCCTCTTCGAGTACCTGCGCATGATCGCCATCGCGCGGCTCTTCCTCGACAACGTCGCCCACATCCAGGGCTCGTGGCTGACCACGGGCAAGGAGGTCGGCCAGCTGTCGCTGCACTACGGCGCGGACGACCTCGGCTCGATCATGCTGGAGGAGAACGTGGTCTCCTCGGCCGGCGCCAAGCACCGCTCCAACCGGATGGAGATCATCGACCTCATCCGCAAGGCGGGCCGCGTCCCGGCGCAGCGCGCCACGACGTACGAGCACCTGCTCGTCCACGACGACCCGGCGAACGACCCGGTCGACGACCGTGTCGTCTCGCACCTGTCCTCGACCGCGATCGAGGGCGGCACGGCCCACCCCGAGCTGAAGATCGTCGAGGCGAGCTGACGGGCTGATCCCTTGCAGACGCTCCACGCGGCCGACCTGCTGATCGCCGTCCCCGGCACGGACCCCGTGCCGGACGGGGCGGTGGTCGTCGACGGCGGCACGGTCGCGGCGCTCGGCCCGTACGAGGAGCTCACGGCGGCGTACCCGCGGGCGCGGGTGCGGCGGTGGCCGGGGGTGCTCACGCCGGGGCTGCGGCAGTGGCACGGCAAGTGGCTGCTGAAGCGTGCCTACCACCCGGATCCCCGCGAGTACGAGGAGCTGGGCGACCGTCCGCTGACGGGGGAGCGGCTCGAAGCGCTCGACATGACCGACACGCGCTGGGCGGGCAGCGTCCGGCGCGGGGTGCAGCAGATGCTGCGGCACGGCACGACGGCGGTGGCGATCGGCTCGGACCCGGTGGTGGCGACGACGGTCGCGCGGTCCGGCCTGACGGTCGTCTCGCCCCTCGGCGCCCCGGGCATCCTCTTCGAGGAGCCGGACCTCGACCCCTTCCGCAACGCGTACGGCCTGGCGGACGCCGTCGCCACCCCGCTGACCGTCGGCGGCCGCGCCGACCTCGCCGTCTTCGACGTACCGGACGAGGCCACGCTGCTGGAGCGCGGCGCGGGCACGTGCGTCGCCACGGTGTTGGCCGGGCGGCTGGTGCACCGGCGCCGCTGAGGTGCGACCGGGTCGACCGGGTGCGGCCCGGCGGCCCGGGAGCCCGGGAGCCCCGTCAGTGATCCGTAAGGACCGCATCCCCGCACGTCAGGGCGGCATCAAGAGGAGCCGTTCGTACCGCTTTCACCCGGCAGGATGGTGATCGCGGGGACGGCCGCTTCGGTCGTCCCGCGGTGCGAAAGTGTGGCGGGCCCAGTCGTCGGACAGGCCGCGAGGACACGCACGACCGGTAGAAAACCTGTTGCCGAGGGGGCCGCGGGTGGGGGGACCGGTTGTCCTTGCGGCGGGCCCACAGGAGCGAGCGCAATCGGCACCGCGAGACGGCCGGTCCTTCCCGGGGCGGCCGTCCCCGTCCAAGGTCCTGCCGTCCCTGGCCGAGGTCCTGCCGTCCCCGCCCGAGGTCCTTCGGGGCCGTGGTGAAGAATGGGTCCGTGACCCGAGCATCCCTGGACAAGCAGCCGCACGAAGTCGCCGCGATGTTCGACGACGTGGCGGCGAAGTACGACCTGACCAACGACGTCATCTCGCTCGGTCAGGCCCGGCTCTGGCGCAAGGCCGTGGCACGGGCCGTCGACGCCCGCCCGGGGCAGAAGGTCCTCGACCTCGCCGCCGGTACGGGCACGTCCTCGCTCCCGTTCGCCATGGACGGCGCCTACGTCGTCCCCTGCGACTTCTCGCTCGGCATGCTGCGCGAGGGCAAGAAGCGCAACCCCTGGCTGCCGCTGACCGCCGGCGACGCCACGAAGCTGCCCTTCGCGGACGACGTCTTCGACGCCGTGACCATCTCCTTCGGACTGCGCAACGTCCAGGAGACCGACACCGCGCTGCGCGAGCTGCTGCGTGTGACCAAGCCGGGCGGGCGTGTGGTGATCTGCGAGTTCAGCCAGCCCACCTGGGGGCCGTTCCGCACGGTCTACAGCGAGTACCTGATGCGCGCCCTGCCGCCGATCGCCCGGACGGTGTGCAGCAACCCCGACGCGTACGTCTACCTCGCCGAGTCGATCCGCGAGTGGCCGGACCAGCCCGCGCTCGCCGCGCGGCTCCAGAAGGCCGGCTGGTCGAAGGTGGCGTGGCGCGACCTGACGGGCGGCGTCGTCGCGCTGCACCGCGGGTTCAAGCCGCAGGACTGACGGCAGGACCGTCGGGCGGCCGCACCGAGGCGCGGCCGCACCGAGGCGCGGCCGCACCGAGGGTGATTGTCATGGGCAGGGCGGTCAAGATCGATACGATCTTGACCGCCCTGCCCATGATCTTTTCCCAGCCCCGGAGGCACCGTGCCGACCGCGCCACCC